>DASPKS010000120.1:0-8680 GCA_035628035.1 Rubricoccaceae bacterium
CGCGCCCGTCGCCCGGGTGGCAGGCCACGCACGCCTGCGCGATGAAGATGGGGCCGGCGCCGTCGGCCGGGGCGAAGGTCCGCCCGAACTCCTCGTCGCCAGCGACGAAGAGGGCGAGCTGAGCGCCGGTGAGGCCCTCGACCGGCCCTTCGAGGAGCCGGTCGTCGGGCGGCGCGCCTGGGAAGACGTCGCAGGCGCAGAGCGTGAGCGCGCCGAGAACGAGAAGCGGGAGCGTGCCGGGGCGCGCGGGGAGGGGGGAGAGAGCACAGCCAAGCATGGGCGGGATTTTTAGCCCCAGCTAATGTAGGAGAGACTTTTAGGAAGAGCAAAAAATTTTTCGCCGCCCCGAAACTTCGGACTATCCTTCCTCCGTTGATCCTCGCCCCGATTCCGCCACCCTCCGATGCATACGCAAGCCGTAGAGGACTACCTGAAAGCCGTCTATGAGATCGGCCGCGCCGAGGGGCGCGTGGCAACATCGGCGCTTGCAGCGCGCCTCGGTGTGGCCCCCGCCTCCGTGACTGGGATGGTGAAGAAGCTGGCCGAGATGAAGCTCGTCAAGCACGAGCGCTACTACGGCGTAACGCTCACGGCTGGCGGGCGGCGCATCGCCGTCGAGGTGATTCGCCACCACCGCCTCATCGAGACGTACCTCCACGAGGCGCTCGGCGTGCCGTGGGACGCGGTCCACGCCGAGGCCGAGAAGTGGGAGCACGTGCTGAGCGAGGACCTCGAAGCGCGGATGGACGCCGCGCTCGGCCACCCGACCACCGACCCCCACGGCGCCCCCATCCCCACACCCACACTGGAGCTGGTCGAGGAGGATCACCCCCCCCTGGCACGGCTCGACGCCGGCCAGCGTGGCGTCGTGGCAGAGGTGAGCGACCACGACCCGGCGCTCCTCCGCTACATCGGCGACCTCGGGCTCTATCCGGGAACGGCCTTCGAGATCCTGGCCGGGCCGCCCTACAGCGAAGGCCCCGTGACCGTGCGCCTCCTCGACGGGCCGCAGCGAAGGAAAGAGCACGCCGTCGGCCACCGCGCAGCGGCGCACATCTTCGTGAAGGGGGTAGAGGGATGAGGGGGGCGTTGCTTTTCGGCCTCGGCGCCCTGCTCGCGCTCTCCGGCTGCACGAACGGGCGCCAGGAAAGCGGTGAGCTGAGTGAAAGGACGGTCCGCGTCGTCGCCACGACGGGGATGATCGCCGACCTCGCGCGTCTCGTCGGTGGCGAGCGCGTAGAGGTGACGGCGCTGATGGGGCCGGGTGTGGACCCCCACCTCTACCGCGCCTCCGAGGGCGACGTGGGCCGCCTCACCCACGCCGATGTCGTCTTCTACAACGGCCTCCACCTGGAAGGCAAGATGGCCGAGGTGCTGGAGCAGATCGAGGCGCAGGGGATCGCCGCGCAGGCCGTCGCCGACAGCATCCCGCGGGAGCGCCTCATCACGTCGGCGTTGTTCCAGGGGAACTACGACCCGCACGTCTGGATGGACCCGGTGTTGTGGAAAGGCGCCGCGTATGCCATTGCCGGACGGCTGATGACGCTTGACCCCACCCACGCCGACGGCTACCGCGCCCGCCTAGCCGCCACGCTCGACTCCCTTGATGCGCTCGACGCGTGGGTGCGCGGGCGTGTGGCCGAGATCCCGGCGCCGCAGCGCGTGCTCGTGACGGCGCACGACGCCTTCAGCTACTTCGGGCGGTCGTACGGGTTCGAGGTGCGCGGGCTCCAGGGGATCTCGACGGCGGCGGAGGCCGGCACGGCTGACGTGCAGGCGCTCGCACGATTCGTCGCCGAGCGGCGCATCCCCGCGATGTTCGTCGAGTCGAGCGTGCCGCCGCGCGCCATCGAGGCCGTGCGCGCGGCCGTACGGGCGCGGGGGTTCGAGGTCCGACTCGGCGGCACGCTCTACTCCGACGCCCTCGGCGCGACCGGCTCCGGCGCCGACACCTACGCCGGGATGATCCGCGCGAACGTGAACACGCTCGTCGAGGCGCTGCGCCCGACAGAAACCGCTGCTGCGCGATGACGCGGCCTTCTTCTATCATCGCTGTTGACGTGGCCGACCTCACGGTGGC
The DNA here is from genome assembly GCA_035628035.1 of Rubricoccaceae bacterium. Lineage (GTDB taxonomy): Bacteria > Bacteroidota > Rhodothermia > Rhodothermales > Rubricoccaceae > DASPKS01. The sequence continues at coordinate 2,081 of DASPKS010000120.1, forward strand.
CTACCGCGACAAACCGGTGCTCTGGGACGTCGACCTCCAGGTCCCGGAGGGCGTGCTCATGGCGATCGTCGGACCGAACGGGGCGGGGAAGACCACGCTCATCAAGGCCGTACTCGGGCTGCTGGAGCCGGCGGCCGGCCGCGTGCTGGTTTACGGGAAGCCCTACACCGAGCAGCGGCGCGTAGCGGCCTACGTCCCCCAGCGCGGCAGCGTGGACTGGGACTTCCCCACCACCGTTCTCGACGTGGTCATGATGGGGCGCTACGGGCGGCTCGGCTGGTTCCGCCGACCCGGCGCGGCCGACCGCGAGGCCGCCCTCCATGCCCTCGGACAAGTGGGCATGGCCGACTTCGCGAAGCGGCAGATCGCCCAGCTCTCGGGCGGCCAGCAGCAGCGCGTCTTCCTCGCCCGCGCGCTCGTGCAGGCCGCCCGCGTCTACTTCATGGACGAGCCGTTCGCGGGTGTGGACGCGACGACCGAGCGCGCCATCGTGACGCTGCTGCAGCAGCTTCGGGCGGAGGGGAAGACGGTGCTCGTCGTCCACCACGACCTCCAGACGGTGCCGGAGTACTTCGACCAGGTGCTCCTCCTCAACGTGCGGCGGATCGCCGCGGGCCCGGTAGCCGAGGTGTTCACCGAGGAGAACCTGCGGCGCACCTACGGTGGTCGCATCCCCTTCGCGGTCGGTGACGGCGGGAATGGCCCCGTGCCCGTGCTTGTGGAGGAAGCCCGCGCTGCTGGCAATGCTTGAGGCGCTGTTCTCGGACTACACCCTCCGTACGGTCGCGCTCGGCGCGGCCGTGCTCGGGCTGACGAGCGGCGCGCTCGGCACGTTGGCCGTGCTGCGCGGGCAGAGCCTCCTCGGCGACGCCATCAGCCACGCGGCGCTCCCCGGCATCGCGCTCGCGTTCGTGCTCACCGGGAGCAAGGCGCCGCTCGCCCTCGTCCTCGGGGCGGGGCTGGCGGGCTGGCTCGGTACCCTCGCCGTGCTGCACGTCACGCGGCACAGCCGCGTCCCGTTCGATGCTGCGCTCGCGCTCGTGCTCGCGGTGTTCTTCGGGTTCGGGATGGTGCTGCTCACGTGGATCCAGCACCGCCCCGGAGGTGACCAGGCCGGGCTGGCGACGTACCTCTTCGGGCAGGCCGCCGCCCTCGTCGGCCGTGACGTCGTCGTGATGGCCGTGCTCGGCGCGGCGGCGCTCGCCGTGCTCCTCGTCTTCTGGAAGGAGTTCAAGCTGCTCCTGTTCGACCGCGACTTCGGGGCGGCGCTCGGCCTCCCGATGGCCCGCTTCGACCTCCTCCTGACGACGCTCCTCGTGACGGCCATCGTGATCGGGCTCCAGACCGTGGGGGTCGTCCTCATGAGCGCGCTGCTCATCGCGCCGGCGGCGGCGGCGCGGCAGTGGACCGACCGGTTCGGCGGCGTCGTCGCGCTGGCCGCGATGTTCGGCATCGTGAGCGGCGTGGCGGGTGCGCTCCTCAGCGCCTCGACGGCGCGGCTGCCGACGGGCCCCACCATCGTGCTGTGCGCCGGGGCCATCGTCCTTGTGAGCCTGCTCTTCGCGCCGAACCGGGGGCTGGCGGCGGCGTGGCTCCGGGCCCGGCGCCACCGCCGCGACCTCCGCGAGACGGGCGTGCTCGAGGACCTTTACGTGCTGGCCCACCAGCACGCCGACCTGCACCACCCCCACGCCCTCGGCGTGCTCCGCACGATGACGGCGCACCCGGAGGCCGTAGAGCCGAGCCTCCGCGTGCTGGCGGCACGCGGTCTTGTCGCCCAGACGGGCGATGCGTGGGCGCTGACGGAGGAGGGGCTGCGCGCGGTGGAAGGGCTAAGCAGGCGCTAGATGTCCCCGTCCGTCCAGATCGTTCTCATCTGCGCCGTGACGGCGGCAGCGTGCGCGCTCGTGGGCACGTTCCTCGTGCTCCGGCAGCAGGCCATGCTCGCCGACGCCATCAGCCACGCCATCCTGCCGGGCATCGTCGTCGCGTTCTTCGTCACGGAGAGCCTGGCGTCACCGCTGCTCGTCCTTGCGGCGGCGGCGACGGGCGTGCTCGCGGTGGCGCTCATCGAGGCGCTCGGCAACACGCGCCGCGTGAAGAGCGACGCCGCCATCGGGCTCGTCTTCCCCGTGCTGTTCTCCCTCGGCGTCGTCCTCATCGCGCGGTTCGCGGGCGACGTCCACCTCGACACCGACGCGGTGCTCCTCGGCGAGCCGGCCTTCGCGTGGATCGAGCGCTTCCGCGTGGGCGGCGCCGACCTCGGCCCGCAGGCGCTCTGGCTGATGGGCGCGCTCCTCGCGCTCGATGCGCTCTTCGTGTTCCTGCTGTTCAAGGAGCTGAAGCTGGCCACGTTCGACCCCGCCCTCGCCGCCGCGCTCGGCTTCGCGCCGGGGGTGCTCCACTACGCCCTCGTCGGGCTCGTCTCGCTCACGGCCGTCGGCGCGTTCGACGTGGTGGGGTCGGTGCTCGTGGTGGCGCTCATCGTCGGGCCCGCCGCCGCCGCGTGGCTGCTCACCGACCGCCTGCCGGTGATGCTTGGCCTCGCCGTCGCGCTCGGCGTGGCGGCCGCCGTGCTTGGCTACGGCGCCGCGCGCACGTTCGACGTGTCCATCGCGGGGTCGATGGCGACGATGGTCGGGGTGCTCTTCGCGCTCGTCTACGCGCTCGCGCCCGAGCGGGGGCTCGTGGCGCAGGCGCGGCGGCAGACCCGCCAGCGCGCCGAGTTCGCGCGGCGGATGCTCGCCGTCCACCTCCTCCACCACGAACGGACGCGGGAGGCCGAGCGCGAGTGCCGCGTGAGCCACCTCGAAGAGCACCTCCGCTGGGCCGCCGACTACGCCGCCTTCGCCGTGCGCGCGGCCGAGCGCGCGGGCACGGTCCGCCGCGCGGGCGACCGCCTCGCGCTCACCGACGACGGCCGCCGCTACGCGCAGGCGGCCATGCTCGAAGACGAAGTCCCTGCGTAAGCGCTTTTATCATTTCATCACGGGCGCGAAGGGTGGCATTGCAAGGGACCGCCGCTCTATTTTGGAGGCGGAGGGCGTTCAGCGTCTTCCGGGCCTCTCTCCCGGTTCGCTCCACGGCCCCTCTGGACCGACGAGTGCCCGGCTCCCTTCGGGGGGCCGGGTTCCTCGTTGGTAGGGGGATCAGAAGTCGAGCCCGATGGAGACGAGCGTGCGCACCTCGCCCCACTCGCGGCCGTCGTAGGGCCAGGCCCAGTCCACGCGGAGGGGGTAGCCGAGGAGGATCGTCCGCAGCCCGAGCCCTGCGCCGACGAAGGCGTCGTCGAACACGCGCACCCCGGTCTCGTTCGTTCGCCAGAGCTGGAAGGCCCCCTCGGCGATGAGCGCGGCGTCGGCGAAGGCCACGACCTGGAGGTGATACAGCGGGAGGATCGGGAGCGGGCCGGGGAGAAGTGCCGCCGCCAGTGGGGCGCGCACCTCCGCGTTGACGAGGGCGAAGCGGTCGCCCGCCGCCTCGTTGAACCCGAACCCGCGCAGCGGCAGCACGGGCGTGGCGAAGAGGAAGTCGTCGGGGTCCTCGACCACGAGGCTCCGCGATTCGGGGTTGATCCAGTTCTGGACGCCCGCGGCGTAGAACCGCTGCGGGTCAGGCCCGACCGAGGCCCCGGCGGAGGCGCGGAGCGCGAGCGTCGTCGCGGGCCAGATCCGCCGGTAATGCCGCGCGTCGGCGAGCGCGGTGGCGAACGCGGCGCCGATCCCGGGCGAGGCCGAGAGCGAAGCGGCGTAGCGCGTGCCCTCAGCCGGCGAGAGGAAGCCCGGCGTGGTCCCGTCGCGGGTGTAGGTCACCTGCGGGAGGAGGAACCGCCGCGCGCGCGGGCGGTCGCCGAGGTTGCCGAGGTCGGTGAGCGAGACGCCGAGCGCCGAGAGCGCCACGTCCACGCGGCGGAACTTGTCGAGGGGGTAGCTCACCTCCCCGACGAACCCGTAGTTGCGGTAGCGGAAGACCGTCTGGTCGTTCTGGTCGGGCAGCTCGCGGGCGAGGTGGAACGCCTGGACGGCGTAGTCGGTGCGGCCGGCGAGGTGCTGGTAGCCGAAGAGGTAGTCGGCGTTGCGGAGGTCGAAGACGAGGTTCGTCGCGAGCGCGATCCGGTGGTTGCCGAGGACGTCGGAGAAGAGCATCTGCGTCACGCTCTGGACGCCGAAGACGGTGTCGTAGCTGCCGGCGGCGTAGACGAGGTCGGGCGTGAAGCGGAGGCGGTAGCGGCGCGTGCGGAAGGACCCGTCAGGGTTCGTGTTGTCGGTGACGGCGAAGCGGTCGGGCTCGCCGTCGCCGTGGGCCACGCGGGCCGCCTCGTCGAAGGCGTCGGAGAACTCGTAGCGCCGGAAGTCCACGTGCTCGGCGGACGACGCGAAGTAGGGCCGGTGCCCGTTGGTCCCCCCGGCGTACTCGGCGGGCAGGACGTCGAGGCTGTCGAACGTGAGCGTGTCTGAGAAGAGGTCGACGGCGAAGAGGCTGTCGAGCGCGGTCGGGTCGGCCGCGAAGGGGGGGGTGTCGGCGGCGCGGAGGAGCGGGTTGCGCTGGCGCGTCGCCGCGGAGGCGAGGCGGAGGGCGGGGGCCTCACCCGAGGCGCCGCGCCGCTGCGCCCACACCGTCGGCGCGAGGGGCGCTTCGACGTGGCGGCGGCCGAGGGGATGGCGGAGGAGGTAGAGCGCGGGGCTGCCCTCCTCGAGCGCCGTCACGACGGCCTTTTGCCCGTCGGCGGAGACGGCGAGCTGGAGGACGCCGCCCTGGAGGTCGGTCAGCGGGCGCTCGGCGCGCGTCGCGAGGGTTTGCGCGTAGAGGTTGGGGACGCCGTTCCGGTCGGACACGAACACGACGGCGCTGTCGCCCGCGAAGAAGGCGTCGCGCTCGTCGGCGTCGGGGGTACTCGTCAGGCGCTCCACGTGGCCCCGGTCGTCGAGGCGGAGGCGGTAGAGGTCGGTCTGCGTGAGGTCGTGGGCGCGCGGGTCGGCGCCGCCCGCGATGGTGAGCCGGTTGGTGAGGAGGTTCGCGCCGCGGTCGGAGTGGAACACGAGGCTGTTGCCGTCGGGGCTCCACGCGGGCGCGTGGTCGCCGAACACGTCGCCCGTCACGTTGACGGTGCCGCCGGTGGCGAGGTCGAGCACGTAGAGGTCGGCCTGCGCGCCGGCCGTCCCCTCGAAGGCGAGGTGCGTCCCGTCCGGGCTCCACGCCACCGAGAGGATGGCGTCCACGTTCGGCACGCGGACGTGGCGCGTCCTTCCGGACGGCACCTCCACCAGCGCGATGGCGTCGCCCGGCCCGCTCTTGACGGCGACGGCGAGCCGCTGCCCGTCGGGGCTCCACGCGAGGCCGGGCGTGAGCACGCGGAGGGTCTCGAAGCGGGGGTCGCTCTGCCCGTCCACGAGCTTGCGCGGGCCGCCCGTCCCGCTCGTCGGCATCACGTACACGTCGAAGAGCCCGTCGTCGGTGGCGACGTAGGCGACCTGGTCGCCGAGGGGGGAGAGGGCGGGGCTCGCGTGGTAGGCGCGGCCCTCCTGCTCGGGCAGCATCGGCCGCGCGATCACGTCGAGGGCCTCGCGGGCGGCGACCTCGGGGAAGTAGACCGTGCGGAGGGCGTCGTGCCAGCGCTCGGAGAGGTCGCGGAGCGAGAGCCCCGTCGTCTCGCGGAAGGCGGCCTCGACAGACCGCGAGAGGCGGAGCACCATCAGCACCTCGGCGATCTTCTCGCGGCCGTACTCGTGGGCAATAAAGTCCCACACGCCCTGCCCGCCGCGGTAGGCGTAGTACCCGTGGAGGCGGGGGATGGGGTCGAGGTAGTCGTCGAGGACGGCGTTGCGGAGGTAGAGGTCGCTCTGCGTGTCCCACCCGAGCGCGGCGTACTCGGCCAGCCCCTCGTTGAACCAGTCGGGGATCTGGAGGCGGAGGTCGTTCTGGAGGATGGACTGGATGGAGCCGCCGTAGAACATGTCGTTCAGGACGGCGTGGACGAGCTCGTGGTGGAGCACGCGGCGGAACTCCCGCCAGTCCCCCGTGAAGGGGACGGCCACGCGGTTCTTGAACAGCTCCGTCACGCCGCCGATGCCCTCGGCGTAGACCGGCAGGTCGGCCGCGTTCGTGACGGCGAAGTCGTTGTGGCTCTGGTAGACGAGGAGCGGGACGCGGTCGGTGAGCTCGTACCCGAAGAGGTCCTGCACCTGGACGAGCGCGTCCTCGGCCGCGCGCGCGGCGAAAGAGGCGAGGGCCCGGCCCGAGGGCGCCGTCGCCTCGCGCTCGTAGAAGTAGACGTCGAAGTGCGTGGACTGGAGGTAGTGCCAGTCGAGCGCCTCGTACTGGACGCGGTTCTTCCCGAAGGCGAAGTACTGCGCCGCGCACGGCGGGGCCACGAGGGCCGCCGCGACGAGCAGGGCGAAGAGGCCGGAGGGGAGACGGAGCGCCATCGGGGAAGAAACGGCGGCGCGGAAACGATAGTGCCGCCCGCCGCCCCGCGCAAGGCGTTTATCGGAGGACGGCGGACAGTAGACAGAGGTCCCCATTCCCGATCCTGCTGTCATTGCGAGGAGCGGAGCGTTTCCGCGTAGGGCAACGGTGCGTTATGCAGAAGGCGGACGGGTG
>DASPKS010000121.1:0-16232 GCA_035628035.1 Rubricoccaceae bacterium
CAGGCCATCGAGCGGAGCGTCCGCGAGCTCCTCGCGCTGAACTACTTCGACCAGGCCTCCCTCGCGCGCGGGCCCGCCTCCCGCATCGACGAGGAGACGAAGACGGTCGACCTCACGTACGACCTCGAGGAGGCGAGCAGCGACCAGCTCGAGCTCTCCGGCGGGTGGGGCGGCGCGCTCGGGCTCCAGCTCCAGGCCGGCGTCACGTTCAGCAACTTCTCCCTCCAGAACCTCTTCAACCGGTCGGCCTGGCGGCCCCTCCCGACCGGCGACGGCCAGCGCCTCTCGCTCTCGGTCGTGACGGCCGGCACGCGCTACCAGAACGTCTCGGTCTCGTTCACCGAGCCGTGGTTCCGGGGGCGGCAGACGCCGGCCGGCTTCTCCGTCGGCTACAGCAACTTCCAGAGCGGGGAGAGTCGCGCCGGGAGCGCCTACGGCCGGCTGTTCTACCGGCAGCGCCTCCGCTGGCCCGACGACTACTTCCAGCTCGGCACCGACGTCGGCTACCGGCTCTACGACCTCTCCGGCGAGACCATCGCCGAGCGGTACGGGCTGCCGGAGGGGGAGAGCCAAGAGCTCACGTTCACCGAGACGCTCTCGCGGAACTCCCTCGACAGCCCGATCTTCCCCTCGAACGGGTCGAGCCTCGCCCTCACCGTCACGGTCGCTCCTCCCATCGGCGACTTCATCCAGTACCACAAGTGGGAGCTCACGAACGCGTGGTACGCCCCGGTGACGGGGCGCCTCACGTTCAACGTCGCCACGCGGTTCGGGTACATCGGCTCGCTGACGGGGGACGACGTGCAGTTCCAGCGCTACCTCGTCGGGGGCACCCCCCTCGACGTGCAGGGGTCGTTCCGCGGCGTCGGCACCGACCTCGTGTTCATGCGGGGGTACCCCACCGAGGCCATCTCGCCGCGCCAGGACGGCCGCGCCGTCGGCGGGCGCATCCTCAACAAGTACGCGACGGAGCTCCAGCTCCTCGCCGTGCAGTCGGCCCAGCTCTCGTTCGCCCCGTACCTCTTCTTCGACGCGGCCAACACGTGGAGCGGGTTCGCCGACTACAACCCCGCCCAGCTCTACCGCTCGGCCGGCGTCGGCGCGCGGATCTTCCTCCCGATCCTCGGTCTGCTCGACCTCAACTACGGGTACCAGCTCGACCCGTTCGTCGGCCGCGACGGAGCGGTGGTCCCCCCGCAGTGGCGGTTCCAGTTCTCGCTCGGTGGCGCCCGCTAATTTCCGTCCCGCTCTCGGTCCTGATGCGTATTTCGCTCGCTCTCGCCCTGTGCCTGCTCGCGGTGCCGTTCGCGGCGGCGCAGCAGCGCCTCGGCTACGTGGACTCCCAGGCCATCCTCGCCACGCTCCCGGAGTACCAGTCCGCCCAGCAGGAGGTCGACCGCCTCGCCACGCAGTGGCAGGGCGAGCTCGACGCGATGGGCCGCGAGGTGGAGGCGATGGAGCAGGAGTTCAGCGCGCGCGAGCTCCTCTACACCGCCGAGGAGCGGACGCGTCGTCTCGACGACATCCGGCTCCGTCGTCAGGAGATGGACCAGTTCCGCCGCCGCCGCTTCGGCGCCGACGGCGACCTCTTCCGCGAGCAGCAGCAGCGGATGCGGCCCATCCAGGAGCGCGTCCTCGAAGCCATCCAGATCGTGGCTGAGGAAGGGAACTACGACTACGTGTTCGACCGCACCGGCGACCTGATCTTCCTCTACGCCAAGCCGCAGCACAACCTCACCGACCTCGTCCTCGACGAGCTCGGCGTCGACCCCCTCCGCCGGGGGGGTACGCAGTGAGCCGGCCTCCCCCTTTGCACACGACCCTACCGACCCGATGACCTTCCGTTCGCTCGTGGTGGCCTTCGCCCTCGCGGCCACGCTCGTCCCCGCCGCGCAGGCGCAGAACGCCGTCCGCCTCGGCTACATCGACCCCGACATCATCATCGTCCAGATGCCCGAGTACCGCGAGGTACAGACGCAGCTCCAGGCGCGCCAGCGCGAGATTGCCACCGACCTCCAGACGCGCGAGGACACCCTCCGCCAGCGGTTCGAGGAGCTCCAGACGATGGCGGCCAGCGCCGTCACCTCCGCCTCCGCCCGCGAGGCGCGCGAGCAGGACATCCTCCGCCGCCAGCAGCAGCTGGAGGACCTCCAGCAGGCCGGCCTCCAGGAGCTCTCCCGCCGCGAGGCCGAGCTCATGCAGCCGCTCCTGACCCGGCTCCAGGACGCCATCGACGAGGAGGCCACCGCGCAGAACATCACGATGGTGTTCGCCGCCCGCGCCAACAACGCGCCCGTGCTCCTCTACGCCAACGAGCAGGCGGTGAACCTCACCGAGCCCATTCTCCGGCGGCTCGGGATCGAGATCCGCGAAGAGGGCGCCGGCGCCGAGCCCGCCGGCGGGAACGACTGACGCTTCCACTCCCTGCTTCTCGCGCGGGCGTCGGGCTAGTCCTGGCGCCCGCGCGCATTATGTGCCGGTTCGGGCACTCGCCGTATCCTGCTCGCCCCTCGCCGCCCCCGCCATGAGCACCGAGCCCGCGCCGGCCGCCCGCCGCGTCACCACGCAGACGCTCCAGGAGATGCGCGCCGCCCGCACCCCCATCGCCATGCTCACGGCGTACGACTACACCAGCGCGCGCCTCCTCGACGGCGCCGGCGTCGACGTTCTCCTCGTGGGCGACTCGGCCTCGAACGTGATGGCGGGCCACGAGACGACCCTCCCTATCACGCTCGACCAGATGATCTACCACGCGCAGTGCGTCGTGCGCGGGGTGAGCCGCGCGCTCGTCGTGGTGGACCTCCCCTTCGGCTCGTACCAGGGGAACTCCCGAGAGGCCCTCGTCAGCGCCATCCGCGTGATGAAGGAGACCGGCGCCCACTCGGTCAAGCTCGAAGGGGGCGCCGCCGTGGTGGACACCGTCCGCCGCATCATCGAGGCGGGCATCCCCGTGATGGGGCACCTCGGCCTCACGCCGCAGAGCATCTACAAGTTCGGCACGTACAAGGTGCGCGCCCGCGAGGAGCAGGAGGCCGACGACCTCCGCCGCGACGTGAAGCTCCTCGAAGAGGCCGGCTGCTTCGCCGTTGTCCTCGAAAAGATTCCGGCGGCGCTGGCCGCGGAGGCCACGGCGTCGGTCTCGATCCCCACCATCGGGATCGGCGCGGGGCCCGCGTGCAGCGGGCAGGTCCTCGTCACGCACGACCTCCTCGGGCTCACGCGGGAGTTCCACCCCCGGTTCGTCCGCCGGTATGCCGAGCTGGGCGAGACCGTCACCGAGGCCGTCCGCCGCTACGTCGCCGACGTGCAGGCGGGCGCGTTCCCGAGCGAGGCCGAGAGCTACTGAGGAGAAGGGCAGAGGAATAAGGGCGAAGGGAACACGGGGGCCCTCGCTGCCCTTCATCCTTCGCCCTTCGCCCCTTCTCGATGGCCCACGCCACGGTCCCGCTCGACCTCGACGACGACCGCCCGCTCGTGCTCGTCTCCAACGACGACGGCATCGAGTCGCACGGGATCGCCGCGCTGGCGGCGGCGCTCGCCGACCTCGGCACCGTCGCCGTCGTGGCGCCGCTCCACGAGCAGAGCGCCGTCGGCCACGCCATCACGGTACGCAACCCCATGCGGGCGCACCCGTGGCCGTTCGACGGGCCGCACGGGCCGATCTGGGCGCGCGCCGTCACGGGCACACCGGCGGACTGCGTCAAGATCGCCCTCCAGAAGTTGCTCCCGCGGCGGCCCGACCTCGTGGTGAGCGGGATCAACCACGGCCCCAACACCGCCGTCAGCGTGATCTACTCCGGCACGGTCTCCGCCGCGACGGAGGCGGCCATCCTCGGCATCCCCTCGTTCGCCGTCTCCTTGTGCTCGTGGGAGCCCGACGCCGACTGCGAGACGGCCGGCCGCTTCGCGCGCCTCATCGCCGAGCGCGTCCTCCACGAGGGGCTCCCCCCGGGTGTCCTCCTCAACGTGAACGTGCCTGACCTCCCGTTCGAGCACGTCCGCGGCATCGAGGTGACGCGGCAGGCGAGGGGGCGGTGGGAGGAGGAGTTCGAGGAGCGGCTCGACCCGTACCAGCGGCCGTACTACTGGCTCGGCGGCCGGTTCGTTAGCCTCGACGAGGGGACCGACACCGACCTCCACGCCATCGCGCAGGGGTACGTCTCGGTAACCCCGCTCCACTACGACCTCACCGCGCACGAGCACCTCGCCCGCCTCGCGGCCTGGGACTGGGGCGCCGTGCCGGCGGGGGAGGAGGGGCGACCGTAGGGGCAGTCCCGCGCTACTCCCGCGACGGACCCCGAAGCCACCGTGCGTACGCCGCCACGAGGAGGCCGAACACGACGAGGAGCGCGCCGCACGGCCGAGCGATGGGGCCCGTCTCGGTGACGCCGCGTGCGCGCGGCAACGCGCCGGTGACGAGCACGACCACACCGGCCGCGATCACCAGTAGCGCCGCGATCCACACGACCGCGTGTCCGGAGGGGCGCTGGTTCTCGTTCACTGATGGACCGTGCCGGTGCGAGGCTGAAGGTACACGGCGCGCGGAACTCTGGTGGCGTGCAGCGGGTCCTCCGCGCCTCTTCAACCCTGCTCGCCCCTCCCGTGGCCACGCACCTCCAGCCCGGAAACCCCGCCCCCGAGTTCGACGGCCTCACGCAGGACGGCACCCGCCTCCGCCTCTCCGACTTTCGCAACCAGCCCGTCGTCCTCTTCTTCTATCCCGAGGACGATACGCCCGGCTGCACGAAGGAGGTCTGTAACCTCCGCGACAACTACCAGACGCTCCTCGACGCGGGTCTCGCCGTCGTGGGCGTCTCGGCCGACGACGTGGCCTCGCACGTCCGCTTCGCCCAGCAGCACAGCCTCCCGTTCCCCCTCGTGGCCGACCCCGAGCTCCGCATCCTGGAGCAGTACGGCGTCGTGCAGGAGGACGACTGGGGCGGGCGCGTCCGCCTCAACGCCCGCCGCACCACGTTCCTCATCAGCCCCGAGGGCCGCATCCTCCACGTGTTCGAGCGGCCGAGGACGGAGCAGCACGCCGAGGAGATCCTCGACTGGATGGACGCCCACGCGATGCGCTGAGCGGCGCGCCCTAGCGCTCCGTCTCGAGGACGAACGACGCCTCGCCCGGCCCGATGAGCACCAGCCGCTCCGCCGTGCGAACCGGTTCGGGGACCGGGAGCACGAGCACCTCCTCGATGGGGTCTTCGCACGGGTCGTTCTCGAAGTGGACGAGCCACATCTCTGTGCGCTCGGGGGTGGCCGCCCGGAAGTCCACCTCGAACCGGTGGCCCGTGCCCTCGCACCCACCCATGAACTGGACCCGCACGATGAGCCGGCCCGACGCGTCGAGCGAGGGGGTCTGAACCGGGCCGCTGGGCCCCTGAACGATGCCGCGGAGGAGCACGTAGGGCGCGCCGAAGTCCTGCTCCAGCGGCGGCCGCTCGAGCAGCCCGCAGCCGGACGCCGCGACCAAGAGCAGCAGGGGGAGCGGACGGAGAAGGGGAGAGGGGTGTAGCTTCACGGGGCGGAAGGGCAAGGCCGGCGCCGCGCAAAGATGGGAACGGGCGTGGCGTCGGGAAAAGGTAAACCCTCGTGCCACAAGACGGCAGGCCCCCGCCGCCCTTCGTTCCTCCTTACCCCTAGCGCTGCCCGAACGTGCTCGTCGCCGGCAACTGGAAGATGCACACCGACCTCCGGGGCGCCGTGCGGCTCGCCGCCGAGGTGGCCCGCCGCACCGAGGCCCCCGCACGCCGCGTCCGCGTGGCGGTGTGCCCTCCGTTCGTGTGGCTCGACGCCGTGCGCGCGGCGCTCCGCGGGAGCCGCGTGCTCCTCGGCGCGCAGAACGTTCACCCCTCCGACGAGGGGGCGTTCACCGGCGAGGTCGCCGCGCCGATGCTGGCGGCCCTCGGGTGCCGCTTCGTCATCGTGGGCCACTCCGAGCGGCGGCACCTCCTCGGCGAGACCGACGCGTTCGTGGGGGAGAAGGTGCGGCAGGTCCTCCGGCACGGGCTCGTCCCCATCCTGTGCGTGGGCGAGACGCTCGAGGAGCGGGACCGCGGGGACGCCGAGGCCGTCGTTCGGCGCCAGCTCGACGGGGCTCTCCGCGGGGTGACGCCGGGCGCGCCTGAGGACCTCGTCGTCGCCTACGAGCCGGTGTGGGCCATCGGGACGGGACGGACCGCCACGCCCGAGCAGGCGCAGGCCATGCACGCCGTCGTCCGCGCCGACCTCGCCGCGCGCTTCGGCGAAGCGGGCCGCTTCGTCGAGCTCCTCTACGGTGGGAGCGTCAAGCCCGACAACGCCGCCCGCCTCTTCGCGCAACCCGACGTGGATGGCGGCCTCATCGGCGGGGCGAGCCTCGACGCGGAGGCGTTCACGTCCATCGTGGAGGCGGCCGTTCAGACGACGGAAGCCTGAGGGCGGGAGACGGATGCTGACCCGTGTCGCCTCGGTTCTCTGGCTGCTCTCCGCTGTCCTCTGGGCCGCATGCTCGGGGCCGTCCACGCTCGACGCGCCCGATGCCGGCCGCTCGGCCACCTACGCCGCCGACGAGCCCGCCTTCGACCTCGACGCGCGGGCCCTCGCGACGGAAGCGCCCGCCGGGCTGGAGGTCGTCGTGGGATTCCCCCCGGCGACGCTCGTCTACACCCAGGAGGGGATCGGCTTCCGCGCCCGCTACGCGATTACGGTCGAGGTGCTCGACGCGGAGGGCCGCACGCGGCTCCACACCCGTACCCGTGCCGACACCCTCCGCTCGCTGCTCTATGAGGGGACCGGCTCCTACCGCTCGCTCGTGTACGAGGAACGACTGCCCCTGCCGCCGGGGCGGTACCTCGTGACGGCCGTGCTGACCGACGAGGAGGCCGGCCGCTCCGCCACCCGGAGGCTCCGCGTCGATGTGCCCGCGCCCGACGTCCCCGCGGTCGGCCGCCTCCGCCTCGACGTGCGGCGGCCCGAGCCGGTGCCGCTCTTCGAGCCCCTCGTGTCGCTCTGGGTGCCGGCCGGGTTCACCGGCCTTCATGCATCGGTGGAAGTGACGGCGCCTCCGCTCGATGCGCAGGCCGTGGTTCGCCTCCTCCGCCTCCGGCGCGACACGACCTTCGCCCGGCCCCCCTTCTGGCTCGCCCCCGCCGCGGGTTCGCTGGAGGGGCGCGGCGTGGACCTCGACGGGCCGCCCGAGGATACCGTCTTCGTGGCCACCCAACCCGTCGCGGCCGCCGGCGAGGTCGGGTTCGATGTGCCGCCGCCAGGCGAAGGGATTTACCGCGCCGAGGTGGAGGTGCCCGGCATCGGAGCGACCCGCCGGGTCTTCGCCGTCCGAAGCCCCGGCTTCCCCTACCTCGCCACCGTCGATGCGCTCATCGACGCGCTTGCCTATCTCGCCACCCCGCGCGAGCTCGCGTTCATCCGCGAGGGCGCCACGCCGGAAGAGCGCCGCCGCCGCTTCGACGCGTTCTGGGGGGCCCTCCTCGGGGAGCGGCGCACGGCCAGCCGCGTCGTTCGCACGTGGTACGAGCGCGTCGAGGAGGCCAACGTCCGGTTCACCTCCCACAAGGACGGGTGGCGAACCGACCGGGGGATGATCTACGTCGTCTTCGGGCCGCCGGTGTACGTCGAGACGACCCCGCTCCAGGAGACGTGGCACTACGGCGCCTCGCAGGAGGCCCTCTCCACGTTCGTTTTCGAGCGGCCCACGGGGTACGGAGGAAGCCACCCCGGCTTCGAGCCGTTCGTGCTCCAGCGGAGCGCGGCCTACGAGCCGGTATGGCGCCGCATCCTCCAGCGCTGGCGCGACGGCTCGGTGCTCTAGGACTCCCGCGTGTCGTCCACGTGGAGCGGGGCCTCAGGAGGGGTCGGCCTTCGGCGTCGGGTCCGGCTTGGCGTCCGTCTTTGCCGCCGCATTGGGCGCCGGATCGGCCCCCGCGGGCTTCTCCTGGCTCTTCTTCGCCTCGCCGGCGCGGGCGTAGTCGGTGAGGTAGAAGCCGGACCCCTTGAAGACGAGCCCGGGCCCGCTCGTGATGACGCGCTGCACGGGTTGCCCCGTCTCGGGGTCTTCCGTCAGCGGGGGGTCGGTGATGCGCTGGACGACCTCGAACGTGGTGCCGTCGGCGCGGCGGTAGACGTAGGTGGGCATCGCGCGGCGGGAAGGAAGGCCGCGCGTGCTACCGGGCCCCGCCCGGCCGGTTCCGACGGCGCGCTTAGCGCCGGACGATCTGGATCGTCCGCTCGCCCTCGCCGACGAGCCGGCCCTCCGCGTCGAGGGCGTGGACGACGAGGGTGATCTCGCCGTCGTCGACGGCGCGGGCGCTGAGGAAGCGCGTGCCGCTGTTGAAGTCGCCCTGGAGGACCCCACTGCCGGAGACGATCCACCGGTACTGGGCGGCGTCGTGGTGCGACTGGCCGCGGTAGTTCGCCTCGTCGCCGACGACGAGGGTGCCGGGCCCCTTGAGGTAGAGGGGGTCCGTCGTGGAGGGGGGGATGCCGCTGGGGCCCGGACCGGGGTTCACGTCGACCAGGCTCTCCCGGCAGCCGCCGGCGAGGAGGGCCAGCACGAGGAGGAAGAGGAGACGGTGCATGGCTAGAGGGGAAGGACCGACGCCCATAGGGTAAGGCGCCGAGAGAGGAGACGCAAGCGGGGGCGCCCGGCAAGTCCTTGCGGCGTGCAGCCCCCGCGTCGTTACTTCCCTCTACCCGTTTCTTAGCCCCCAACCCCCATGCGCTCCTTGCTTCTCCTACCCGCGCGGCCCGTCGCGCCCGCGCTACTGCTCGCCCTCCTCACGCTCACCGCCGGTCCCTCGGCCGCCCAAAACTGGGCCTGGGCCCGCGGCGAAGGCGGGCCGGGCCTCGACGAGGCCACCAACGTCGACGTCGACGCCGCCGGCAACGTCTACGTCGTGGGCCGCTTCGCGGGTACAGCCGACTTCGGGGGGGTCACCCTCACCAGCTCCGGCCCCGAGGACGTCTTCGCCGCGAAGTACGACCCCTCCGGCAACGTGCTCTGGGCCCGCCGCGGCGGCGGCGGCGGGATCGAGGACTGGGGCTACAGTGTGGCCGTCGACGCCGCCGGCAACGTCTACGTCTGTGGGATGTTCACCATGGCGGCCGACTTCGGGGGGGTTACCCTCACCAGCGCGGGCGCCCGCGACGCGTTCCTCGTGAAGTACGACCCCAGCGGGAACGTGCTCTGGGCGCGGCGCGGCGGGGGCGACGCTGGCGACCGCGCCATCGACGTGGAGGTGGACGGCGCCGGCAACGTGTACCTCGCCGGGGTCTACTCCACCACGGCCGACTTCGCCCCGTTCACGCTCACCTCCGTCGGCGGCGGCGACGCGTTCCTCGTGAAGTACGATCCCTCGGGCACCGCCCTCTTCGCGGTCTCGGGTGGCGGGGCCACCCTACACGACTGGGGGAACGCTGTGGCCCTCGACGGCAGCGGCAACATCTACGTCTCCGGCTACTTCAACACGGGCGCCGACTTCGGCGATCAGTCCGTGGTGGCGGCGGGGGGGATCGACGCGTTCGTCGTGAAGTACGACGCGGCGGGGCAGGCAATCTGGGCGCGCTCGATGGGAGGGCCCGGCGACGACCTCGGCTACGCCCTCGACGTGGACGGCGCCGGCAACGCGTACGCCGCAGGGCTCTTCAACAGTGGGCCGAACGCCACCGGGCAGGGCACCTTCGGCGGGGTCACGCTGACGAGCGCTGGTGTCGAGGACGCCTACCTCGTCAAGTTCGACCCCGATGGGAACGGGGTGTGGGCGCGGTCGGGCGGCGGTACGGTGTATGACGACGCGGTCGCGCTTCGCGTCACGCCCGCCGGGCAGGCGGTCCTCGGCGGGGAGTTCGACGTGGCGGCGACCTTCGGGAGCCTCTCGCTCACGAGCGCCGGCGGCGGCGACGCCTACGTCGTCGTCTACGACGCGGCGGGGAATCCGTCGTGGGCCATGCAGGGCGGCGGCCCCGGCAACGACTGGACGACCGGGCTCGCGCTGGTCTCCACTGGCGGCATCCTCGTCTCCGGCGTGTTCGCAGAGACGGCCACCTTCGGCCCGCACGCCGTCACGAGTGCGGGCGACATCGACGCCTTCGTGGCCCGCATCAACGCGTCGGCGACGGGGACCGAGGGGCCGTCGCCGGAGCTCGCTGCGAGCCTGGCCTTGGCGCCGAACCCGTCGCACGACGCCGTGGCGGTGGCGGTGGTCGTGCCCGCGCCGCAGGCGGTGACCGTGGAGGTGTACGACGCGCTGGGCCGCCGCGTGGCGACGCTCCACGAGGGCGCCCTCTCGGCCGGGCGCCACGCGTTCACGCTCGATGGCACGCGGCTCCCACCGGGCGCGTACGTCGTCCGGGCGACGATGGAGGGACGCACCCTTACGCGCACGCTCACCCAGGTTCGCTGACGTCCTGTTGAGCACAGCGCGGCCCCGGCGGAGCGCTCCGCCGGGGCCGCGGCGTTTTCAGAAGAGCGCGTCGGTCTCCGCGCGGACGGCCTCGGCACTCCGCTCGCCCGGGAGGCTCCCGGCCATCGCCTCGAAGAACGCCGCGTCGTAGGAGCGCGTGCGGATCGTGATGGGCATGGGGAAGGCGTGGCCGAAGGCGAGCGCCTGCTGCCGCGAGTCGAGGGCGGCGAGGATCTGCCGGAGGCCCCCCGCGGCGGGCGTCCCGACGAGCACGGCGTTGAGGTCGCGCTCGTCACTGAGCTGGGCCACGATGCGCGTCCCGATCTGGCTCAGCACCTCCTCGTCGATCCCGCTCGGGCGCTGGTCCACGATGAGCAGGCTCACGGAGAACTTCCGCATCTCGCGGGCGATCTTCCCGAAGGGGGTCTCGCGCGCCGTCTCGGGCCCGAGGAATTTGTGGGCCTCCTCGATGGTGATGAGGAGCTGCGGCGGGCGGTCAGCCTCGTCCTGCGTCCGCTCGTACACCTCGTGGCGGCGCTCGTAATGGTCGCGGAGGCGGCGCGTGAGCACGTTGGCCACGAGGAGGTACACGAGGAGGCTGTTGTACCGGCCGAACTCGAACACGACCGACTTCCCGCCCTCCAGCGCGGCGAGCAGCTCGTCGAGCACGTCGCGGCGGCCGGCGGAGGCGTCGAGGTGGAAGAAGGGGAGGCCGTCGAGGCGGTCGAGCTTCCGCTTGAGCGCGGAGAGCGAGCCCGGGTGCGTGCCGGTCGACTCCGCGATGTGCTCGATCTCCGCCGCCTCGGTACGGAGCAGCGCGGGGAGCCAGCGCTCGCCGAAGTGCTTCTTCAGCTGGTAGGTACTCTCGGTGGCGGTCGCCGTGAGGTTCAGCGTCTCGCGGAGGGGGAGGACGTCTTCCGGCTCCACCTGGTCGGCGTAGAGGTGGACCTCCACGTCGGGGGAGGCGCCCCGGCGGCGGGTGCTCTCGGGGTCGAGCGAGAAGATCTGGACCTTCGGCCCGAAGAGCTGCTTGAGGCCCGGTACGAACGGCGCGGCGGCACCGTCGGGTGCCTCCTGCGGCGCCTTGAACCCGTACTCGTTGTGCATGTCGAACACGAGATTCACCGCCCGGCCCGTCCGGATGGTGCCGCAGAGGAGGAGCCGCGTGAGGAAGCTCTTCCCGGTGCCGGTCTTCCCGAAGACCGCGTTCGAGCGCTCGACGAACCGGTGGAGGTCGAGGCACACGGGGGCCTCCATCCCGAGGGGGGTGCCGACGGCGAAGTAGCGCTTCGGGTCGTTCGCCTCGGCGCCGAACACGCGCGCCACGTCGTCGTCCGTCGCCTCGGAGACGGCGGAGAAGTGGGCGGGCACGGTACGGACGGGCTGCGGGGCCTCCCGCTCGTCGCCGTCGCGCGCGAGCATCAGCATGGGGCGGAGGGCAACGGTGGCGTAGGTGCCCGAGCCCTGGAGCACGCGGCGGAGGAGCTCGTCGTCCTCGCCCGGTGGGTGGAGCAGGATGGCCTCGTTGGCCGCCTCGATCTTGAGGTCGGTGATGAGCGAGAAGAAGTCGAACCGCTCGCCCTCGACGACGACGAACGTCCCTGCGCGGACGGTCTCGACGGGCCGCGCGGGGTCGAGCTTCATCTCGACGCCCTGCCCCAGCGAGCCGTGCGTGAGCACGCCCACGCGGGGCCGCCGGCTGCGGGCACCATTGAAGAGGTCGAGGCCGGAGTCGAGCGCCATCGGAAGCGGGAGCAGCGGGTGCCGGATGATACGCCGCGTACTTGGCGGCTACGAAAACGCCCCCTCGGCGCGGGGCAGAGGGGGCGTCGGAGGAAGGCGGTCGCCTCACGGGTGCGCGCGGGGGCGCGCGGGGCGCCGCCGGGGTGTACCCGGCTTGAGCGCACCATCACCCACGCGGCCAGGCCGCCCAAACAGCTTGTCGAGCACGTCGTCGCGCGTGAGCAGCGTCGTCACGCCGACGAACACGGCCTCGCCGATCAACTTTCGGGTGAGCCCGAGCCGGAAGACCCCGCGGAAGACCCCCGCGACCATCCGGAAGAGGAGCGGGAGGACGAGCGCGGCGCCGAGGAATCCGAGCGCCACCTCGGCGACGGACCGCGCGGCAGGGGAGGGGGAGGAGGTCTGGTTCGCCATGGCAGAGGAGATGAGCGAAGGGAGAGGGGGCAGAGCGGGGGTGATACCCGGATGCGGCCTCCGGGTTGCCGCGCCGGCCCGGCGTTCGGACCCTGCACCTTACCTTGGTCGCGTCTCCTCCTGCCCTCAGCGATGGCGAAGAAAGGCAAGAAGCGCGCGCCGACGACACCGGACGACCTTGCGGGGCGCGCACGCGAGGTGTGGCTCGCCGGGCTCGGCGCGCTCCAGGCCGCGCGTAAGGGCGGCGCTGGGCAGTTCGACGCGCTCGTAGAACGGGGGGCGCGCCTGCGCCACGAAGCCGCCGACGGGGTCGAGCGTGCGCTGGAGCGGCTCGACCACGCGCGCGAGGCAGCGCTCCACGCGGCGAGTGAGGGGGGGAAGGCGGCCGGGAAGAAGGCGGCCCGCGCGGCCGGCGCGCTAGGCGAGCGCATCGAGGCGACCGTCGAGACGGCGCTCCGCGAGGCGGGCGTGCCGAGGCGAAAAGAGGTCCACCGTCTCCGCGAGGAGATCGAGGCGCTCCGGAAGCGGGTGGCCCGCCTCGCCGGCCCGACCCTCGAAACGGCCGAACTGCACGTCGTTCCGCGCGATGGCGGCTGGATCGTCGAGGGCGAGGGTGCCTCCGCCGACCTACACGCGACGAAGAAGCTCGCGCTCGTAGCCGCGCGCCGGCTCGCCCGCGCGCAGGCGCCCTGCCGCCTCGTCGTCCACAAGAAGGACGGCTCGGAAGGCGAGACGCTCCTGTACGAGGCCTAGCGGCCGGGCACGCCCACGAACGTCCGCGCGAGGTCGGCAAACTCCGTCTCGAACCCGCGCACGAGCGCCCACGGGTCGGCCACGAGGTTGGCGTCCGCGGCGATGCCGAGGCGGACCGTGCCGGCGTAGCTGATGAGGCTCACGCCGAGCCCGATGTCGCCTGCCTGGGGGACCCAGAACATCAGCGCGCCCACGGGCACGCCGAGGAGGTGGACCGTCTCCGTCGGCCCCGGCACGTTCGTCATCACCGCCGACGCCTTCGAACTGAACATCCGCACGACCTGGCGGTGCGCCCAGCGCGGCGCGCGCCCGATGCTCTGGAGGATGCCGTACGTCACGGCCGGCTCCTCCGACGCCTTGATCGCGTCCATCCGCTCCTTCAAGACCACCAGCCGCTCGACGGGGTCCTCAACGCCCACCGGGAGCGCGAGGAAGACGAGCCCGAACGCGTTCCCCAGCTCGAACGCCCGCTCCGGCGGGCGCACGTTGAACGGGACAGCGGCGCGGACCTCTACGCCGGCCGTCGGCTCGTTGCGGGCGTCGAGGTAGCGGCGGAGCGCGCCGGTGGCGGCGGCGAGGAGCACGTCGTTCACCTTTGCCCCCGCCGCTCGCCCGACGGCCTTGGCGGTGTCGAGCGCGACGGGCTGCGACCACGCCGCGCGCTTCCGCGGCGTGACGCCTTCCTTGAAGACGGTCTCTGAGTCACGACCCATGAGGAGGAGGTGACCAAGCGAGCGCGACACCCGGCCGCCGGTGCGGAGGCGCTCCCCGAGGTGACGCGGGCGCGTGAGGAGGTCAGCCGTCTCGCCGAGGGCCCCCTTGACCGTTCGCGCCACTCGCTGCCGGAGCGGCGCCGGCTCGCGGCGGCCTTTGATCCGGGTAGGGTCCCAGTGCTCGTCGGCCAGCGAGAGGAGCACGTGGATGAGCGCGATGCCGTCGGCGACGCAGTGGTGGATGCGTACGATGAGGGCCGACCCCTTCCCGAAGCGCTCGACGAGGTGGATCGTCCACGGCGCGATGGAGAAGTCGAGCGGTGTGCTCATCAGCTCGCTTACGGCCGCCTCCAGGTCGGACTGCCCGCCGGGCGACGGGAGCTGCAGGGGAAGGAGGTGCGCGTCGAGGTTGAAGGGGGACTCCAGCGTCCAGCGCGGGACGCGCCCCTGCGGGTCGTCGATGTAGGAGCGGAATCGGTCGAAGAGGAGGAGCCGCTGCTCCACCAGCCGCTCGAGCGTCGCCCGGTCCATCGGCGCGTCGAGCACCATCACGCCCGTGATGGTCATCGGGTTGGTGGGGGTCTCCATCCGCAGCCAGGCGACGTCGGCCGCGTTCATCGGCGTGGGCATGGGGAGCGGAGAGCGAGGAGCGAGCCCGGAAGATCGCTCTTCTCCACGACCCGCTACGGGCTACGACCCGTCCACCTGGTCGAGCACGGCGAGCTGCCCGCACGCCGCCTCGATGTCCTGCCCCCGGCTGCGGCGGACGGTCACCGTCACGCCCTCGTCCACGAGCACGCGGATGAACCGCTGGAGCCGGGCCTCGTCGGGTGAGCGGAAGGGGGTGCCCTCGACGGGGTTGTACATGATGAGGTTCACCTTGGTGGGGGCCCACCGCGCGGCCTTCGCGAGGTTGCGGGCGTCCTCCTCGGAGTCGTTCACCCCGGCGAAGAGGCAGTACTCGAACGTGATGCGGCGCTTCGTCCGCCGGTAGAAGTACGCGATGGCGTCGCGGAGCGCCTGGAGGTCGGTCTTCTCCGAGCGGTTGACGGGCATGATGGCGCTCCGCTGCACGTCCGTGGGCGCGTGGAGCGAGACGGCGAGCCCGACGGCGGGCGCACGCCCCTCGGCCTGGTCGTCGGCGAACTGGCGGATGCGGCGGGCCAGTCCGACGGTCGAGACGGTGATGCGCTTCGGCGAGAGGCCGAGGCCATCGGGGTCGGTGAGCACCTCCGTACTCTTCACGACGGCGTCGTAGTTCTGGAGCGGCTCGCCCATCCCCATGTAGACGACGTTCGTGACGCCCTTCCCGAACCGCTCGCGCGCGAGGGCGTCGAGGTGGCGGACCTGCCCGGCGATCTGGCCGGCGGTGAGGTTCTCGGAGAACCCCATCAGGCCGGTCGCGCAGAAGTGGCACCCCATCGCGCAGCCGACCTGGCTAGAGACGCACACCGTCAGCCGCTTCGCCTCGCCGGTCTCGTCGTCGAGGTCAGGGATGAGCACGCCCTCCACGCGGCGGCCCGAGGGGAGCGCGAAGAGCACCTTGATCGTCTCGTCGCGGGCCGTCCGGCGCGTGACCTCCTGGAGCGTGCCGAGCGTGGCGGTCTCTTTGAGCTTCTCGCGGAGCGCCTTCGGGAGGTCCGTCATCTCGTCGAAGGACGCGGCGCCGCGGGCGTGGACCCACCGGAAGAGCTGGCGGCCCCGGTACCTCGGCTCGCCGAGGGTTTCGACGAACGCCCCCATTCCCTCGCGGTCGAGCGCGACGAGGTCCACAAGCGAGTGGGGCTTGAGAGCAGGCGAAGCCATGCACCTCGCCACGCCTCGGGCGCCCGGAGGTTCTGTCGGGCCCGCGAATTAGCCGCGAGGGCGGTCGCCTCCTGGGGGAAGGGAAGGCACGGCTCCCTAGGCCCTCAGGAGCCGCTGCGCGCAAATTCGAACGTGAGCGGGTTGTACGCGGCATCCCGGATGAAGAGGAGCCCGTACGCCGTCTCGCCGGGCGCCATCGTCCGCCCGAGGAGGTGCTCCTCGCGGAAGTCCTTCCGCGCGCGGCTGTTGGCCGACAGGCCGGAGCCGATGTTGAGGGCAGCGATAGGGATCCCGATAGGGATGATGAGGGGATCATCGCCGTCGTCGCTCTGGATCGTCAGTACCAAGAGCGACCAGAGCGCGTAGGGCCACACCGTTTGGCCGCTGGCGTCCGCGGCGA
>DASPKS010000122.1:0-4518 GCA_035628035.1 Rubricoccaceae bacterium
GATGTCGGCGTCGTTCCGCATGACGTGCGTCGGGGGGAGCCGGCGCATGAGGATGGCCCGCCCCCGGCGCACGGCGGCCTCGGCCCGCGCCGTGTCCCCGGCGGCGCGGAGGAACCCCCCGTAGCCGAGCCACGCGTACCCGCCCTCCGACGAGTCGGGCCCGGACCGGCGTAGCTGGATGGCGAGCGCGCGGGCGGCCAGCGCGGTGGCCTCGCGCGCGCGTCCCTGGTGGGCGAGAAGGCGGGCGAGACCCTGGAGGGTGTGCGTCGTGTGGAGGTCCCGCTCGCTGGCCGTGGCCATCCGCGAGGCCCCGGCGAGGGCAGCACGGTAGAGCCGCTCGGCCTCCGCGAAGCGCCTGAGCTGCACTAGCACGCTGGCCCGGGCCGCCCGCCCGAAGACGACGGGTCCATCCGACGGGGCCAGCTGGGCTTCCCGCACGGCGACGGCCAGCCGGTAGAGCGAGTCCGCCTCGGCCAACCGGTTCGCCTGGGCGAGGACGTAGCCGAGGTCGAACCGGGCGTCGGCCAGCACGAGGTCGTCGGGGGCGCGCCGCCGCTCGTGGACCGCGAGGGCCCGCCGGAGCGCCTGCTCGGCCCGGTCCAGATTCCCCATCGAGCGGTAGATCCCCCCGAGCACCCCGAGCACGTGCGCCTGCACCTCGGGGTCCCCATCCAGCTCGTCGATCCGCCGCTCGCCCGCCGCGAGGATCTCGCGAGCCGTCCGCTCCTCCAGCGGGGCGTCGCCCTGCGAGAACAGGCTCTCGAAGAACCGGGCGGCCGCCCCCGCCCGCGCGACGTCTACCTCGGCCCGGACGCGCGCCGTCGAGGCCACGCGCGCCTCGCGGAGGGCGACGCCGGCGCCCCCAATGATCGAGGTGAGGGCGAGCGCGGTGGCCGCGACGGCCACGCGGTGCCGGCGGACGAACTTCCCGGCGCGGTAGCGGGCGCCTCCGCGCCGCGCGTCCACGGGGAGGCGGGCGAGGTGTCGGCGGAGGTCGTCGGAGAGCGCCTCGGCGGTGGCGTAGCGGCTCTCCGGCTCCTTCCGCAGCGCCTTCAGGCAGACGGCGTCGAGGTCGCCGCGGAGGGCGCGGGCGAGGCGGTCGGGCGCGGTGTCGCGGCGAAGGGCGGCCGCCTCGGCCGTGACGAGGACCGTCTCGGCCCCGAGGCTCCGGCGGTCGGCGGCGCGGAGGGCGGCCACGCTAGGGCGGTCGGGCGCCTGCGTGCGCACGGCCTCGGCCAGCGCAGCCCAGCCGCCCCCGCTCAACCGGTACGGCCGGTGCCCGGCGAGGAGCTCGTAGAGCACGACACCGAGGCTGTACACGTCGGCGGCGGTCGTCGGCGGGCGGCCGTCGAACTGCTCCGGCGCGGCGTACTCGGGCGTGAGCGGGCGCGGCCCCTCGGCCGTGAGGGCCGGCCCCGCATCGGCCTCGTCGGTGAGGAGGCGGGCGAGCCCGAAGTCGACCAGCTTCACCTGCCCGTCGGCGGTGACGAGGATGTTGCTCGGCTTGAGGTCGCGGTGGAGGACGAGCGCGCGGTGGGCGTACGCGACGGCGGCGCACACCTGGAGGAATAGCCGGAGGCGTGCGTCGAGCCCGAGGCGGTGGGCGTCAGCGTAGGCCGTGAGGGGCTGGCCGTCCACCAGCTCCATCGCGAAGAAGGGCCGCCCGTCGGGCGCGGTCCCGCCATCGTAGAGGCGGGCGATGTGGGGGTGCTGGAGCCCGGCCAGCACGGCCCGCTCGCGGTGGAACCGGCGGAGCACCGCCTCCGAGTCCATCCCGCGGCGGACCACCTTGAGCGCGGCGGCCCGCGCGAAGAGCCCGTCGGCGCGGACGGCGCGGTAGACCGTCCCCATCCCCCCGCGGCCGATCTCCTCCTCGATCCGGTACGGCCCGACGACGTCGCCCGGCGCGAGGTCGGAGGCGACGGATGGGGCCCCGCCGAGGTCGTCGAACGAGAGGGGCTGCTCGAAGCGGTCGCCGGCCGCGTCGTGCGCGGCGAGGAGCGAGATCACCTCGGCGCGAACGACGCCGTCGGCCCCGGCAAGGAGCGCGTCGCGCCGCGCGGGCGGGAGGGCCAGCGCCTCGGCGAAGAGGCGGCTGACCGTCGTCCACTGGTCGGAGGTCACCGGGCGGGGCAGGGTGGGACTAACCCCCCTAGCGAGAAACGCGGCGGGAGCGGCCATCACGCGCTCAGGGCCCGGTGCAGCCACGCCCGCGCGAGGGCCCAGTCCGCCTTCACCGTGGCCGGCGAGACACCGAGGGCGGCGGCCGTCTCCTCGATGGTCAGGCCTGCGAAGTAGCGGCACTCGACCACACGGGCCTGCCGCTCCGAGAGGGCGCCGAGGTGTTCGAGCGCCTCGTCGAGGGCGAGCACCTCCTCGGCGCGGGCATCGGCGGGGAACCCGGCGCCGGCCTCTGCGAGCGCGTCGAGGGAGAGGGGTACGACTCCGTTCCCCCGCTTCTGCGCGTGTCGGGCGCGGGCCCAGTCCACGAGCACGCGGCGCATGGCCTGCGCCGCGACGGCGAAGAAGTGTGAGCGGTCCTGCCACGCCACAGCGGTCCCAGTGGTGAGGCGGAGGTACGCCTCGTGGACGAGGTCGGTGGTGGCGAGGGTGTGGCCGTCGCGCTCGCGGCGGCGCGCGGCCTGCGCCAGCGCCCGCAGCTCCTCGTACACGAGGACGAGGAGGTCCGCCTCCGCGCCGGACCGGCCGGCGCGGACGTCGAGGAGGAGGCGGGTCACGTCGGGGGTGGACATCGTGGGCGCAGAAACGGGACGAAGGTACACGCTTCGGCCGGGCCGCCAAAGACGCTCAGCCCCCCTATGGCTCGTCGGGCTGTTCGATGCGCGCGCCGCGCAGGAGCGACGGCACGAGGTAGCTCACGAGGAGGAGGAGCCCCCCGAGCCCCATGAACAGCAGCACGCGCCACAGCCCCGGCACCGCCGCGAGGTCGAACAGCAACACCTTTAGCACAGTCACGACGACGGTCCCCAGACCGAGCTGGCGGACGAGGTCGTCGCGCAGCCGCAGCCCCACCACGACGAGGGCGATCCCGTACAGCCCCCACACGGCCGACGTCAGGAACGGGCCGTGCTCCAGCGGCCGCAGCAGCACGCGCGCCCACAGCACCACGACGAGGTGGGCGGCGGTGAGGTAGAGCACCCGCGCCGTGCCCTCCCGCTTCGACCGAAACCCCACCCAGCCCAGCGCGCTCGCCGCCACGACGGCCGCGAGGCTCTCGCGCCCCAGCGTCGTCACGTCCGGTCGAACGAGCGTCCCCCACGGCACGCCGACAACGAAGAATAGATGCCCCATCAGCACCGCCACGCCGGCGAGCGCGGCGGCGTGCCCGACCCGCGCGAGGTCGGTGAGCCCGTCGCGGCGCCCGAGCGTGACGAGCCCCGCGCCGAGCGCCACCAGCGCCGCGAGCGTCCGCCCGTCGAGGGGGAGCCAGCCGAAGGCACGGCCGGACGCCCACGCCGTGAGCGCCGCCGCCGCGAGCGCGAGCGCGGCGAACACCTCCGGCTGTCGGCGCGTGCGCACGGTCCCGGCCCCGTAGCCAACGGCGAGGACGAGCGCGACGGCCGTGCCCACCACCGCCGGCCACCTCCAAGTCGCATCGAGCAACGGGACCGCCACCGCCGGCGCGGCGACGACCGCAAGCGTGAACGGCCGAAGCAGCCGGGGCCACCGTGCGAAGAACGGATCGGCCGGGAGCCCCTGCCGAAGCGCGCGGGCGATGGGGAGCGCGCCCGTCACGCCCACGCACACGAGGACACCCGCCGTGAAGGCGAAACGGTCGCCGGTCGTCGCCGCGTCGTCCGGTTCGATACCGACGAGCCACGCCGCGAAGAGGGCGCCCCACCCGCCGAGCGCCGCCGCGCCCAGCAGCGCCAGCCACCCCTGCCGGGCATACACCACGCCGGCCCCCCCGAGCACGAGGCTCGTGTAGGCGACGAGCGCGGCCATCTGCCCGGGGTCGCGGTAGAGCAGGAGCGGCGTGAGCAGCCCACCGAGGGTGCCCACGACCGAGAGCGCCGCGTCGCGCTCGCGGCTGGCAAGGGCGAGCGCGAACGCGGCCACGACGGCCATCCCTACGAAGGCGACCGGCACGGGCAGGAGCGGGTACACGAGCGAGGCCGTCCAGAGCGTGCCGTACCACGCCGCGATCCCGCCGCCCGTGAGGAGCCGCCCGAGCACGGGCCGCGTGGGCTGCAGCTGGAGGCCGAGCGCGAGGAGCGCTGCGCCGATGGCGGCGGCGCCGGCCACGCGGACGGCGGGCGTGAGCCACCCCTGGTCGAGCGAGTACTTGAGCAGGAACAGCACGCCGAGGAGGAACAGCGCGATGCCCACCTTGCCCAGCACGTCCTCGCTCCGCGCCTCGGCCCAGCGGAGCCCCCATCCGCGGCGGAGGCGGTCGGCCGGCGTGCGGCGGGGCCGCTGCGCCTCCAGCTCCGCCACGCGCCGCTCGAGTGCGGCGAGGCGGGCGCGGAGGTCGTCGGACTCGGGCGTCATCGAGAA
>DASPKS010000123.1:0-2097 GCA_035628035.1 Rubricoccaceae bacterium
GGTGCCGTTACGCGGCGCGACGTAGGCGCGCTCCAACTCCGGCCGCGCCGGGTCGGGCTCGGGCAAAGCGCGCCGGTCCACCTTCCCGTTCGGCGTCAGCGGCAACTCGTCCATGAAGACGAAGGCAGAAGGAACCATGTAGTCGGGCAGGCTCCGGCTCAACTCCTCCCGCAGCGCGGAGGCGCTCACCCCGGGCCCCGCCCCGTGCGCCCTCGCGCCCGTGTCCGCGACGACGTAGGCGACGAGACGGCGGTCGCCGTCGCCACCCCACTCGCCCGCCACCACCGCGCACTCGGCCACACCCGCCCGCGCGCGCAGCGCCGCCTCCACCTCGCCCAGCTCGACGCGGAAGCCACGCACCTTGACCTGCTCGTCCCGCCGCCCGACGAACTCCACCTCGCCGCGGCCCGCCCGCCGCCTCACCACGTCGCCCGTCCGGTAGAGCCTCGCCCCGCCCTCGGGAGAGAACGGGTCGGGCACGAACCGCTCGGCCGTCAGCCCCGCCGCGTTGAGGTAGCCGCGCGCCAGCCCCTCGCCCCCGAGGTAGAGCTCCCCGGCCGCACCCGCCGGCACGGGCCGCATCCGCGCGTCGAGCACGTGGGCCGTCGTGTTGGCGATCGGCAGCCCGATCGGCACCGTCGCCCCGCGCGTCCCGGCCAGCGTGACCTGCTGCCAGGTGGCGAAGGTGGTCGCCTCCGTCGGCCCGTAGACGTGTAGGAGCCTCCCGCCGAAGCCCGCCTCCAGGAGACGGCGCACCGGGCGGGGGTCCACCGCCTGCCCGCCGAACAGGAGGTGGCGCAGCCCCATCAGCGCCCCGCCCCCCTCGCGCACCAGCTGGTTGAAGAGGGCCGTGGTGACGAACAGCGTGGTCAGCCCGGCCTCGCGCGCCGCCCGCTCCAGCCCGCCCGGCGTGAGCAGGGCGTCGGTCGCCACGCCGTGCAGCCGCGCCCCGCTCAGCAGCGCGCCCCAGAGCTCGAAGGTGGCCGCGTCGAACGACGCGTTGGAGGCCTGCGCCACCACGTCCGAAGGCCCGAGCCGCACGTAGTCGGTGCCGCAGACGAGCCGCAGCACGTTGCGGTGCGTGACCATCACGCCCTTGGGCCGCCCCGTAGAGCCCGAGGTGTAGATGACGTAGGCCAGCCCGTCGGCCGACGCGCCCCCGCCCGAGGAGACGGCCCTCGCCGCCTCGTCCTCGCCCGCCGCCTCGTCCAGCGAGCGCATCCCCTCCCAGTCCGCGTCGACGAAGATGGTCTGGCCCCAGTGGGCGGGCAGCCGCTCGGAGAGCCCCTCCTGCGTGAGCAGGACGGGCGGCTGCGAGTCCTCGAGCATCAGCGAGAGCCGCTCCAGAGGGTACGAAGGGTCCAGCGGCAAATAGGCGCCGCCCGCCTTCAAGACGCCGAGGATGGAGACGACGAGTCGGGCCGAGCGCTCCATGCAGAGCGCGACGAGGGTGTCGGGGCGGACGCCGAGGCGGCGCAGGTGGCGGGCGAGGAGCGAGGAGCGGGAGTCGAGTTGCGCGTAGGTGAGCGAGGCGTCGTGGAAGGAGAGGGCGGGGGCGTCGGGCGAGAGGGCGGCGCGGCGCGAGAAGAGGCGGTGGATGGTGGAGTGGCGCGGGAAGTCGGCGCGCGTCCGGTTCCACCCCTCTAGCACCGTGCGTCTTTCGGCGTCCGACATGATTTCCAGTTCGGCGAGCCGACGCTGCGGGCCTTCGACGATACTTTGGACGAGGTTGCCGAAGTGTTCGAGCATACGGCGCGCGGTCGAAGCCTCGAACAAGTCCGTGTTGTATTCGAGCGTGCCCCCGAGTTCCTCTCCGTCTTCGACCAGCGTCAGAACGAGATCGAACTTGGCCGCCTCCGAAATGCTGTTCACGCTCTTCAGCGTCAGCCCCGACAACTCCAACACTTCGGGCGGGGTGTTCTGTAGCACGAACATCACCTGATACAACGGCGAGCGGCTCAGGTCGCGCTCGGGCTGCAACTCCTCGACCAGCTTCTCGAACGGCACGTCCTGGTGCGCATAGGCCCCCAGGCACACCTCCCTGACTTGGGCCAACAGCCCGCGGAAACTTTCCTCCGCCTTCACTTCGCTCCGGAG
>DASPKS010000124.1:0-2229 GCA_035628035.1 Rubricoccaceae bacterium
CAGAAGACGATGGGCGTCATCACGCTGGCCCTCATCGCCTACGGGAGCTGGACGGACACCGAGGCCGTGCCGTTCTGGGTGAAGGCGGCGTGCGCCGTCGCCATCGCGCTCGGCACGTACATGGGCGGGTGGCGCATCATCCGCACGCTCGGGAAGGGGCTCGTCGAGATCGCGCCCCCGCAGGGGATGGCGGCGGAGGCCGCCTCGGCCGCGATCATCCTCTCGTCGAGCCACCTCGGCATGGCCCTCTCGACGACGCACGTGGCGACGGGCTCGATCCTGGGCACCGGAGTCGGCCGCCGTGAGGCGAAGGTCCGCTGGGGCGTCGCGGGGCGGATGGTGGTCGCGTGGGTCATCACGCTCCCGGCGGCTGGCCTCGTCGGCGCGGCGTGCTGGTTCGTCGCCGACGCCCTCGGCGGCGCGCTCGGGGTCGGCGTGATGCTGGCGGGGCTCGTCGCCGCCTCCGCGTGGATGTTCGGTCACTCGCGGAAGGCTCCCGTCTCCCACCACAACGTCAACGAGGAATGGGTCGACCGTGTGATCGAGCGGGTCCAGCACGTCGTCCATGATGAGTTGGCCGGCGGCGACCTCCTCACGGAGGACCCGCCCCTCGTCGAGACCCCGGAGCACCGCGCCCGCGCCCGTGCCCGGCGCCCCCTCTGATGGAGATCCTCCTCCCGTCGCTCCGCGCGCTCCTTCAGGTCACCGCCGCCGGGCTCCTGCTCGGGGCGGGGCTCCCGGCCCTCTTCGGGCTCGGGCTGCGGTGCCTCGGCGTCAGCGGCCCCGACGGCGGCCCGGCGGCCCCACCCGACTCGCTGGGGCGGATCGGCGCGTTCATCTGCTTCGCCCTCGTGGTGGTGGCGGCGCTCTTCGGGATCGTCGTGATCGTGTTCGGCAAGCAGCTCTTCGGGTAGGTCGGGCGCGGAATCCGGCGGGAGGAGCGCGCGGCTCCGTAGCGCCGGGCGCGGTGGGCAGTTCGGTTGCCCAGCGCAGCGTTCAGCTCCGTCGCGGTCGCAGGGCCGTGAGCAGGAGCACGAGGATGGCCCCATTGAGAAGGGTCCCGAAGGGGATGTACCAGAGGCCGAGCGCAGCGCCCACAAGCAATGCGCCCCACGCCCATGACGCCCGGGCGGCGAACGCAGCGGCCAGCCCCACCAAGGCCGTCCCGTACACCACGAAGGCCACCTTGACCGGCGTCGAGCGTGGCGCAAGACCGGTCGCTTCGAGCACCCCCGACCACGGACCAAGCTGGCCAGCGTGCTCGCCAGACGCCGGAGTGATGTAGTCCCCGACGACGAGCGCGCGAGCGCCGTCGAACGCCATCCACCCTCCATTGAGGAAGGCGAGACCGACGACGATCCATCGAACCCAACGCATGGCGTGTCCCTGCCGAGGATCCGCTCCCTCCGCTCCGTATCAGTCCGGCCTCAAAGGAGCTCGCCGCAGCAGAGGTCAGTGGAAGTTAGGGAAGCCGATCTCCTCGGTGATCACCCAGCGTCGCCCCTGGCGGGACAGGACGAAGAACGTGCCCCGCGTGCAGCGCGCCCCGCACTCGAACGCCACGCGGACGAGCGCCATCTGCCGGCCGTTGTCGAAGACCACCGGGGAAAGGTGAACGTCGGTCGCGCCCTCCGCGGAGCCCTCCAGGTCCTGCGGCGAGACGAGCTGGTAGGGCCTCGACAGCCGGAAGCTCCGCCGGAGCGTGCGCGGCCCCTGGGGATACGGGGTGACGAACGGCGCGAGCAGCGCGCGGGGCACGTTGTCCGGGACGCGGCTGTATAAGATCTCCGGGTCGAGACCCGTGTAATCGGTCCATGCGTCGATTTCCGGATCGAAGCCCCGGTAATCGGTCCACGTGGCGTTCGGCTCGAACTCGGCTCGCGCGAAGATCGAGAGGCGCTCGCCCGGCACCCGCTCCAGGATGACGCCGTACACCGCGTAGTCGGGAGCCTGCGCCGCCACCGGCGACGGGAAGGCGAGCAGGCTGACGATCCCGACGGAGACCAGCAGCGGGTGGAAAGGGGGTCGCATCGTGGGTCCTCCGGCTGGTGTCCGCCCCCGCGTAGAAAGGCGCGCGGGGCGGCCTCGCCGATCAAGGTAGAGCGCTGTGTTTTCGCGATCAACCCCGACCGCCCCTCAGACCCCGGTGCCGGCTCAGACGTTGAACCGGAACAGCAGCACGTCGCCGTCCTGGACGACGTACTCCTTCCCCTCGCTCCGCATGAGCCC
>DASPKS010000125.1:0-16246 GCA_035628035.1 Rubricoccaceae bacterium
GTCGACGACGAGGGCGGAGTTGCCTCCTGCGGCCGAGGCGGTCCCGTCGACGTCGGTGCCTATGAAGCATCCCTCGATCACGTTGCCCCCCTGCTGGAGGAGGTGGATGCCCTGGTTGCCGAACCGGTTGATGACGAGCCCCCGCACCGTGCTGCCCCCCGCGGCGATCACCAGGCCGTTCGCCCCACCCGCGTTGACGCCGCTTAGCTCGACCTTGAGGACGGTGTTGAGCCCCTGCCCGAACGGGTTCGTGTTCGGGCTCGATCCGGGCTGGGTGTACCCGTCGATCACGATGGGGTCCGTGATGGTCGGCAGCGCTGAGGACGGCGCGATGGTGTGGGGCCCCGCGCCGGGGATGGCGAAGTGGACGCGGTCGGGCCCGCCGCTGTTGGGGTGGGCGTTGGCGTCGAGGAGCGCCTGGCGGAGCGAGCCGGCCCCGCTGTTCGCCGTGTTGGTGACGGTGTAAACGGTCTGCGCGCGGAGCGGGAGCGCGAGGAGGAGCGCGGCGAGGAGGGCCGTAGCGGAACGCATGGTCGTTGGGGCTAAGGGAGGGGTCAGCAGCAGAAACGGAAAACCCGATCCGACCGGCTCACATCCCTGACACCCCGGTCGTCACTGACGCGGGCTAGCTTGCCCGATCCCTCCCTGCCGCCCTCCGTGCCGCGCTCCCCCACCGCCCCCGCCGACGCACCGCCGTTCGCGCTCGACCACGCGCTGCCTCCGTTCCCCGGCTTCCGCCGCGAGGGGCTCGCCTTCCTCCGCAGCCTGAAGCGGAACAACGACCGCGCGTGGTTCCAGCCGCGCAAGGCCGTCTACGAGGACGAGCTCCTGTGGCCGATGCGCTGCCTCGTGGCCCAGCTCAGCCGCGACCTCCCCGCACGCGGTGTCCCGCTCTGGGGCGACCCTGCCCGCGCCGTCTTCCGGATCTACCGCGACACGCGGTTCTCGAAGAACAAGAACCCCTACAAGACCCACGTCGGCGCGTACCTCACGCGGAGCGGGGACCGCCACGAGGACGGCGGGCTCTACGTCCACGTCGAGCCGGGGCGGTCGTTCGTGGGGGGCGGGTTCTGGAGCCCGGAGCCGACGCTGCTCCGGCGGTGGCGCGCCCGCCTCGCCGAGGCCCCCACTGAGTTCGTCGACGTGGTGGCCGCGCTGGAGGAGGCCGGGCTGGAGGTGGAGCGGCAGGACCCCCTCACGCGGATGCCGCGCGGGTACGAGGCCCACGCCGACAGCCCCGTGGCCGACTACCTCAAGGCGCGCGGGCTCTTCGCCACGCGCGCGGCGTCGGACGCCGAGATCGCCGACCCCACCTTCGCCGAGCAAGCGGTCGAGACGGCGCTCGCCCTCCGCCCCCTCCTCGACTGGGGCTGGGCGCTCATGGACGACCTGCGCTGACGGATCAGAAGCCGAGCCCCTTGAAGAGCGTGCTTTCGAGCCGCTGCAGCTCGGCGGCCTCGCGCTTGAGTTGCTCCTCGGGCGTCTGCGCCTTCGCCTCGGCCTCGGCCAGCCGCCGCTGCCGCGCCTCGGCCTCCTGCTCGGCGCGGATCTCCTCCTGGAACGGCTCCTGCGCCCGCGCGAACATCTCGTGCGGCTCCTCGACCGGCGCGCCCGCCGCCTGCCGCTCGCGGTACAGCTTGAGGCACGCGTTCCACAGCGCCTTCCGCAGCCCCCACTTGTCGACGGCGAACGAGGCCCCGTGCCGCTGGCCCTCGGCGTCGGTCCAGTTCACGAGCACGTACCGCTTCGGCTCGCCGCCCTCCCCCTTCTCGCGGACGGCCAGCCCCACCACGCCCGTGTTCGACCACGCCTTGCGCGGCTTCGAGGCGGGCGGCGGGAGCTCCTTCAGGAGCCCGTCGCGGTAGTCGATGGCGGCGGCCAGCGCGCCGTCCGACCCGTCGTGGCGCGCGTCGGCGAAGAACTTCGAGAGGCGGCGGCCGTCGCGGCGGATGCGGACCTGCCACCCGTGCGTGGGGTGCCGCTTCGGGAACGCCTCCGAGGGCTCGATGTCGATCCGCGTGATGTGGTGCTGCTCGGCCATGCGGGCAAGGCTCTCGGAAAACACGGGCGCCCCGGAGGGCCGGGGCGCGAGGGCAAGAACGTCAGGCGAGCGGCGCGGGCGCGACGGCCTCCACGCGCGTGACCTCGGGCACGGCGCGCTTGATGGCCTGCTCGATCCCCGCCCGCAACGTCATCATGCTCATGGGGCAGGTGCCGCACGCGCCGAGCAGCTCCAGCTCCACCACGTAGTCGTCGGTCACCTGCTGGAGGCGGACGCTCCCGCCGTCGGCCATGAGGTAGGGCCGGATGGAGTCGAGCGTCTCCTCGATCCGCCGGAGGAGGTCGGGGTCGGCGGGGTGGGGGCGGGCGGCGGTCATGGCGAGCGGGGTCCTTACTGGCCCGATGTTAACGCCGGAGCGGGCCGGAAAGATCGGGGCGCGGCTACCGGTAGAGGATCTCGATGGGCTCCGTGGGCGGGGCCTCGGCGTTGCGGATGGAGACCTGCTGCGCCGTCCGCTCGGCCATCTCGACGAAGGCCCGCGCCGCCGCGCTCTCGGGCTCGCGGAGGACCACGGGCAGCCCCCGGTCCCCGCTCTCGCGGACGCCCTCTTCGAGGGGGATCTCGCCGAGGAGCGGGACGGCGAGGTCCTCGGCCAGCCGCCGCGCGCCGCCCTCGCCGAAGAGGTAGTACTTCCGGTCGGGGAGGTCGGGTGGGGTGAAGTATGCCATGTTCTCGACGATCCCGAGCACGGGCACGCGGACGTTCGCGAACATCGCCACGCCCTTCCGCGCGTCGGCCAGCGCGACGGGCTGCGGCGTGGACACGACGACGGCGCCGGTGAGGGGGACCGTCTGGACGAGCGTGAGCTGGATGTCGCCCGTGCCGGGCGGGAGGTCGAGCACGAGGTAGTCGAGCGCGCCCCAGTCCGTGTCGTTGAGGAACTGCTTGACGGCGCTGGAGGCCATCGGCCCGCGCCACACGACGGCGCTCTCGGGCTCGACGAGGAACCCCATCGAGAGGAGCTTGAGCCCGTGCTTCTCGAGGGGAACGATCTTCCGGCGCTCGTTCACCTCCGGCTTCTCGTCGGGCGCGATGCCGAACATGAGCGGGACCGACGGGCCGTACACGTCGGCGTCGACGAGGCCCACGCGGGCGCCGGCCTGCGCCAACGCCACGGCGAGGTTCGCCGCCACGGTGCTCTTCCCGACGCCGCCCTTCCCGGAGGCGACGGCGACGAAGTTCTTGACGTGCTTCCAGCCGGCGTCTTCGGGCGTCCCGTCGCGGCCGGTCGTTACGCTCGCCTCCATCTTGATCTCCACCTCGGCGTCGGGGGCGGCCTCCCGGAGGGCGGCACGGCAGCGGTGCTCGATGAGGTCCTTCAGCGGGCACGCCGGCGTGGTGAGGACGACGGTGAAGGCGATGCGGCGGCCCTCCACGACGAGGTCGCGAATCATCCCGAGCGAGACGAGGTCGCGCTTGAGGTCGGGCTCCTCGACGGTCGAGAGGGCGGCAAGGACGGCGTCGCGGGTGAGGGCCATGTTCCAGCGGACTGCGGCGAAAGCCAGTGGACAGAGGGCGGCGGGCGCGGTTCCATCCGGGGGGAGCCACCCACCAACCTTCGGCGGATCTTCCCGCGCACCCCCTCCCGCAGGTGTCATCCTGAGCGGAGGCGAGCGGAGCGAGCCGCAGTCGAAGGATCTACGTTGAGCCGGGAAAAGGCCCGAGGCGTTTTCCTGCGTCCACCCAGATCCTCCGCTGCGCTCAGGATGACACGCCGGGGAGGCCGCCGCTCGACCTCAGATGCTCGACGCGATGAGGAGCTCGATGTCGCGGTGGGGCATCCCGAACATCACCGCGAGGCTCTTCTTCGTGAGGTGCCGGCGGTACACGTAGGTCCCCGTGCGGAGGCTCACGTTCGTCCACAGCGCGTCGTTGATGCTCCCGGCCTCGCCGATCTCGAGGAGGTACGGGACGAGCGTGTTCGAGAGGGCGTACGTGGCCGTCCGCGCCACGAGGCTCGGGATGTTCGGCACGCAGTAGTGGACGACGCCGTGCTTGACGTACGTCGGCTCGTCGGGGGTCGTCGGCCGGCTCGTCTCGATGCACCCCCCCTGGTCGATGACGACGTCGACGATGACGGAGCCCGGCCGCATCGACGCCACCATGTCCTCCGTCACGAGGACGGGCGAGCGCTGCCCCTTCATCATCACCGCCCCGATGACGACGTCGGCGTTCTGGACGGCCTTCCGGACGTAGGGCTCGTTCGCCATGGCCGTCGTGATCCGCCGGTCGAGGTAGTGCTCGAGCGAGCGGAGGCCGGGGAGGTTCGTGTCGAGGACGACGACCTGCGCGCCGAAGCCGAGCGCGGTTCGCGCCGCCCACTCCCCCACGACGCCCGCGCCGAGGATGACCACCGTCGCCGGGGGCACGCCGGAGACGCCGCCGAGCATGACCCCGCGCCCGCCGCGCCCGCTCTCGAGGAGGCGCGCGGCGATCTGGACGGCCACCGAGCCGGAGATCTCGTGCATCATGCGGACGATGGGGAGGCTCCCGTCGGGGTCGGAGATGAACTCGAACGCGATCCCCGTCACGCGGAGGTCCATCAGGGCCTGGAGGAAATCGGGCGTGGTGGCGCCGAGGTGGAGCGCCGAGATGAGCGTCTGCCGCTCCTGCATGAGGGCGAGCTCGTCGAGGCGGGGGGGGAACACCTTCGCGATGAGGCCGGCCGACCCGTAGACGTCGGCGGCCGAGCCGACGACCTCGGCGCCGACCTCGGCGTACTCGGCGTCGGTGAAGTGGGCCTGCTCGCCGGCGCCCGCTTCGATGAGCACCTCGTGCCCGTTGGCGACGAGGATGCCCGCGGCGTAGGGGGCCAGCGCCACGCGGCGCTCCTGGTTGGCCGCCTCGCCCGGCACGCCGATGCGGAGCCGTGCCCGCCGCTCGGCGACGGCGACGGGCTGCGCGAGGGGGAGCAGCCCCTTCTCGATTTGAAGCCCCGGACCATGGGGGATTTCCATAGGCGCCGCGGTGGGCGAGGAGGATCGGCGGGAGGTGCGCTCCCGATGCGGGCAAAGGATAGGAGATCAAGCCCGTACGGCAAGCGCCCGTTACACCCCCGAGGGGGCCGTTCGGCTCCCGGCAACCCGCCGGGCGCTCGCGCGTAGGTCTGGCCCGCTCCTCCCGCCCTGCCCCCTCCGGCTCATGCGCCCTCTCTACGCCCCCCTCCTCGGCCTAGCGGCCCTCTTCGCCCCCGGCCCCGCGGCCCTGCAGGCGCAGACGTACGTCCTCGAGAGCCCCTTCCCCAACATCACCGTCGACGACGCGACGGGCCTCCACCACGCTGGCGACGACACGAACTACCTCTACCTCCTCGAGCAGGCCGGTCTCATCCGCGTGTTCGAGAACCGGAGCACCGCCACCGCCACGGTCTTCCTCGACATCACGGGGCCCGTCGTCTCGGGCGGCGAGCAGGGGCTGCTCGGGCTCGCGTTCGACCCCGACTACGCGAGCAACGGGTTCTTCTACGTGAACTACACCGTGAGCAACCCGCGCCGCCAGCGGATCAGCCGGTTCACCCGCTCCTCGGTGAACCCCCCGGTAGCCGACCCCGCCTCCGAGGTCATCCTCTACGAGGGCGACCCCGCCCTCGCCGGCAACACCAACCACAACGCCGGCGCCATCGTGTTCGGGCCGCCCGAGGGGCCCGGCGGCGAGCGCTACCTCTACATGACCCAGGGCGACGGCGGCTCCGGCGGGGACCCCGCGAACAACGCCCAGAACCTCGGCACCACCCTCGGGAAGATCGTCCGCCTCGACGTGGACGGGGGCGGCCTCCCCCTCGACTGCGCCGACGCCGGCGCCGCCACGCTCCCCGCCGACAACCCCTTCGTCGGGCAGGCGGGCGCGTGCGACGAGGTCTACGCCTACGGCCTCCGCAACCCCTACCGGATGTCGTACGACGCGCAGACCGGCCGCATCTGGGTGGCCGACGTGGGGCAGGGCGCTTGGGAGGAGGTCGACCTCATCGAGCCCGGCCTGAACTACGGGTGGCGCATCATGGAGGGGGCGCACTGCTTCGACCCGCCCAGCGGCTGCAACCAGACCGGCCTCACCTTGCCTGTGTGGGAGTACGACCACAACGGCGGGCGGTGCTCCATCACCGGCGGCTACGTCTACCGCGGCAACGGCGCGCCGACGCTGCGGGGCACGTACGTCTACGGGGACTTCTGCTCGGGGGAGGTGTGGGGGCTCGCGTACGACGGGCAGGGCCCGCCCTCGAATCAACTGCTCACGAACTTCGGGTTCGGGCTGACCACGTTCGGGGTGGACCAGAACGGCGAGCTGTACCTCCTCAGCTGGGGGACGGGTCCGACCCCGCCTCGCCGGCTCGTCGAGGCGGGGGTCATGGAGAACGAGGAGCACCCCGAACGCGGCGCCACCCTCAACGTCGTCGGGCCCAACCCGGTGCGGGCGGCTGCGACCCTGCGATTCCGCGTGACCCGCGGCGGCTCAGCGCGCCTGTCCGTGCTCGACGTTCTCGGCCGAGAAGCCACCGTCCTCTTCGACGGGGCGGCGAGCGCCGGCGCCACGCACGAGGTGCGGCTCGACGCCGCGCGGCTCCCGCCCGGCGTGTACGTGGCGCGCCTCGCCGCCGACGGCCTCACGCGCACGGCGCAGGTGACCGTCCTCCGCTAGCGACCCCCGCTCGCGTGCCGCCAGTGGTGAAGCAGGATGCCCGCCGCCACGCCCACGTTGAGCGACTCGACGCCGCTCGTGCCTTCGCCCCCTGAGATCGCCACCCGCGCGTCGAGCCGCGCCCGGACGGCGTCGGAGAGCCCCTGCGCCTCGCTGCCGAGGACGAGCACGCCGCGCTCCGGCGGGGCCCACTCGACGAGGGGGACGCCGTCTAGGTCGGCCCCCTGAACAGCAAACCCGAGGGCGCGGAGGACGACGAGCGCGGCGGAGAGGTCGTCGGTCCGCGCGAGGCGCACGTCCCACAGCCCGCCCATCGCGCTGCGGACCACCTTCGGGCTTTCGAGGTCGGCCGTGCCCGCCCCGGCGAGGACGGCCTCTGCCCCGAACCACGCGGCCGTGCGGATGACCGTGCCCACGTTGCCGGGGTCCTGCACACCGTCGAGCGCGACGATCCGGTGGGCGGCTTCGAACGCGTGGGGGTCCGCGCCAAGGTCCACGGTCACCGAGCGCGCGACGGCGACGAGGCCCTGCCCGTGCTGGGCGTCGGAGACGCGGGCGAGGTCGCGCGCGGGGAGGCGGTGGACCGGCACCTCGGCCCCTGCCAACAGCGCCGCCACACGGGGCTCGTCCGCGGCTTCCACTGCGACGAGCACCTCCACCAGCGGCGCCCCCGCTGCGACGGCGGCCTCGACCGAGCGCACGCCCTCGACGAGGAACTGCCCGAGCCGGGCGCGTTCCTTCCTCCGGGCCAGCCCGGCGATCTCCTGGAGGCGCGCGCGGGTCATCGGTGGGGGGATGCGGGCCGGAAGATCGCACCCCCGTTCCGCCCGTTTTTCACTTCCCCCCGCCTGACGCCGCCGGGTAACTTGCCCGCCCTTTGCTCTCACCATCCCCCCTCGCGGGCCGGCTATGCCGTTCGAACGCAACGTGGACCAGCGCGCCGTCTACCAGGAGCCCGGCCCCCTCATGGACCGCGAACACGACAACCCGTTCCAGTCCATGATGGAGCAGTTCGATGAGGCCGCGCGCGTCATCGACCTCGACCCCGGGCTCTACGAGTACCTCCGCTCCCCTGCCCGCATCCACATCACCTCGATCCCCGTGACGATGGACGACGGGAAGCTGAAGGTGTTCGAGGGGTTCCGCGTGATCCACAACGAGGTGCTCGGCCCCTCGAAGGGCGGCATCCGCTACGCCCCCGACGTCACGCTCGACGAGGTGAAGGCGCTCGCGGCGTGGATGACGTGGAAGTGCGCCGTCGTGGGCGTCCCCTTCGGCGGAGCGAAGGGCGGCGTGACGTGCGACCCCCGGAGCATGAGCCCCGGCGAGATCGAGCGGCTCACGCGCCGCTATACCGCCAACCTCATCGACGTGTTCGGCCCGGAGAAGGACATCCCCGCGCCCGACATGAACACGAACGAGCAGGTGATGGCGTGGCTCCTCGACACGTACTCGATGCACATGCGCCGCACCGAGACCGCCGTCGTGACGGGCAAGCCGATCCTCATCGGCGGCTCGGAGGGGCGCCGCGAGGCCACCGGCCGTGGCGTGATGACGACGACGATGGCCGCCCTCGACACACTCGGCCTCCGCCCCAGCCAGTGCACCGTCGCCGTGCAGGGGTTCGGGAACGTGGGGAGCATCGGCGCCCAGCTCCTCCGCGAGCAGGGGTGCAAGGTCGTCGCCATCTCCGACGTGACCGGCGGCTACTACAACGCGAACGGGATCGACATCGAGGCGGCGATGCGGTACGTCGAGACGCACGGCAAGACGCTCGAGGGATTCGACGGCGCCGAGCCGATCTCGAACGAGGAGCTCCTCACGCTCGACGTCGACGTCCTCGCCCCCTGCGCGAAGGAGAACCAGATCACGGGGAAGAACGCGGCCAACATCAAGGCGAAGATCGTCGCCGAGGGCGCCAACGGCCCCACCACGCCCGACGCCGACGAGGTCCTCAACGCCAACGGCGTCCTCGTCATCCCCGACATCCTCTGCAACGCCGGCGGCGTGACGGTCTCCTACTTCGAGTGGGTGCAGGACCGCCAGGGCTACTTCTGGACGAAGGAGCGTGTGAACCGCCGCCTCGACCGCATGATGCGGACGGCCTTCGACAAGGTCTACGAGGCCACGCAGAAGTACGACGTGCCCATGCGGATCGGCGCCTACGTCATCGCCATCGAGAAGGTGGGCGGAGCGCTCAAGCTCCGTGGGATCTACGCCTGAGCCGGAAGACCGACGACGGAACACGGATAACTTGCGAGGCCGCGCGGGTACCTCCGCCGCGGCCTCGCGCTTTTCTCCCCGGCGTGCGCCTCCTCCCCCTCGTCCCTCTCCTGCTCTCCGCCTGCGCCACGCCCGTCGCCCCGACGGGGGGGCTGGAGGACACCACGCCGCCCGCGCTCGTCGCGTCCACGCCTGAGGCGGGGGCCGTCCACGTCACCACGGACCGCCTCGTGCTCACGTTCTCGGAGCGGATCGACGGGACGACCGTCGCCCGCGCGCTCACGGTCACGCCCGAGCCCACCACGCGCCCCGACACCCGCGTGAGTGGGCGCACGCTTGAGATCGTGTTCGAGGAAGCCCTCCGGCCCGACGTCACCTACGTCGTCACGCTCGGCACGGAGCTGCGCGACCTCCACGGCGTCCAGCTCCGGCAGCCCATCGCGGTTGCCTTCGCCACGGGGGCCACGCTCGACCGCGGCCTCCTCGCCGGGCGCGTGCTCGACCCCGCCACCGGGCGCGGCGTCGCCGGCCTCGACGTGTTCGCCTACCGTCTTGCCGACGGCCTCCCGCCCGACTCCGCGCGGCCGGACTACCGCACGCAGACCGGCCCCGGCGGCGCGTTCCAGTTCGCGTACCTCCGCGAGGGGCCGTTCTTCGTCGCCGCCGTAGAGGATCGCAACCGGAACCGCCGCGCCGACGCGGCCGAGCGCTTCGCCGCCCCGCCCGACACGTCCGTCCTCGCGGTCTCAGACTCCCTCGCCCGCGCCGACACCGCCTTCACCCTCTACGTCACCCGCCACGACGCCATGCCGCCGCAGGTGCGCCGCACGCGGGGGCTGTCGAGCCGCCGCTTTACCGTCCGCTTCGACGAGGCTGTGCGGCTGGCGAACCGCGACCCGGCCGCGTGGGCGCTGGCAGACTCCGCAACGGGGCAGGCGGCGTCCCTCGATGCCATCTACCAATCGGCACGCAGCCTGCAAGAGGTGGTCGTCCGCGCGGCGGGAGCGCTCCCCCCTGCCGCCCACCGGCTCACACTCCCGGAAGGCGCCGTGCGCGATTCGTCGGGCAATCCGAACGCGGCGTTCGTGGCCACCGTGAGCCCAAGCACCGCGCCCGACACCGTCCAGCTCCGCTTCGCCGGGTTCTTCCCGGCCCGCACCGCGCCCGCCGACACCGTCGTCATGCTCCGGCCCGACGAGGCGCCTGCCGTGCGCTTCTCCGAGCCCCCTCCCGGCCTCGCTTCGTTCGTCTACGTCGCCGTTACCGACAGCACCCGGCTCCCGTACACGCCAGAGACCGACGATGGCGTGACGTACCGCCTCCGCCTCACCGAGCGGCCCCCGCGCTTCACCGTCACGGTGCGTCTGCCCGATTCCACCTTCACCCGCCGCTTCGCTTACCCTCGTCCCGACGACCTCGGCGCCATCCTCGGCACCGTGCAAGGGTCGCCAGGTGGGCCCGTCCTTGTGGAGGCGCACCCCGAGAGCGGCGACCCGTTCACGGCGCGTATGGACGAGCGCGGCGGCTTCGCCCTCCGTGACCTCCCGCCCGGCACGTACCGCCTCCGCCTCGTCCTCGACCGCAACGGCAACGGCCGGTGGGACGGGGGCGCCCTCGTTCCGTACGTGCCCCCCGAGCCCCTGCGCTGGCTGCCCGAGCCCGCTCGCGTCCGGGCCCGCTGGGAAACGGAGGTGGAGCCGGTGCGGATCGAGGAGTGAAGGGCGCGATCTTGTCCCATGCCTGACCTCGAACCCATCCTTACCGCTGCGGCGATGCGGGAGGCCGACCGCCGCACCATCGCTGGCGGCACCCCGGGCGTCGAGCTCATGGAAGCGGCGGGGCGTGCGGCGGCGGCGGCCATCGAGGAGGCCTTCTTCCCCATCGCCGCGCGCGAGGTGTGGGTGCTCCCCGGGAAAGGCAACAACGGCGGCGACGGGTTCGTCGTCGCGCGGCTGCTCCACGCGGCCGGCGCACGCGTGCGCGTGATCACGCTCGCCTCCGAGAACGACGCGGCGCCGGACGCAGCGGCCAACCTCCGCCATCTCGAAGACGCGGCCGACGACCGCCTCGCCGTCGAACGCTTCGAGGACCTCACGCAGCTCAGCGGCGCGCCCGACCTCGTGATCGACGCGCTCCTCGGCACGGGCGCGGCGGGGGCGCTACGCCCGCCGATCCGCGACCTCTGCGCGTGGATGAACGCCGCCGAGGCCCCCGTCGTCGCGCTCGACGTGCCGACGGGGCTCGACAGCGACACCGGCCAAGCCGACCGCGATGCCGTGCACGCGGCGCTCACCGTCACCTTCGGCGCGCTGAAGGCCGGCCTCGTGCTGGGGCAGGGACCGGTCCTCACCGGCCGCGTCGTCGTGGCCGACCTCGGGATCCCCCAGCGCACGCTGGCCGAGGCGCTCCAGGAACACGGCGGGGCGTGGCGCGCGACGGACGCCTGGGTGGCGGCCCACCTCCCCCGCCGCGCGCCCGACGCGCACAAGTACAGCGCGGGGCGGGTCCTTGCCGTCGTCGGCTCGCGGGCGTTCACGGGCGCGGCCGTGCTTGCGACAGGCGCGGCCTACCGCGCGGGTGCCGGGGCGGTCGTCTGCGCCACGCCGAAGAGCGCGCAACAGGCCATCGACGCCCACCGCGTCGAGGTGATGGTGGACGCCCAACCCGAGACCGACGAGGGCACGCTCTCGCTGATGGCCTACGACGCCCTCATGGACCGCACGAAAAACGCCGACGCCGTGCTCGTCGGGTGCGGGCTCGGGCGCGCGAAGGAGACCCAGCACCTCGTCCAGGCGCTCCTCCGCCGCCTCGACCGCCCCGCCGTCCTCGACGCTGACGGGCTCCACGCCGTCGTGGGGAAGCTGGAAGACCTGGGCGCCCGCACCGAGGGACGCCTCGTGCTCACCCCCCACCTCGGGGAGTTCCGCCGTCTCATCGGCGACGAACAACTGGAGGCGCCGGATCGGATCGGGCTCGTGCGGGAATGGGCGGCTCGGTGGAACAGCGTGCTCGTGCTGAAGGGGATGCCGAGCGTGGTGGGCGCCCCCGATGGGCGCGTGTTCGTCGGGCCGCCGGGGCACCCGGCCCTCGCCACCGCCGGCACGGGCGACGTGCTGGCCGGGACCATCGCGGGCCTCCTCGCGCAGGGCCTCGCCCCGGCCGAGGCGGCGGTGTGCGCCCTCCACGTCGGGACGGCCGCCGTCGAGCGGTTCGCAAAAACCCGTGCGCCGCAGTCGCTCGTCGCGTCGGACCTCCTCGAAGAGATGCCGTTCGTGCTCCGCGAGCGCTTCGCTGCCTGAGCCGTGCTGCGCCGCCTGCTCGCCCCCCGCCCTGCACTCTGGCTGTGGGCTGCCGCGATGCTCGTCGTCGCGTCGATCCCCGGCGAGCACCTGCCCGAGTTCCTCCTCCTCTCGAAGGACAAGCTCCTCCACCTCGTGAGCTTCGGCGGGCTGGCCTTCCTCGGCCTCCGCGCGTTCCCGGACCTCCCGCTTCGCATCTTCGCGGCCGGGTTCGCCTACGGCGTCCTCATCGAGCTCTACCAGGAGGTGATGCCCCTCGGCCGCTTCGCCGACCCGTACGACGCGCTGGCGAACGGGGTGGGCCTCCTGCTCGGCCTAGGGGCGGGATGGTGGGCCCAGCGCCGGCGCGGTCCTCAGCCGCGCGTGCGGTGACGGACCGTGCCGTCGGCCTCGCCCACGAGCACGTCTGTCGCCAGCCCCACGAACAGCCCGTGCTCGAGGACGCCCGGGATGGCGTGAAGCGCCCGGTCGAGCGTGACGGCGTCACCGACCCCCTCCGGGAAGCGGGCGTCGAGGAGCCAGAGGCCCTGGTCGGTCACGACGGGCCCATCCTTCGCCTGCCCCATCCGGAGCACGGGCTCCGCGCCGAGCCCGCGCAGCGCGCGCGCCACCGCCGGCTCCGCCATCGGGAGCACCTCGACGGGCACGGGCATCTTCGTGCCCAGCCGCTCTACCTCCTTGGAGGGATCAATCAGGACGACGAACCGCGCGGCGAGTGAGGCCACCACCTTCTCGCGCGTGTGCGCCGCCCCCCTCCCCTTGATCAGGTTGAAAGCCCCGTCTACTTCGTCGGCCCCGTCGAGGGCGAGGTCGAGGGCCGGCGTACCTGTCGCGAGGCGGTCGAGGCCGAGGTCGGCGAGGGTGGCGAGAGGAAGGCCGTGGGCGTGGGCGAGGCGCTCGGCCGCAAACGACGTCGCCACCCCGACGACGCGCAGCCCCTCCTCGCGCACGCGGCGGCCGAGCGCTTCGAGGGCGAAC
Source organism: Rubricoccaceae bacterium (assembly GCA_035628035.1). GTDB lineage: Bacteria > Bacteroidota > Rhodothermia > Rhodothermales > Rubricoccaceae > DASPKS01. The sequence continues at coordinate 13,198 of DASPKS010000125.1, forward strand.
GCCGTCGTCGAGCCGGTCCCGTAGCCGAGCCGCATCCCGTCTTCGACGAGGGCCGCGGCGGCCTCACCGGCGGCGCGTTTGGCGCGGTCGCTGTCGCTCATAGGGAACGGGCTTCGGTGGACGACGCGGCAAACTCCGACCCACGACCCGACAACTGCAAACGCCCTATTCGTAGCGCAGCGACTCGATGGGCTCCAGGCTCGCCGCCTTCCACGCGGGGTACACCCCGAACCCGATGGCGACGAGCACCATCCCGAGCACGGCCCCGAGCGCCCATCCCCAGGGGAACGCCGGCGGGTTCTTCAGCAGGAGCGCGACGACGTTGCCTCCGGCCACGCCCGCGAGGATGCCCATCACCCCGCCCACCTGGCAGAGCAGCACCGCCTCGAGGAGGAACTGCCGGAGGATGGCCGACCGCGTGGCGCCGACGGCCTTGCGGATGCCGATCTCGCGCGTGCGTTCGGTCACACTCACGAGCAGGATGTTCATCACGCCGATGCCCGCTGCGAGGAGCGCGATGAGCCCGATCCCGGCGCCGCCGATCTTGAGGGCTCCTGTGAACGCGCGCACCCCGCTCACGAGGGCGTCGCTCGACGTCACCTCGAAGTCGTTCTCCGCTTCGGGGCGGACGCGCCGGATGGCACGGAGGTGGCCGATCACCTCGTCGCGCGTGGCGTCGAGGAGGGCCACGCTCGGCGCGCGCACGTCGATGGTCACGTCGTCCTCGCCGACATTGAAGGCGGCCTGGAGGCGGGGCAGCGGGATGACCGCCACGTTGTTCGGGTCGAACAGCCCGAACCCCCCGCTCTCCTCCCGCAGCACGCCGACGACGCGGAAGGGCCGGCCGGCGGCGCGGACCCCCTTGCCGAGCGCGTCGCGCCCGCCGAAGAGCCGCTCGGCCACCGTCGTCCCGAGCACGACGACGGCCCGCCCGTGCTGCACGTCGTCGGCCGAGAGGAACCGGCCCTGCCCGACCTCCAGCCCGTTGTTGCCGGCGTAGTGCTCGTCGGCCCCGACGAGGCGGACGTTCGGCTCGGTCTGCTCGCCGCCGCCCCGCACCTCCACGCCGAACTGCATCAGCCACAGCCCGACGGCGGCCGGGAGCCGCGCCCGCTCCTGGAGCAGCACGCCCTGCTCGACGGTCAGCTGCGGCCGCCGGAGCAGCTCCTCCGACGGCATCTGCGTGTCGATCTGCGGGAGCCGCGTGATGGTGAACGTGCCCGAGCCCATCTCGGCGAGCGTGTTCACGAAGGTGTCCTCGATCACCTGCACGGCCGTTACGGAGGCGATCACGGAGAACACCCCGATCCCGATGCCGAGCAGCGTCAGGCTCGACCGGAGGAGGTTGCCCCGGAGCGCCTGCCCGGCCATGCGGAAGGTCTCGACGAAGCGCATGGCTACTCGTAGCGGAGGGCCTCGATGGGGCGCGCCCGCGCGGCCTGCCACGCCGGCACGAGCCCGAACACGATCCCCACCACGACGCAGATGAAGAAGGCCAGCGCGACGGTGAACGGCGAGAGGTAGGCCGTGAACACCTGGTTGATGGCCCACGTCACGAGCGCGGCCAGCCCCACCCCGATGAGCCCGCCGACGAGGCAGATCAGCACGGCCTCGATGAGGAACTGGAGGAGGATCATCGCCCGCCGCGCGCCGACGGCCTTGCGGATGCCGATCTCGCGGCGCCGCTCGCGCACGCTCACGAACATGATGTTCATCACGCCGATGCCGCCGACGAGGAGCGAGAGCGCCGTGAGGAAGATCCCCACGCCGTAGATCGTCACGCGCATCGTCTCGAAGAGCTGGCGGAACTGCTCCTGCCGGTTGATCGAGAAGTCGTCGTCCTCCATCGGGTCGAGCCCGCGCGCGAGGCGCATGATGCCGGTGATCTCCTCCTGCGCGGCGTCCATGGCTTCCGGCCCCGCCACGCGCACCTTGAGCGCGAGGTCGCCTGGGGGCCCGAACGTCCGCTCGAACGCCGAGAGCGGGATGACGGCGACGTTGTCGGTGGAGGCCAGCCCGAGGAACTTCCCCCGCCGCGCGAGCACGCCGATCACCTCGTAGGGCTCGCCCGAGAGGCGGATCTCCTTGCCGATGGGGTCCTCGGCCGGGAAGAGCTGGTCCACGATGTCGGCGCCGAGGACGACCACGCGGCGGGCGGCGCGGCTCTCGGCGTCGGTGAAGAACCGCCCCGCGTCGAAGTCCATCCCCCCGGTGTCGACGTACTCCGGCGTGGAGGCCTCTACGCTGACGCCCTCCATCGTCTCGCTCCCCCGCTGGGCCGTCGTGCCCGCGCCGGTGAGGGGGGCCACCGCTGCCGCGTACTGCGAGTGCTCGCGGATGAACGCGGCATGTTCCTCCTCGATGGGCGGGCGGTTCCGGTACCGCCACCAGTCGTCGAACGTGAAGAACCACGGGTGCCGCTGCACGAACAGCGCGTCGGTCCCGATCATCGCCATCGAGCGGTTGAACTCGCGCTCGATCCCGTTGATCGTCGTGAACATCGCCGTCACGGAGACGATGCCGATGATGATGCCGAGCGTGGTGAGGACCGCGCGGAGCTTGTTGGCCCAGATGGCGCCCAGCGCGATGCGGATGCTCTCGGCGGCGGCGGTCAGCACGGGGGGCGCAGTGGGAGACGAGGCGGCTACGCGGGCGGCCGGGCCATGTTACGTCGGGGCCGGCGTTACCTTCGAGCCGGTCCGACCCCCGCTCCCGTGTCGAAGCTCCGCATCCTGGGCGAGTTCTGGCAGTTCCTTCGCGTGCGGAAGAAGTTCTGGCTCGCGCCCATCGTGTTCGTGCTCCTCCTCCTCGGCGTGCTCATCGTGTCGGTGGGCGGGAGCCCGCTGGCGCCGTTCATCTACGCGCTGTTCTAGAGCCCCAGGTTGTTGGGCCTAGAGGTCTTTCTCGAAGCGGAGGCGGTAGTCGCGGTAGGCCGCGTTGTAGCCGGCGGCGGTGACGCGGAACCCTTCGGCTAGCCCCATCACCGTCATCCCGGGGTGCTTGTTGGGGAACGTGTCGTAGGCGAAGCGTCGGTAGCCCATGCGCCGCG
>DASPKS010000126.1:0-9949 GCA_035628035.1 Rubricoccaceae bacterium
AGCTGCGGCACGTGGGGGACCTGGAGCGGCTCTGCGGGAAGGTGTGCACGGGCCGCGCCACCCCGCGCGACCTCGTCACGCTCCGCCTCACGCTGAAGCAGGTGCCCGTCCTCAAGACGCTCCTCGCCGACGAGAAAACCGAGACGCTGGCCCGTCTCCGCGACGCCCTCACGCTCTGCCAGGACACCGTCGACCGGATCGGCCATGCGATCGTGGACGATCCGCCCGCGCAGACGAACCAGGGCGGCTTCATCCGCCCCGGCTTCCATCCCGAGCTCGACGAGCTGCGCGGGCTGGCGCATTCCGGCAAAGAGTTTCTCGCCCGCCTCCAGGCCGACGAGGCCCGCCGCACGGGCATCCCCAGCCTGAAGGTCGGCTTCAACAAGGTGTTCGGGTACTACCTCGAGATCACCAACGTCCACAAGGACAAGGTCCCGGCCGACTACATCCGCAAGCAGACGCTCGTCGGCGCCGAGCGCTACGTGACGCCCGCGCTGAAGGAGTATGAAGAGAAGATCCTGACGGCGGAGGAGAAGATGGGCGAGCTGGAGGCCCAGCTCTTCCAGGAGCTGCGGCTGCAGGTGGCCGAGGCCGTCGAGCCCATCCAGCGGAACGCGCGCACTCTCGCGATGCTCGACACGTTCGCCGCGCTCGCGGAGGTGGCCGACAAGCAGGGCTACGTCCGCCCCGAGGTGGACGGCTCGGCCGTGCTGGAGATCGTGGACGGGCGGCACCCCGTCGTCGAGCAGAGCCTCCCGGCGGGGGAGGCCTTCATCCCCAACACCGTGCGCATGGCCGCGCCCGTGGAGGGCTCGGAAGCGGAGGCCGAGGCGCTCGGGCAGATCCTCGTCATCACCGGCCCGAACATGGCGGGCAAGAGCGTGGTCCTCCGGCAGACCGGGCTCATCGTGCTGCTGGCGCAGGTGGGCAGCTTCGTGCCGGCGGCCCGCGCCCGCATCGGCGTGGTGGACGCGCTGTTCACGCGCGTCGGCGCCTCCGACAACCTCGCGGCGGGGGAGAGCACGTTCCTCGTCGAGATGAACGAGACGGCGAACATCCTCAACAACGCCACCGCCCGCTCGCTCATCCTCCTCGACGAGGTCGGGCGCGGGACGAGCACGTTCGACGGGTTGAGCATCGCGTGGGCCGTGGTCGAGCACCTCCACGAGCACCCCGAGGTCGCCGCGCGGACGCTCTTCGCCACGCACTACCACGAGCTGAACGCGCTCGCCGACCGCCTCCCGCGCGTGAAGAGCTACCGCATCCAGGTGCAGGAGCACGACGGCCGCGTCGTCTTCCTCCGCACGCTCGTCCCCGGCGGCGCCGACCACTCGTACGGGATCGAGGTGGCGCGGATGGCGGGGCTGCCGCCCAGCGTCGTCGCGCGCGCGAAGGAGGTGCTGGCCCACCTCGAAGCGCACGACGTGGCCGGCGAGGTGGGCGTAGCCGGGGAAGCGGCACCGAGCGGCGACGGGGCGCCGCGCCGCGCCCGCACAGCGGCCGCCGCCGTCCCAGCGCCCACGCCCGCGCCGACCTTCGCCGCGCCGGACCCGAAGGCGCAGGAGCTCCGCGAGCGGCTGGAGCGCCTCGACCCCGACCGCCTGACGCCCATCGAGGCGCTGATAGCGCTGGCCGAACTGAAGCGGCTCGCCGGGCGATGAGCCCTCGCACGGGGTGCGGGCGCGCGGCTACCTTCACGCCTCCCCCGCCCTTTCCTCGATGCGCCTCGCGCTCCTCTCCTTCGCCTGCGGGTTCGTGCTGGCCGCCTGCGCCTCGCCCGAGCCCACGACCGTCCAGCTCGTCCCGGCCGAGTCCTTGCAAGCGCTCCTGCCCGCCGCGCTCGACAGCTTTCAGGTGGCGGCCGACACCGTCTACCGCGGCTACTTCGGGGAGGGCGACAGTGCCGTGGCCGTCGTGACGGCCTCGCGGACGTACGGGCCCGGCACGGGCGTCGTCTCGCTCAACCTGTCGAGCACCGACGCCACGGCGCGCTACGCCGCCCTCAGCGGCGCGCCCGAAGTGCCCGACACCCTCGTTGCGGCCGACTCGACGCTCCGGCGGGCCGCCAACGCGGGGTGGACGGTGTATCAGGTCGGCGGGGGGGTGATGCTCCTGCACCCGCAGGGGCGCGCGGCGGAGGTGCGGGCGCTGCTGCCCCCGTTCATGTTCCAGGGGCTTCGCCATCTCGACCTCGACGGGCTCCTCGCGGCCCGGCCCATCGCCACGGAGATCGACAGCACGTTCGCGCGGACGGTGGAGTGAGCGCTCGGCCTACGCGCCGTCGCCGTTGTTGCCCGCGAGGGCATGGCCGGCGTGGGCAAGGAGGGAGCCGAGCCGCTTGAGCGGCTTCTGGAGGGCGTCCGGCGCGGTGGTCGCAGCCGTTTGCGTCATCGCGCCGAGGCGCGCGAGCGTCCGCCCGATCTCGACGCCGTCGAGCGCCTCGCCAGTGAGCAGCTTGTGGAGCCGGCGCAGCTCCTCGGCGATGGGGCGCAGCTCGGGGCGGTCGGAGTTGAGGATCTCGCGGCGCCAGTCGTCGATCCGGTTGACGGCCTTTGAGAGGGGGAAGAGCGCGAGCCCCCCTTCCAGCTCCTGGATGGTGGCTTCGATCTCGGCGGCGTGGGTCTCGGTCGGGATGGGGTCCATCGGAAAGGGAGGAGGATGGGAGAGGGGATGAGGGGAGGCGAGGTTCAACCTTCGCCCTCTTCGGGGAAGAACGTGTCGAGCGTGTGGCGGGCGACGACGGAGGTGAGGTAGCTGTCGGAGGCGGCGCCGACGACGCCGCCGGCGAGCGGGATGTACCGCGCGAGGCGGCGCGTGCCGGCCCACTTCAGCCCCTTCCACGCGCCCCATCGCAGCCCCCGCTCGGCGAGCTTGACGCCCACGCGCTGCTCGGTCTCCGCCGCTGCGGAGCGCTCGTCGCCCTCGTCGGTCAACAGAAGACAGCGCACGACGGCCTCGCGCGTGGCGGAGTCGTTCAGGTCGCGCCCGGCGAGCGCGGCGCATGAGGCAGCGAGGTGGAGCTGGATGAGGGCCACGCCGACGAGGTTGGCCGGAAGCGTGATCGGGATGGTGATCCAGCCGCCCAGGCCGGAAGCGAAGCCGGTGGAGGCGGCCGCCGTGAGGTGCGCGCGGATCATCTCCTCGGCGCGTGCGCGTAGTGGATCGTCGCCGTGGCGAAAGGGCGCGGCCATCGCCTCGGGCGTGCCCAAGACGGGCAGCCCCGCTACAGCGCGGGGGTAGAGCCGGTGGTAGACGAACGACTGGAGGGACATGCGGAGCGGCGGCGGGTTCGACGGGCTTCGCGGTACGGGCGGCCGCCGGAGAAGGGTGCAGCCCTTAACGCACGCGGTCTATCTTCGATCCACCCCTCTATGCCGTCGCCCGTGACCGAGCCCTTCCTAGGCGTCCACCCCCGCCTCGACGCGACGAACTACGTCGCCCCCACCGCCGCCGTCGTCGGCGATGTGACGCTGGGGGAGGGGGCGAGCATCTGGTTCGGGGCCTCGCTTCGGGGCGACGTCCACTGGATCGAGGTCGGCGCGCAGAGCAACGTGCAGGACAACGCGACGGTCCACGTGAGCCGCGGCACGCACCCCTGCCTCATCAAAGAGCGCGTGACGATCGGCCACAACGCCGTCGTCCATGGGTGCACCATCGAGGACGAGTGCCTCATCGGGATCGGCGCCGTCGTGCTCGACGGGGCCGTCGTCGGGGCGGGGAGCCTCGTCGGTGCGGGCGCGCTCGTCACCCCCAACACCCTCATCCCGCCTCGCTCGATGGTGCTCGGTGCCCCCGCCCGCGTGGTGCGTGCGCTCACCGACGAGGAGGTGGAGCGGAACCGCGCGAACGCGGTGCACTACGTGCGCATGGGGCGGCTCTACCTCCGCCTGGAGGACCCCCGTCCGAACCCGTTCTACCTCGACGCGCGTGCCCATTGAGGGGCACAAAGCGGCCCCCTCTTGCGGTTGGCCTGGGGTTTGCCCGATCGTCCGGCGCCTCATGCTACCGCACGCCATGTACCGCACGCACTCCCTAGGCTGGCTCGCCGCCCTAGGCCTCGCCTTCCTCGCCTCCTCGGCCATGCTGCGCCGGATGGACCGTTCTGGCAGCCGCTCGGACGCGCCCTATGACGGCACCGACGACCTTTTGCAGCGCGTCTACGCCTGAGCCCGCTCCCCGCCGAACCTACCCGCGCGTGTTTCCAATCGTGCTGGGGGCCGGGCTATTGTAAGGGGATGAACTCCCCGTTCGGGCCGATGGTTTGACCCGGCGGCGGGGGCGTCTGCGGGAACTGCCCGATGGGCGGCTCTCCGCTCCACCCGTTCGGCACGTAGTGGACGTGGTTGCCGTGCGAGATCGGGACGTACCCCTGCGGGCCGACCACGCTCGTCCCGGAGGTCCACCAGCCGAGCACGTTCCCCAGCACGAGGAGGAGGAACAGCCCGGCGAGGACGAGCAGGATCGCTTTTGTCCGTTTCCGGGTGGCTTCTTCGGGGGTGGTCATGGGCGGGAGGACGGAGGGCGAGGGGCACCGGCAACGGGCTCCTCCGGTTCCCGGTCCAGCTCAGGCGCGAGGGCGCTTCGTGGGGCTCCGTCTCCGATGGTTCGTCGCCGCATCCACCTTCCGCTTCATCCGGTACAGCTCCTTCGGGCTGGAGAGGGCGAAGCGATCGCCATAGATCTCCCGCATCCGCTCGAAGCGGAGGTCGCAGGCGCGGCGGAACGCCTCGTTCTCCCCGTACTTCTTGATGGAGAACGACGTGCCGCGCGCTACGCCCGGCTCGGGGTTCCAGGAGACCGCGTACACCTCGTGCTTGACGCCCCGACGGTCCCGCTTGAACGTGCGCGAGATCCCGACGACCCCCGTCGAGTTGTTCTTGTTGTGCGTGATGAGCCGGCGGCGCGGGGCGGCCTCCGGCAGCGCACGCACCTCGTCCTCTAGCGCCTTCCGGTACTCTACGGCCTGCTTGAACGCCTCCTCGCGGTCTCCGCACTTGCGGTCCGAGAAGAGTCGGGAGTAGGTCTTCCCGTAGCGGTACACGCGGACTTGCCACCCGTGGGTCGAGTCCGAATCGATCCGAATGACGCCTTTGGAGCGGGGCATGAAGGGAGGAGTGCCTGTGGTGAGGAGTGGGGAAGGAGCAGCGAGGGGTGCGAAAAATATAACACGCCCTGCCGGGGGAGGTAAAACCTTGTTTCAACCTCGCTTGCTGACCAGGCAGAGGTTCCCCCTGCGCCTAGAGTCGGCGCGCCTTCCACCGGATTCGGGGGGCCGCGAGGAGGGCCGCCGGTAGGGTGACGATGTAGAAAAACAGGTACACCTCGAAGAGAACGAACGCGCGGAGGAGCCCTCTTCGTCCGAACCGACCGAGGACCGTCCAGAGCAGCGCCGCGTCGGCGCCGAGCTTCGCGGCCAGGGCGAGGAGGGCCGGCCCGGGCGCGAGGAGCAAGCCGATCAATGGGAGCGCGTGCGCGAAGTACGTAAGCGCGTAGAGCCCGAACGCCCACGGTGGGGCGCGTAGGCCCCCGCGTGCCCACCGTCGCCGCTGTGCGTACACCTCCGAGAGCCGGTCGAGCGGCTCGGTCGCGTTGTCGAACGCGGGGTCCAGCGGGAGAAGGACGCGGTACGACGTTCGCTCCGCCACGGCGCGGAAGAGGAGGTAGTCCTCCGTGACCGAGAAGGGAAGTGCCGGGTAGCCGCCGACGGCCTCGTAGGCCGCCCGCCGGAACGCCATGTTGTTCCCCATCGCCGTGAGCGGGCGGCCGATAGCCGCGAGGAGGCTCGCGTGCGCGAGGAGGAACGCCCAGTCGAGCCCCTGCAGGCGGTGGAGCGCCGTGCGATGCGTCACCCAGGTGGGCCCGCACACGAGGCCGACGTGCGCGTCGTCGAATGCGGCGGCGAGGTGGCGCGCCCAGCCCGGCGGCGGCGTGCAGTCGGCGTCAGTGAGGAGGAGGAGGTCGGCGTCGCAGGCCCCGAGCGCGGTGTGGAGGGCGAGTGCCTTACCCGTGAGGTGCCCCTCGGGATCGGGGACGTGCACACAGCGAAGGCGATCACCCGCCGCCGCGCCCAGACGCTCCCGGTACCGCTCCACGACGGCGGCGGTGCCGTCGGTCGAGTGGTCGTCGGCGACGACGATGGTAAGGCGGTCGGCCGGGTAGTCCTGCGCGAGGAGGGCGTCGAGGCAGCGCGGCAGATGCGCCTCTTCGTTCCGTGCGGCGACGAGGACGGCCGCGCGCGGGAGTGGCTTCGTCGGTTCCCAGACGCGAAAGGGCAGCCGTGCCGCCACCACGGTGAGCCCGATCGAGAGCGCGACGTAGAGCCCGGCGGCGAAAGCGAGCGCGGTGACGAACAGCATGCGTCAGAGCGCGGGGAAGCACCAGCCGTCGGCACGGAGGGCGGCGAGGAGCGGGGGCAGCAGCCGTGGGCGCGCCGCGCGCCCCGCTTCCCCTTCGTGCAGGACAAGGATGGAGCCGGGACGAAGGCTGCGCACCTTCCCCGCCGTCTTCCCGAAGTCGCCGGCCATCCGGTCCCAGAGCACGATGCGGCGGCCGGCGGACCGCGCCCACCGGAGCGTAGCGGGGGTGAGTCGTCCATAGGGGGGGCGGTGGTCCCTCACCCGCCCGCCGACGAGATCACTCAGCACCGCCTCCGTCCGGTCGAGCCCGTCGAGCACCTCCCGCCCGGGCGTCCGCCACGGGTCGCGATGGTCCCAGCCGTGGCTGCCCACCCCGTGGCCCGCGTCGGCGACGGTGCGGACGAGCGCGGGATGGCGCGCCGCCCGCTGTCCGAGGAGGAAAAACGTCGCGCGGGTGTCGTGGGCATCGAGCAGCTCCAGGAGCGCGGGCGTCCCGTCGGGGTCGGGGCCGTCGTCGAAGGTGAGGTAGAGGCACGGGGCGCCACCGGCGTCGTGCGCCGGCCCACGCGCGATCACGCCCGGCAGCACGGCGGCCAGGCGCGGCGGGTAGTCGAGGAGGAGGGAGGAGGCGATGGGTAGGGGACAGAAGGCCGCACGAAAGCTACGGGCGCCCTGCGCGCTCACCGCACGACGCGCCGCCCCTTCCACTCGTAGCGCCCGAACGCCCCGGCGGCCCCGAGCACGACGATATACGGCACGTGGAGCACCTGCTCCGGGAGGAAGTACGCGAACAGCCGGGCGCGCCCGAAGTGGCGGCATGCGGGCCCGAGCAGGGCGGCTTCCGGCAGCACCTTCAGCGCGAACGCACCGAGGAGGGGGCCCCCCAGCGCAGGCACGAACGGCCACGCGAGCACGCCGACGAGCAGGCCGAAGTAAAACCCGTAGATCCCTACGAGCAGGGCCACCAGCGGTCGGCTCGGATAGTGTGCCCCCTTCGACGCCCACCGCCGCCGCTGCCCGAAGAACGCTCGGAGCGAGCGGAGCGGCTCGGTTACGACGGCCGCTTCGGGAGCCGCGCAGAATCGAACGCGGTGGGGCGTCTCGGCCGCGACCTTCTGCATGAGCAGCTCGTCGTCCCCGCTCGTGAGGTGGTCGATGCCCCGGAAGCCGCCAAGCGCCTGGAACACGTCCTTGCGGTAGGCCACGTTCGCGCCGTTGCAGATCGTCGGGCGGCCGATGCCGATGGCGCCGGCGCCGGCCGCGACGAGCCCCAGGAACTCCAGCGCCTGCATGTGGAGGAGCGGATGGTCGCCCGAGCAGAAGAGCACGGGCCCGGACACGAACGCCGTCACCGGCTTCATACCGGGGTCCGCGTCGGCGTCCTCGAAGCAGGCGGCCATCTCGCGGATCCACCCCGGCGGCACGAAGCAGTCGGCGTCGGTGGTGAGGATGAGCGAGCCCCGCGCGGCTTCGATCCCCTTCTCGATCGCGCGCTTCTTGTGGGCGCGGAGGCGTTCCAGGTTCTCCGGCATCTGGAGGAGGCGCAGCCGCTCGGGCGCGCCAGGCGGGTTCCACCTCGGCATCAGCCGTCGCACGACGGCCGGCGTGTCGTCCGCCGAGAGGTCGTCCACGACGATCACCTCGAAGCGGTCGGGGGGGCAGTCGTTCGCAAAGACCGACGATAGGCACGCCTCGATGCTCGCCGCCTCGTCGCGGGCCGGGATGATCACGGAGACGAAAGGGAGGTCTCCCCTTCGCCCGCGCGTCCTTTCCCCGCGGAGCACCCGCATAAACCCGACGGCGAACGCCCCGATGGCGGCGGCGTAGACGACGCCGAGGGCGAGCAGAACCCCGGCCGCGACGGTCAGCGCGGCCATGCTTTGAACGAGGGGACCTTCGGGAGGGACGGCCGCAGCCGCAGCGTGAGGGGGAGGCCCGCCAGTGCCGGGAGCAGCAGGTTCACCACGAACAGCCCGAGCGAGGCGTTGAGCGCCGCCGCCTCGGCCACGCCGAAGGCGCCGAGGAAGTAGACGGCCGTCCCCTCGCGCACGCCGAGGTCGCCCAGTGTGAACGACGGCAGCGCGCTCTTGGCAAAGAAGACGAGCGCGACGCCCGCGTAGATCGCCGCCCAGCTCGTGGCCGGGTCGAGCGCACGCACGAGGAGGACGAACTGCGTCGAGAAGACCGCGTAGCGAAGGGCGGAGAGCCCGAAGAGGCGGTGGGCGTCGGACGGCGTGAGCCGGTCGAGGAAGGCCACGAGCGGGCGGACCCGTTCGAAGGGCAGCACCGTTTCCAAGACCGCCCTTGCCAGGTGCGGGTGAAGGAGGACGAGGAGGAACGCGGCCGTTCCGAACGCCCCGAGCCAGAGGACAGCCAGCCACGCGGTCGTCGCCACCGCTGTCCGCGTGAGGAGGAAGTGCGCGAGGGCGACGAGCCCGAAGGCGAGGCAGCACGCGAGCGTCACCATCCGCTCGGCGAAGGTGAGCGCGGCGGCGTCCCACGCGCGAAGCTGCGGGAGGGCGAGGGCACGGCCAGCGTAGTCGCCCACGCGGGCGGGCGTGAGGAGCCCGAGCGGGTACGCCCCTACCACTGCCCGTAAGGATTCCCCGTAGCGCACCTCCGGTGCGAGCCGCACGACGAGGAGGTGGTAGCGGTAGGCCTCCAGCGCCACGTTCAGCGGCACGAGGGCCAGCGCGCCCAGCGCCCATCCGGGGCGGGCGCCGCGCGCCGCCGACACCAGCGCGCCCCACTCGACGAGGTGAACCAGCACCGCGAGCGCGAGCCCGGCGAGGGCACCCTTCAGGAGGAACAGACGCACGGGCACGGAAGGAGCTTGGCGCGCTAGCGGAAGAGGGCGTCGGCGTCGCGGAGGTCGAACGCCACGCGGTACGACGAGAAGAGGGAGCCCTCCGGGCTGAACCCCATCAGGAAGGAGAACCGCATCCGGTGCTGCCGCACATTCACGAGGCCCAGCCCCACCGCTGCGGCGGGGCGGAGGGGCACGTTGCCGTCCTCGTCCACTACCACGTCTTCCTCGAACGAAACGCGCGGGGTAAACTGGTCGGGGAGGTCGTCGTAGGCGTTCGCGAGGGAGCCGAGGAGAAGCCCATCGATGCGGTAGAACCCGCGCACCTGTGCGAGCGGCGCGCGGAGCCCCGCCGAGAGGGCGAGCACGTCGCGGGCGAAGAGCCGATTGGAAGGGAAACCGGTGAGGAGGTCCTTGTCGAGGATGGGGAGGTAGTAGAACGGCAGCATCTCCCCATCGGCGGCACGGACGGAGGCCGCCACCGCCCGCCCGAAGAGGACGACTGGCCCGGCCGGGGCGAACCCGTAGAGCTGGCCAACGACCCGGTTGTACTGGAGCCCCGAGCCGTCGAGCGAGAAGAACCGCCCGGCCTCCACCTCCGCCAGGAACCCCCTTCTCGGGAGCCACGGGTTATCGCGGGAGTCGGAGGCGACAGCAGCCCCGACGAGCACGCCGGTGCGGCTCTCGTCGAGGAGCGCGTTGAGGTGGTTGAGCGACATCGTGTCGAGGTGCACGAGCGCGCTGTCGCCGTCCTCCTCGACACCGCGGAGCTGGTCCCAGAAAACCC
>DASPKS010000127.1:0-18323 GCA_035628035.1 Rubricoccaceae bacterium
ACCTCCTCTACGACGAGATCGGCTGCTACAGCCTCCCCCGGGCCTACGTGGACGAGCTTCGAGCGGCCGGCGTACGTGTCTCCGACTTTGGCGGGAAGCGCTCCTGGCTCGGCCGGTTCCGCCTCAACTTCCGCAACCGCCGCAAGGTCGTCGTCGTGGACGGGCACGTCGCCTTCATGGGCGGGCTCAACGTCGGCGACGAGTACCTCGGGCACGACGAGAAGATCGGGAACTGGCGCGACACCCACCTGGAAGTCTGCGGACCGGCCGTGCAGGGCGTCCAACTCTCGTTCGTGCGCGACTGGTACTACAGCGCGAGCGAGCGGCCCGAGGGGATGGAGTGGACGCCGACGGCCTCCGCCGAGGACCGCTGCGCGCTCGTGCTCGCCTCCGGGCCCGCCGACCGGCTGGAGACGTGCGGGCTCCTCTACACCCACCTCATCGAGTCGGCCGAGGAGCGGGTGTGGATCGCCACGCCGTACTTCGTGCCTGACGGCCGCGTGATGGGGGCCCTCCAGCTCGCCGCCCTCCGCGGCGTTGACGTGCGCATCCTTATGCCGCGCACGACCGACCTCGCGCTGTTCCGGTTCGTCCCCTACGCCTACCTCGCCGACGTCGAGCGCGCCGGCGTCAAGACGTTCCTCTACGAGGACGGCTTCCTCCACCAGAAGGTGGCCCTCGTCGACCACGCCTACGCGGCTATATCGACGGCCAACCTCGACAACCGCTCCTTCCTGTTCAACTTCGAGCTCACCGTCCTCATCAACGATGAACCCTTCGCGGCCGACGTGGAGCGGATGCTCCTCGAAGACTTCACGCGGAGCACGCTCATCGGGACGGCCGATCTCGAGGAGCGCCCCTTCTGGTTCCGCCCGGCGGTGCAGGTGACGCGCCTGCTCTCGCCCATTCTCTAGCCCCTTGTGCGCGGGCGGGAGCGTCCGTAGCATCGCCCCGATGCGTGTCTTTCTTCCGATACCGGCGCTCGCTTTCCCCTTCCTGCTCGCTGCTGCGCTCGCGGCGTCGCTGGGCGGCGGGGTCGCCGCCGCGCAGCCTGCCACAGCATCCTCGTCGGACCTCCAGATGGGTTACCAGGCGCAGGTTCGCGAACGCGCCCAGCTCGTCCCGATCCCTGCGCCCCCGACCGTGCCGGACTCGACGACCGAGGGGGTTTCGCGGCGCGAGATCGACGGACTCGTGGTGGACGAGACGATCACCCGGCTCGGGCGGGACTTCTACGACGTGTTCTTCCGCGTGTGGGCGGCTCCCCAGGGCGCGACGAACTTCACCGTGACGGTCCAAGAGCAGCCACTCCCCAACATCGGTACGCTCGTGACAGTGCGGGCTAACGACGAGATCACCTTCCAGACGCGGCTCCAGCCTCGCGCCGACGTCATCGAGGCGGCGGCCCAACAGGCCGCTTTCCTCACCGCACGCTCCCTCGAACGACGGCCGGGCGGGCCGACCGGTCTCTGACCGAGCCCGACGTGCGGGATACGCCAATGAGCGCAACGTCGCTCGGTGAACGGTGTACACCCGCCCGGCTTCACGGGGTGTACACGCAAATAGCTCCCGCTAGGGATTGCACCGAAGCCTAGTCAAGCCGTATCGTCATGCGACGCTATTGATGTCCTGTTCCTTTCCTGCTGGCCGAACTGATCTGATGTTCCGACTTGTCTCTCTAGGTGGCGTGCTCCTGCTGCTCGCTGTAGCCCCTTCGGTGGCGGAAGCGCAGCCGCTCGTGTATCAGCCGCGCAACCCCGCCTTCGGCGGCTCTCCGCTCAACTTCCAGCCGCTCCTGAGCGCGGCCCAGGCCCAGAACGACTTCGAGGCCGAGGGCGCTGTAGACCGGTTCTTCCGCGACCCGCTCCAGGACTTCGAGCAGAGCCTCCAGCGTCAGATCCTGAGCCAGCTCTCGCGCGAGATCATCGGCGACCGGTTCGGCGGGCTCGACCTCTCGGAAGAAGGACGGTTTGACTTCGGGGACTTCACGGTGGACATCATCCCCGGGCTCAACGAAGTCACCATCCGGATCTTCAACGTCCTCACCGGCGACGAGTCGGTGATCTCGATCCCCTCGCTGCCTTGATGGTGCGCGACTGCGGACCGAATCTCCGCTCGGGGGGAGAGCGGCGGAAGCGCTTTCGTGTGGCCTCGTGGCTGCGAGTGGTGGTCCTCGCCGCCGCGCTGGGGGGGGTCGCCGGGTGCGGCAGCTACCTCCGGCCGTTCGAGACGCAGCGGGCCCTGCACGGACCGCCGACCCCCGCGGCGTCGGTGCTGCGGAACCTCCCCGCGCCGCAGGAGCCGGTCGTCGTGGCGGTGTACCGCTTCCGCGACCAGACCGGGCAGTACCGCGCGCTGGAGAACGTCTCGACGTTCTCGACGGCCGTCACGCAGGGCGCCACCTCGATCCTCATCCGCGCGCTGGAGGAGTCGGGGTGGTTCGTGCCCATCGAGCGGGAGGGGCTCTCGAACCTCCTCAACGAGCGGCAGATCATCCAGTCCATTCGGGCGCAGCACACCGGACCCGAGGGGGAGCAGCTCGGCCCGCTGCCCCCGCTGCTCTACGCAGGGATCATCCTCGAAGGCGGTGTCATCGGGTACGACTCGAACGTGCTCACGGGCGGCGCTGGGCTCCGCTACTTCGGCGCCGGCGGCTCCGGGCAGGTCCGCCAGGACCAGGTCACCGTCTATCTCCGTGCCGTCTCCACGCAGAGCGGGCGCGTGCTCAAGACGGTTTACACCACGAAGACGATCCTCTCGCAGCGGATCGAGGCGGGGCTGTTCCGGTTCGTCGAGCTGCGGCGGCTGCTCGAGGCCGAGGCCGGCTACAGCTTCAACGAGCCGCCGGTGGTGGCCGTCACGGAGGCCATCGAGGAGGCCGTGCGCGCGCTGATCCTCGAGGGGGTCCGCGACAACCTCTGGGCGCTCCAGCAGCCGAGCGACATCAACCACTCCGCCTTCGCCGCCTACGACCGCGACGTCGCCGAGGGCACTCGGGCCGACGCCTTCGGGCGGGTGCTCCAGCCCGGCAACCGGCCCGGCGTCGGGATCGGGGCCATCGGCGGGGCCGCGCTGTACGAGGGGGACTTCCGTAACCCCGTGGCGCAGCCCACCGCCGCGCTCGTGGTCCGAGGCAACGCCTCCGAGCACATCGGCGTCGCGTTGAACCTCGCCGGGGGGCGACTCGCCGCCGACAGCGCGGCCTTCGAGGCCGACCACGCCGCGGGCGACGTCCACGCCCTCTACTTCCTCATGCCGCACGCGAGCACGACGCCGTTCGTCTCGCTGGGCGCCGGGGTGCTCTTCCAGCCGGAAGCCCCGCGCGGCGGCAACGGCGTCTTCCCCTACGTGGTTGGGAGCGCCGGGATCGAGCACATGATCACGCCCCAGGTGGGGCTCAACGTCGCCTACGCCTACACCTACCCGCTTCGGGAGGGCCTCGACGGGGTCCCGCGGGGGCGATATCACGACAGCTTTCACTCGCTCCAGACGGGGATCATCTACTACATGCGCTAGACTTGTTCAGGAGGCCGCGCCCACAGGGCACGGTCCTCATGAACACCGACATCGCTGGGTCTCGGCCAGGGGGGAATGTGGTGTGAGCAGGCCGAAGAGGGACACCCAGAGATGCCTACATGCCGCCTCGAGAGGACGCCCTCATGGTCCTCACGGGCGTGCTTTGTCCCTCGACCCAAGAGCCTACGGGCTCCTTCTTCCCCAATACCAACACGCAACGGAGGGTATGCATTATGAAGCAACTCCTGCTTCTCCTCTTGTTCCTGGGCATCGCCACAGCGGCGAGCGCCCAGAACAACACCTCGACGGTGAGCCAGACCGGCAACGGGAACGGCGCCACCGTCAACCAGACCGGCTCGAACAACGGGTCCGACGTCGACCAGACCGGGGATGACAACACCGCTACGGTCGGGCAGAACGGTGCGACCAACACGTCCGACGTTGATCAGACCGGCGACGACAACACCGCGACCGTCTCCCAGACCGCCAACAACGGCGACGCCACCATCACCACGGTGGGCGACGGCAACAGCGGCTCGATCACGCAGAGCGCGAACGACAACGAGGCCGTCATCATCCAGGGTACGAGCAACATCCGGCACGGCGGCACGTCCGGCGGCACGGCCACGGACAACACGGCCTCGATCACGCAGAGCGGCGCCAACAACACCGGGATCCCGGCCGCCGGCGCCCTCATCACGCAGGGCACCGACACCGGCGTCGCCGACGGCGCGACGGCCACGATCAACCAGTCCGGCTCGAACTCGTTCTCGGACATCGCTCAGGGCGCGGCCGGTACGGCCGACGGCTCCTCGGCGTCGATCACCCAGTCGGCCAACACCAGCTACGCCGCCATCGGCCAGGCCTCCGTGGGCAGCTCCACGAACGACGTGATGAACGTCACGCAGAGCGGCACGAACAACTGGACGGAGAACTACCAAGGCTTCGGCGGCAACAGCACCTCCAGCGGCAACACCGGCACCGTCACCCAGGGCGGCAGCAACAACTGGACGGCGACCATCCGCCAGGGCTCGACGCCCTTCAGCGGCGCCGCCAGCACGGCCACCAACAACACCGCGACGATTGACCAGCTCGGCAGCGGCTCGGGAGCGGCCAACGACGGCGAGGCCCGGATTTACCAGGGCTACAACGACGGCACCGGGGCCGGCTCCGCCTCCGGCACCACCGGCGACATCCTCCAGGCCGCCGGCTCGACCGACCAGGACGCCCAGATCTACCAGGGCATGAACGGCGGCACGTCCACGGGTGACGAGGCGTACGTCGAGCAGAACGGCGACAACAACACGGCCACCGTCAGCCAGGGCGTGGGCGCCGGCAACTCCTCGTCGAGCAGCTGGGCGATGGTCCAGCAGGACGACACGGACAACGTCGCCACGGTCACGCAGGAGGGCACGAACGACGCCCAGGTCTGGCAGGGCACCGGGAACCCGGTGTACGGTGGCTCCGCCACGGGGACCGCGACGACCAACACCGCCACCATCTCCCAGACGGGCGGCAACAACTTCGGCACGGGTGAGGGCGCCTACATCGGGCAGGGCACGGACGCCGGCACGGCCATGAACTCCGACGCCACGATCACCCAGGACGGCTCGAACGGCTACGCCGACATCTTCCAGGGCGCTGGCAACGTCGGCTCGGCGACCGACGTCGACGCCGTGATCACGCAGGCCGCCGGGACCAACGGCAACTTCGGCCGCATCGTCCAGGGTGCGCAGGGCACAGCGGACGGCGACGGCACGGGCACCGCCGACGCGACGATCAACCAGACCGGCAACCGGAACTACAGCGAGATCTTCCAGGGCTTCGGCTCCGGCTCCTCCTCCACGGACAACACCGCTACGGTGAACCAGGCGGGGAACCGGAACTGGACCGGCCAGATCCTCCAGGGCGTGGACACGGGCCTCAACGGCGCCGGCACGGCCTCGGGCAACACCGCCACCATCACCCAGAACGGCAACGGCGCCAACCCGCCCGCGGCCAACGACGGGGAGGCTCGGATCTGGCAGGGTGTCGACGGGGGCTCGGCCATCGGCAACACCGGCACGATCACGCAAAACGGTAACCTCAACGACGCCCAGATCTACCAGGGCGTCGGCACGGGGATCACCGCCTCCACGAGCTCGGCCACCATCACCCAGAACGGGAACAACAACACGGCCACGATCACGCAGGGCAACTAAGCGGAGCTGGGGAAGACTCCCTCCCTTGCGAATCCGATGGGGCGCCCGGGGGTGCCCAAGCACCCCCGGCCCCCACGCCCTCCCGTGATCCCTTAGAGGCAACACCATGAAGAAGCTCTTTCTCCTGTTCGCCATGCTCGGCTTCGCCTCCGTGGCAAGCGCCCAGACCAACACGGCGACAGTGACCCAGACCGGCGATAGCCACGAGGCTGCCGTCGACCAGGACGGTACCACCAACGCGACCATCGTCACCCAGACGGGCAACAACCAGGGTGCCGACGTCGAGCAGGACGGGACCGGTAACCAGGCCAACGTCGAGCAGGGCCCCGGCAACAACAACACGTCCGACGTGACGCAGAACGGCGTCAACAACGTCGCCGTCGTGGACCAGCCCGGCAGCAACAACAACAACAACGGAACCACGGTCTCCCAGGCCGGCGAGGACCACTACTCCGAGACGAACCAGGTCGGCAACAACAACGACCTCACCGTCACCCAGACCGGTGTTGACGAGGGGAACGACTCCTTCGTCTACCAGTCCGGCAACAACAACGCCACGACGGTGGACCAAGACGACGAGCGGAACTACTCCAGCGTGGAGCAGGACGGCAACACCAACGTCGCCGAGGTGGATCAGGATGGCACTGACCACGTCTCCAACATCATCCAGAACGGCGACAGCAACAACGAGACGGCCACGGTCGGCCAGACCGGGACCGGCAACGACGCCTACATCCTCCACGACGGCAACAACAACGACGGCGAGATCCAGCAGGACGGCACGAGCCAGTTGGCCCGGATCGAGCAGTTCAGCAACCAGAACGACGCGCTCGTCACGCAGTC
This sequence comes from Rubricoccaceae bacterium, assembly GCA_035628035.1. Taxonomy (GTDB): domain Bacteria; phylum Bacteroidota; class Rhodothermia; order Rhodothermales; family Rubricoccaceae; genus DASPKS01. The sequence goes on from DASPKS010000127.1 coordinate 6,561, forward strand.
GAACAACAACAACACGACCACCGTCACCCAGGGCATCGAGAACACCTCCGGCCCCGGCCCCGGCACCGGCCACCGCAACGACGCCACCGTCACGCAGATCGGCACGAACAGCACGGTAGACGTGGACCAGACCGGCAACGACAACACGGCCACCGTGACCCAGAACCTGGGGAACAACAACACGGCGGACGTGGACCAGACCGGCGACGACAACGTGACGGTGGTCACGCAAAGCGGGAACAACCAGTACGCGCAGGTCCTCCAGTCCGGCAACAGCAACAACGAGACGGCCACGATCACGCAGTCCGGCGCGAACCACGACGCGTTCATCACGCAGTCGGGGAACAACAACGACGGCGAGATCGAGCAGTCCGGCGCGAACGCCACCGGCAACGCGAACCAGTCGGGCCACCGGAACACCGCCCTGATCGACCAGAACTCCACCACCCAGGCGATCACGGGTGACGTGATCCAGTCGGGCAACGACAACGAGGGGACCATCGAGCAGGACCACAACCGCACGGGCGGCCTCAACGCCGGCACGATGGACGCCGACATCACCCAGAGCGGGCACCGGAACGAGGCCATCATCCAGCAGGGCCCCTCGACGGGCAGCGGCCTTGAGGCCTTCCTCGGCAACCTCGACGCGACGATCACGCAGTCCGGCAACGACAACTACGCCTCGCAGCACCAGGCGCGCCGGAACAACACGGCCACGATCACCCAGGCCGGTGACGACAACGTCGCCATGCAGGGGCAGGACCGGAACGTGATCCAGGACCAGGCGAGCAACCACACGGCCACGATCACCCAGACTTCCACGGCCGAGGGCAACTTCGCCCAGCAGGAGCAGGACGGGAACTCGCACACGGCCACCATCCTGCAGAGCGGCGACGACAACGACGCCACGCAGACGCAGGACGGCCTCCTGCTCATCTCCCCCTTCGGCGACCACGACGCCACGGTCACGCAGTCGGGGAACAACAACTCGGCCACACAGACCCAGGGCAACAGCTTCTCCGGCGCCCACGACGCCACGATCACGCAGTCGGGGAACAACAACGACGCCGACCAGACCCAGGTCGGCGGCGACAACGACGCGTGGATCACGCAGTCGGGGAACAACAACACGGGGACCCAGACCCAGGACGTGATCGGGTTCAACGACGCGACGATCACGCAGGTGGGCAACCGCAACGACGCCATCCAGGATCAGAACGCCTCGGGCGGCCACGTCGCCACGGCTACCCAGAACGGGGATGGGACGGTGGCGGACCGCAACACCATCGACCAGACCCAGAGCGGGATTGGCCAGGACAGCTACGCCACCCAGAACGGGGGCGAGGGCAACTGGATTGACACCGACCAGGCCGGCAACGGACACATGAGCACGGTCACTCAGACCGGCGCCTTCGATACCACCAACGTGGACCAGACCGGCACGACCCACACGAGTACGGTCGACCAGACCGGTAACAACAACACGACGACGGTTGTCCAGGGCAACTGACGGCGCGTTCCTTTGCGGCGGGGCCGAGCCGAAGCTCGGCCCCGCCGCATCTCTTTTCGCCGTCACCGCACAGGATTGAGCACCTACACGGGAGCCCCGGCCCCCCACCCGCGTTATCTTGGCCCCATGAACCGCACGTTCCCCTTTCGCTTCGCGTTGCCCCTCGGGGTGCTCGCCGCGCTCGTGCTCCTCGGAGCCGGCGCAACGCGCGCGCAGTCCCCCACGGAGGGGGTGGCCCCGCGTGAGGCGGAGACGCTGTCGCGCGCGGGCTTTAGCTCCCAGCTCGTCGCGGCCCTCCTCGACCCGAACAACCGGCTCGCGCCGGGCGAAGCGGCGAGCCTGCTCTACGAGCGACTCTGGGACCGCCAGCGCGCTTCGTTCGACGCCTTCCAGGCCCAGAGCACGACGGGCAACTTTGCCCTCGCCGAGCAGCAGGGCGACGACAACGTCGCCACCATCGAGCAGGTGGGAGCGCGGAACATCGCCGTCCTCGTGCAACAGGGGAGCGCTAACGTTTCGGACGTGCTCCAGCAGGGCACTGAGAACCTCTACGGGTCGTGGCTGACCGGCGACGCGAACCAAACGGAGGTCGTCCAGCTCGGCGTGGGCAACGTGTACCTCCTTGACTTCGCAGGGAGCGGGCTCGCGGGGCACCGCGTCGTTCAGGAGGGCGTCGGCAACGAGGCCGTCCAGCTCGGCCTGACGGAGACCCCGTTCAGCATCGAGCAGCACGGGAACGGGATGACCCTCGTGATCCGCCACAACAGCGGGCTCGGGCTCTGAGCCGGCCCTCGCGCTCGGCACCGATATGGCCGCGCTGCTCCCCGTCGTCCTTGCGCTGAGCTTCGCCTTGTCCGGCTTCGGCGAGGCCGAGATCCGCCTCGAGCGCGACGGGGCCACCCTCCTCGTCCAGGGGCTCTTCCATGCCACGGGCGACCACGCGCTCTCCTACCGCCTCGAGGCGGAGAAGCGGGGCGCTTCCGGGACCTCCACGAGCCGCCAGGGCGGCACCTTCGACGCCCGGCGCGGCGAGGAGGCCGTCCTCTCCACCGTCCGGCTCGGCGTCCAGCCCGGGGACACGGTTGAGGTCCACCTGACGATCTACGAAGGAGACCACCCCATCGCGGAGGCGCACACCCTGGAGCTGGTCGCTCCGTGAGGGACCCGCGCGCCGCCTACCCTACCGCCTTCCGCATGACGACGTACCGCCTGTTCGCCCTCGCCGAGGGCCTTTTTCGCTTCGCGTTGCCCTTCGGGGTTTTCGCCGCCGCCCTCATCGGGTGTAAGGAGGCCACGCTCGGCCCGGAGCAGTTTGGCTCCATCCAGGGCTCGGTCCTGGACTTCGATACGGGCCTCCCCATCGCCGGGGCGAGTGTGACTACCTCCCCTCCTACCGGCGCCCTCGTCACCGATGGCAACGGGCAGTTCCTCATCGAGAACGCCGCGGCGGGGAACTACACCATCACGGCGAGCCGGGCCGGCTACGACGCGAACAACGTGACGGTCTCGGTCCGTGAGGGCGAGGTCACGCAGGCTACGGTCTTCCTCGACGTAGCGGAGGAGGACACCACGTCCGACGCCCGCTTCAGCGCCGAGGTGCTCTCGTGGGCCAACCGCCGGCGCGGCGACAGCACGTTCGTCTTCATCGAGTACCGCGCGCGCAACGAGGGCGAGGTGAATATCCCCGCTTACGAGATCTACTTCCGTATCGACACCACCGGCCCTACGTTCTTCGAGGAGCGCCAGGGCACCGACCTCGGGCCGGGGCAGTTCGACATCGCCAACTTCGAGAAGTTCATCCTGACCAACGACGCCACGGCCGTGTCCATCGACACGTTCTGGTTCGACGGCCAGGAGGGCGCCACGCGGCCCTGGCCCGGGATGTACGGCGGCGCCGTGCTCAACTGAGCAGCCACGCCAGCAAGGGCACGGCGAAGAGGACGAGGAGGAGCACCATCAGCCACGCCGCCGAGCGGGTGCCGGCGCGGGCACCGGGGAACTCGTAGCCACAGTACGGGCACACGGCCGCGTCCGCAGGCGCCTCCAGCGCGCAACCCGGGCACTCGCGCGTCTTCATGGGGCGAGCACGGGGAGCTCGACGAGCGGATCGCGCTCCTGCGCACGGACCGCCGCGTGGATCCACCCCCCCACGAGCACGTCGTCCCCGTCGTAGAGGACGACGGCCTGCCCCGGCGTGAGCGCTGTGCGGGGCGCCTCGAACACGACTTCCAGCTCGTCGGCGGACGTCTGCACAACGAGGCACGGGGCCCCCGCGTCGCGGGAGCGGACCTGCGCCGTAGCGGGCCGCTCGGCGTAGAGGTGAGTTGCCTTCCCGAACACGAGCCCGCGCGCCGTGAGGGCCCGCCCTTCGAGCGCCTCCTTCGGTCCCACGTAGACCGTGTTCGTCTCGGCGTCGATGCGCGTGACGTAGAGCGGCGCGCCGAGCGCGAGGTCGAGCCCGCGTCGCTGGCCGACGGTGTAGAACGGGTAGCCCCGGTGGCGGCCGACGACCTCGCCCGTCGTTTCGAGCACAAACGCGCCGCCGGCCACGCGCGCTCCCAGGCCGGGCACGCGCCGCGTGAGAAACGCGCGGTAGTCGTCGTCGGGGATGAAGCAGATCTCGTAGGAGTCCGGCTTGGCGGCGACGTGGTCGAGCCCGAAGGTAGCGGCCATCTGGCGGATCGCCGGCTTCGTGTGATGGCCGAGGGGGAAGCGGGACCGCGCGAGGTGCGCCTGCTCGACGCCCCACAGCGCGTAGCTCTGGTCCTTGTTGCGGTCGAGCCCCCGGCCGACGACGTAGCGGCCGCACTCCTCGTCGTGCCGCACGCGGGCGTAGTGACCCGTCGCGATCCACTCGCAGCCAAGAGCGTCGGCGCGGCGGAGGAGGGCCGCCCACTTGATGTGGGTGTTGCAGTGGATGCACGGGTTCGGCGTGCGTCCGGCGAGGTACTCGGCCGTGAAGCCCTCGACGACGGCCTCGCCGAACTCCTCGCGGAGGTCCACGATGAAGTGGGGGAAGTCGTAGCGGAGGGCGACGGCGCGGGCGTCGTTCATCGCTTCCAGCGAGCAGCAGCCGACCTGCTTGGTGCTCGTCCGCGCGCGGCCCTCGGCCTTGCCGCCCGTCGTCGCGTGGTCCCACGTCTTCATCGTCAGCCCCACGACGTCGTAGCCCTCCTCGCGGAGGAGGACGGCGGCGACGGAGGAATCTACCCCCCCACTCATGGCGACAAGAACGCGGCCGTGGCGGCTCATCGGATCGGCAGGTCTGGGACGCTAACGTGCGCGGCCCTACTCCCCGTTCCAACGCCCACCATCCCCATGGATTCTTCGCTTGTCGCCCGGAAGATCGGAGGGGAAACTAGGGGCCGTTTGCCACCACCCGCGATGACGCCCCCTCCCCCCTCCCGGCGCGAGTCCGTCCGCACGTCGAAGGCGCCCGCCGCCATCGGTCCGTACAGCCAGGGCGTCCTGGTCGGCGACACGCTGTACTGCTCGGGCCAGATCGCGCTCGACCCCGAGTCGGGGCGGCTCGTCCAGGGCGACGTCGAGGAGGAAACGACGCAGGTGCTCGACAACCTCGGCGCGGTCCTCCACGCCGCCGGGATGGACTACGCGCACGTCGTCCGCTGCACGGTCTACCTCGCGAGCATGGACGACTACGCGCAGGTGAACGAGGTCTACGCGCGGTACTTCAGCGAGTCGCCACCCGCGCGCGAGGCCATCCAGGCGGCCGCGCTCCCGCGCGGGGCACGCGTCGAGATCTCCTGCGTGGCCGTCCGCTGAGGCGGCTCACAGCCGCAGCAGCGCTTCGACAGGGACGTCGGCCGGCAGGTTCGAGCGGCCGGTCAGGAAAGAAAGCTCGACGACGAACGAGTACCCGGCCAGCTCGGCGCCCGTCGCACGCACGAGGCGGCCCACTGCTGCCGCCGTCCCGCCCGTCGCGATCACGTCGTCGTGGACGAGCGCGCGGTCGCCGGGCCGGAGCGCGTCGGCGTGGAGCTCGAGCGCGTCGGTGCCGTACTCCAGCGCGTAGGTCTCGCGGAGCGTTTTGGCGGGGAGCTTGCCCGGCTTGCGCGCGGGCACGAACCCGGCGCCGAGCCGCTCGGCCAGCGCCATCCCGAACCAGAACCCCCGGGCCTCGATCCCCACGACGTGGGTGATCCCCTTCCCGACGAACGGCGCCTTCAGGCCGTCGAGCGCCTCGGCCAGCAGCGTGGGGTCGGCGAGGACCGGCGTGATGTCCTTGAACTGGATGCCGGGCGAGGGGAAGTCCGGGACGGTGCGGATGGCGGCGAGGAGGCGGTCGGACACGGCGGCGTAAAAAGCGAGCGGGCGGGCCGAAGCTAGGTCGGCCCGCCCGCTCAGCGTGTCGTCGTCCGTCAGTTGCTCGCCAGGCGGAGGCCCCGTTCGTACTGCTCCTTGTAGGCCTGCACGGCGCGGAAGATCGAGAGGGCGAGCTGGTCCTGCCCGTCGGCGCTGGCGAGGAAGCGGGCCTCCTCGGGGTTCGTGAGGAAGCCGAGCTCGACGAGGACGGCGGGCATCGAGGCGCGCCAGAGCACGAGGAAGCCGGCCTGCTTCACGCCGCGGCTGCTCCGTCGCGTCCGGAACTGCCCCTCGATGAGGGAGGCGAGCGACTGGCTCTCCTCCGCGTACGCGCTCAGCGCGAGCGTGCGGAGGATGCCGCCCTCGGCGTCGAAGTCGTCGTAGAGGCTGGGGTCGCTCTCCATCCGCACGACGGCGTTCTCGCGCTCCATCACCTGGCGCGCGCTCTCGTCGCGGTGCCGCGCGAGGAAGTAGGTCTCGGTGCCGCGCGCGCTGGACGCGGCGGCGGCGTTCGCGTGGATCGAGATGAAGAGCTTGCCGCCGGCGGCGTTGGCCGCCCGCCCGCGCCCGTCGAGCGTGATGAAGCGGTCGTCGGTGCGGGTGTAAACGACGCGAACGCCGAGGCGCTCCTCGATGTACCGGCCGAGCCGGCGCGCCACGGCCAGCGTCACGTCCTTCTCCCGGACGCCGTGCGCGACGGCGCCGGCGTCGTGCCCGCCGTGCCCGGCGTCGATCACGATGGTGTTGAGCCGCCAGTGCTCGCCGCTGGCCGCGTCGGGGCGCGTGCCGCCGGCAGGGGCCGGCGAGGACGCGGCGTGGGTCGAGCCCCCCGCAGGGCGCGTTGCGACGGGGGCCGTGCCCGTCGTCAGCGAGAGGAGGAGGTCGTCGGAGTCGCGGTCGGGATACGCCTGCGCCTGCACGGCGACCCCGGAGACGAGGGTGAGCCGGAGCGTGACGCGGTCGTCGGCGGGGACGATTTGGTAGGCGCGGACGGGCCCGCGCGCCTCGTCGCGACGGAGGGCGGGGGCCACGTGGGCGCGGTAGACCACGAGCGTGAGCGTACCCGGCGAGGGCTGCTCGACGCTGTAGGCACCCGCCCGCCCATCCATGTGGAGGCGGACGACGTAGCCGCGCCCGTCGGCGCGGGCGGCGAAGGAGACGCGCTCGATGCCCGCGTCGGCGCGGGCGGCGCCAGCGAGGACGAGGAGCGCTACCGCGAGGGCGGCGCGGCGGGCGGGGTAGCGGAGGGAAGGAGGAGCGATCATGGGGGCGGGACGGCTGGCGGACCGTGGTGGGGGCCGCCGCGTGGGCCTTGCCGGGCGCGCACGCGGCCGCAGCACGGGTCGCTCGAAAAGGCCGTGCCGGGCCGGGCGAATATCGGACGCTTTCGGGCCCTCCGCCTCCTAGCCTCGTCGTCTTTCCCCATCGGAACGGGCTTTTTTCGCAGCAATGAGCCCTCCTGCCCCCTTCGGGATGCCCTCCCTGTCCCATTCAGCCCAACGGAGCTGGAACGCGCCCGCGACGAAGGGTCCCGCTGATCGCTCGGTTCCGTAACGCGCCGGGTTCGATTCTCCTCCCCTCTTCCCCTCAAAAGACAGGCGCCCCGGCGGGCCGAAGCCCACCGGAGCGCCTGCGTGCCACGCGCAGCGGCACAGGGAAGATCAACGGCTACCAGTCGCTCTCGTCCTCGCCGAGGAGCTCGCGCTTCCGCTGCTCGATGAGGGCGCGCCGCTCGCGGGCCCGCTCGCGGACGGCCTGCTCCAGCTCGTCGGCGCGGCGCTCGAGCTCGGTGGCGCGTTCGCGGAGACGCTGGGCCTCCTCCTCGCGGGCGCGGCCGCGGATCTCGAACAGGTCGTCGAGCACCTCGTCGAGCTCTGCTTCGAGGCGGGCGCGGTCGTCGCGGTCGGCCCGGCGGGCCTCGCGGGCGAGGTCGTGGGCGCGGCGCTCCAGCTCCCGCATCTCGCGGCGCGTCTCCTCAGAGCCCCCGAAGCCCAGCCCGTCGAGGCCGAACAGCTCCACGTGGGCGCCGGGCCCCTCCATCATGAAGGGGTGCCCGTCGAAGGACCGCTCGAAGTGCTCCAGGCGGGGGAGGCGCTCGAAGTCGGCGAAGCGCTCGCGGAGGGCCTCCATCTCCGGCCCCACGTGGAACCGGAAGACGCGGTCGTGGAGGGAGTCGGCGAGCATCGTCCACTCGCCGGGCTCGACGAGTACGTGCTCCTCGCCGTCGGGCGTGCGGAAGATGAGGGTGTCGCCGTCGCGCTCGAAGTGGAACGCCTCCGCGTCGGGCGGCAGCGGGTGACCCGGCGGGAACGGGTGGCGGAAGAACACGCGGTCGTCGCCGGGGCGATGGCGGAAAATCCGGACGCGGTCGCGTTCGGCGCGCTCGCGGTCCTCGCGCTCTTCGCGGGCGTCCTCCTCGTCCTCGCGGTCCACCTGGGCGGAGGCGGGCGCGGCGAAGAGGAGCCCGGCCGCGAGGGCGAGCGCGGGGGTGAAGCGGAAGAAAACGTACATGGGTGCAGACTGGCTGGAGAGGAAGAACCCGGCTGGTGGACCGGGCGGTCGGGCCTTCTCCGGAAAAACCGTAGGCGCTACTCGGCGGCGTCGAGGTCTTCGCCGGTGAGCTCGCGGTAGCGGTGGGCGATGATCTGGTGCTTGCGCGCGGCGCGCTCGGCGAGGAGCCGCTGCAGCTCGCCGAGCTGCTCCTCAACCCGCTCGATCTCGTCGCGGCGGATCTCCTGCTTGAGCTCGAACGAGGCGTCGAGCTTCTCGCGGAGGATCCGGCGGAGGGCGGCCCGTGCGGGGCCCTCCGACGTCTGGCGGAGCCGGCGGGCGAGCTCAAGCGTCTCGGCTTCGAGGTGCTGCTCGCGCTGGATCCGCTCGTAGAGGGCGCGGTCACGCGCCGAGAGGTCGTGGAGGTACGCGGCCTCGCTGACGCGGCGCATCTCGCGCTCCGGCATCGGCTCCATAGGCGCCGGCGCGGGCGGAGGCGGGCCGGCCGCCCGGGCAGCCTCTGCCTCGTCGGCCTCGCCGACGTAGATGGGCTGGCCGAGGAAGTAGACCTGGCTCCGGTCCCGCCCCGTGTCCTCGAACCGCACGAGGCGCTCGTTCTCGAGGACGTACGCCTGGCCGTCCATCTCGATGACCGGGAGGACGGGCCCGCTGAACTGGACCGTCATCTCGTACCCGTCGAGGTCGAGGTCCTCCGGGACGGCACTCGGGGGGAGGGCCACGCCGTCGAGCAGGAGCTTGCCGGCGCGGATCTGGAGGATGCGGACGGGGGTGCTGGTATCAGCGGCGGCCTCCCGGGCGTTGGCCGTCTGCGGACGGTTGTGCCGGCCCGGCTGGGCGTGGGGGGCCGTGCCGAGGGCGACGGCGCCCCCGACCACGAGGAGTGAAAGGAAAAGGCGCTTCATCTCAGTCGTTCGTCTTCTCAGAGGGGCGGACGCGCACGTCCATCCGCGCGGGGGGCGGCGCGCCGGCCCGGACGGCCTGGATGCCGTCGTCGAGGGCGCGGTCGGCCGAGGCGTCGGCGCTCCCGAAGGGGGTGGGCGTCTCGTCCCACGCGAGCCCGCCGGACTGGCCGGCCTGCTCTTCGAGGGTCTGGAGGCGGAGGGAGAGCATGCGGAGGTCCTCGCCGACCTCCCAGTCGGCGGCGGTCGGCGCTGTCGCCTCGGCCGTCGCCGCGAGGGCGCCGCCCGCTGCGGCCCGCTCGCGGCGAACCGTGGGCGCCGCGCTCGCCCACTGGATGGGCTCAGAGGGCGACGGGCCCCGCGGCGTCACGCGGCCGGCGGCCTCCGGCGCGGGCGTAGTGGGCACCGGCGTCGCCTCGGCAAGGAGCTCCGGCTCGACCGCGGCGGGCGGCGCAGCCGGCGTAGGTGCCGCCTGTTCGGCGGGGGTGGCGCGGTCCTCGGTCACCTCCACGGCGTCGTCGGTCCCCTGCGTCAGCCAGAACGTCGGGACGGCCACGGCGGCGAGGAAGGCCGCGGCGAGGGCGAGCGGGACCCAGCGGCGGCGTGCCTCGCGGGGCGGCGGCGCGGCGGCGCGGTCGGCGGCGCGGCGGACGACCGGCACCGGGCCGGGGATCGGCCCGGCCGGCGCGGGCGCGGCGCGGCCGGCCTCGCGGACGAGGGCCTCGATAACGGACGGGTCGGGCCGCTCCCGGGGGAGCCGGTCGAGGGCGGCCTTCGTCGTGCGGAGCAGCTCGTACTCGGCCCGCGCGCCGGGAGGCGCGTCGTCGGCCGGTGGCGCGGCCGGTGGCCCCTCTCCGTAGAGGTGCCGGAGGGCGTCGAGCGGGTTGTACATGGACGGAGCGAGGGATACGGTAGCAGTCGGTCGCGGGGGGCGGGACGGCTGGTGAAGAGGGCTGTCAGGCGAAGGGGGCCTCCGGCGGCGCCGGTGCGGCCTCCGGGATCTCGGTGTCGCCCTCGAACCACTCGGGCTCGAGGACCTTGCGGAGGTTGATGAGCGCATAGCGCATGCGCCCGAGGGCGGTGTTAATGGAGACGCCCGTGATCTCGGCGATTTCGCGGAAGGTGAGCTCGCTCTGGTGCCGCATCAGCACCACCTCGCGCTGCTCGGGCGGCAGGCGCTCGATGGCGGCCGCGACCTCCTCGTCGAGGTGAGCCCGCTGGAGGAGGGCCTCGGCGTCGGGGGCGCGGTCGGCGAGGCGGTCCCAGAACGAGGGGCCGTCGTCGTCGTCGGAGCCGGGGTCGACGTCGAGCCATTTCTTGCGGGCGCGGAGGTGGTCGAGGGCGGCGTTGCGCGCGATCCGCATGAGCCACGCGAGCCACCGCCCCTGCTGCTCATACGAGCCGCGGCGGGCGTGCATCGCCTGGATCGCGCGGAGGAACGTCTCCTGAAACAGGTCCTGCGCGACGGAGCGGTCGCGTACCATCCCCACCAGGTAGCCAAAAAGGCGCTCCTGGTGGCGCGCCACGAGCAGGCCGAACGCCCGCTCGTCGCCGCGCTCGAGGTAGGCCGCGACGAGTTCCTCGTCGGTCAGGGACATGCCGGGTGACGCTGCGCGTGGGGAGAACGGGAGGGCACGGGCCTTATTGTGCGTCCTGGGCCCCTGGGACGCGGCGCGGAGGCGGAGGCTCCTCACCGGCCGCTTCCGGCCAGACGAGCAGCCCCCACTTCCCGAGGTAGACCGCGCCTGCCTCGAGCTGCTCCTCCACGATGGCCCGCCACGCCCGACGGACGGGCCGCGTGGGCTCCACGTCGTCGAAGAGGACCCACGCGCCGGGGGCGAGGTGCGGCGCGATCTGTCCGAAGTAGCGGCGCGTGGCGGCCTCCTCGTGGTGCCCGTCGAGGAAGACGAGGTCGAAGGGCCCCTGCGCTTCGAGCACGCCGCTGAGCGTGTCATCGAACCGGCCCGTGACGACGGTGACGCGCTCCGCGAGCCCGAGGTCGGACAGGTGTGCGCGGGCGTGCTCGGCGAGCGAGGAGTCGCCTTCGAGCGTGACGAGCCGGCCCTCCCCGCCGTTCAGCTGGAGCGCTTTCGCGAGGTGGGCCGCTGAGACGCCGAGGTTCGTCCCCAGCTCCAGCACACGATGCGGCTTCTTCTCCCGCGTGAGCGTGAAGAGGAACCGCCCCCACGCTGGACCGACGGCCGCGCGGCGGTAGATCTCCCCGACGGCCCGCTCGCCCGGCTGCGTCTCCGCTGCGAGCGCCGAGGCGCGCGTGCCCGCGCCGAAGTCCTGCACGCGTAGTCGGTCGGCAGACGCGCCGAGACGCTCGCGCAGGCGGTTGATCGCTTCCTCTGCTTCCGTCTCCTCAGGGGTGAGCGTGAGCCGTGCGGCCCTCCACAGCGCGTCGCGCGTGTGCTTCCCGAGCCGTCTCGCCTGCGGGGCGAGCGCTGCGCGGAGGGCGATCGACAGCGGTCCGAAGGGGGGCATGGCGCGACGCGAGCGGTCGCGCAATGTACCCGC
>DASPKS010000128.1:0-9072 GCA_035628035.1 Rubricoccaceae bacterium
AACCACGTACCTGTGCTTGGTGGGTAGAAGCCAGCAATTCGCGAATGGCGTCGAAGGCCTTGATATAGGTGACGGGGTTCGACCGGGGGCTCTTCCCGATAGGGGACTGGTCCACCATCTCGACCGCTTCAATAAGGTGGGATCCTGTGATTCCGTCATGCATGCCCACTTTTTCGTCGGTCTCCTCGCCTTTAAGCCGCTTAAGCCCTAGGAAGAGGGTGTCATGTACGAGCGTTGACTTCCCAGAGCCAGAGACACCCGTTACCACCGTTAGTACATCGAGCGGGAAGCGAACATCCACGCGCTTTAGGTTGTTGGCGCGAGCACAAGTCACCTCAATCGTTCGCTCGGGATTCCTCGGTCGCCGGGACGGCGGAAGGGGGATCCTTTGACGTCCAGAGAGATAGGCCCCCGTTAAAGAACGCTGATCCTGTAATATTTCTTCAAATGATCCTTGGAATATGAGGTGTCCTCCATTGATCCCGCTACCGGGTCCAATGTCTATGATCTGATCTGCTCGCTTCATCATCTGTGCGTCGTGCTCGACGACGAGCACCGTGTTACCTAGGTCGCGCAGCCCCTCGAGAATGGCTATGAGACGGTCATTGTCCCGAGGATGGAGGCCGACCGTCGGCTCATCGAGGACGTAGAGGCTACCCACGAGGCTGGACCCGAGGCTCGTAGCGAGGTTGATCCGTTGCATCTCACCCCCGGAGAGGGTGGAAGCCAGCCGGTCAAGGGAGAGATAGTCGAGGCCGACCTCAACGAGGTACCGGAGGCGTTTCCGGACCTCCTCAAGCACGCGCCCAGCGACAGCAAGCTGGTGCGGGGTCCACTCCATCCGGTCGAAGAGGTCGCGGGCGTCGGCGGTTGTCAACTCCCCGATCTCACCGATGTGAAGCCAGGTGGCTGGTCCATCAACCTGCGGAGCAGGGATCCGGACATAAAGCGCCTCCGGCCTGAGGCGATACCCGTCGCATGCCGGGCAACGGGTATAACCCCGGAAGCGAGCGGCGTAAATGCGGTAGTGCATCTTGTACGCCTTGCCTTCGAGGAACCGGAAGAACCCGCTGATCCCCACGTAGTCGCCGTCGCCACTCCATACGAGCTGACGATGCGCCTCCGGAAGCCGGTGCCACGGGGCGTCAATATCGATCCCAGCGCGCGCGGCCATACGGATGAGGTCGCGTTGGTACTTGCTCCACTGCTCGGTCCTAAAGGGGGCTACCGCGCCTTGCCGGAGGGATAGGTCAGGGTTGGGAATGACGAGGTCCTCGTCTACGCCGGGTACGCGGCCAAACCCCTGACACGCGGGGCACGCCCCAAGTGGGGAGTTAAACGAGAAAAGCTGAGGGGTAGGCTCCTCGAACACCAAGCCGTCCCGCTCGAAGTGGGCTGAGAAGTCAAACCGGCGGAAGGGACCCTCACGCGGGACCGTAACGGCGATGGCCCGCTCGCCCCCCTCGCGAAAAGCCTGCTCGACCGAATCCGCAATGCGCGCGGTTGCAGCGTCATCCATGGGCCGGGCCACCAGGCGGTCTACAAGCACCAGGAGTCGGTCCGGAGGCGGCTTGACGGCGTCGGGGCTTGTTTCATTGAGGTCGAGCACGTCTGGGAGGGCCCCTTTCGCCGCCTGGGCGTCCGTGGGGAGCACGACGAGGCGGGAGAACCCGCGCCCCCGCAACGCCTCCAGTTCCTCGATCTTCTTCCGGCCCTTATGGATGGGGAAGGGGAAGGCAAGGAAAAACCGCTCCCCGTCGGACAGCTCGCGCTGCAGGGTCTCCGCGACAGTCCGCGGGGAGTCCTTCGTGACGGGCAGCCCGGAGACGGGGGAAATCGTCGTCCCCACGCGTGCGAAGAGGAGCCGGAGGTAGTCGTAGATCTCCGTCTGCGTGGCGACGGTACTCCGGGGGTTCCGCGTAGCCGTCTGCTGCTCAATGGCGATGGCCGGCGCGAGCCCCGTGATGAGGTCCACGTCCGGCTTGTCCATCCGCTCCAAGAACTGCCGCGCGTATGCGCTCAGGCTCTCGACGTACCGCCGCTGCCCCTCGGCGTAGATCGTGTCGAAGACCAAGCTCGACTTGCCGGATCCGGAAGGGCCCGTGACCACGACGAGCTTTCGCTTCGGGATTGTGAGGTCGAGGTTCTTGAGGTTGTGCTGGCGAGCCCCCTTGATGACTAGGTCCTGCCCGGTGAAGCGGCGGGCGGCCTCGGCGTGACCGTTGGAGGTGCCGTTCGAGGCCGCAGCACGGGCCTTCTTCGTCTTCGACATGGGTGCAACAAGCGGAATAGAGGCCGAACGCGCGAGCTTCAGCGAAGATGCGGTGCCTAGGGTGAAAGCAGCACGTCAGCGGCGACGATCCCTGCCGCTCGCGCAACTGGGCGGGAGGGCCCTGGTCTGGTTGATGGCTTCCGTGCGTCGGTTAGTCGCTTCCGTGCGTTGGTCGGCGGTTTTGGGGCGCCGGTCAGCCGCTTCAGCGCATTGGTCAGCTCCATTCGGATGCCGGCTGGCCGTTTCCGGGCGCCGGTCGGCGGTTCTTGGACGTGGGTTATCCACATTCGGATGAGGGTCGGTCGTTTCCGAGGGGCGGGCCGCGAGTTCCGGCACGCCGCTTTCCCCACTCAGGATCGGGCGGAGACGAACCCAGACGGTGCCACGCATTTCGTAGGCTTGCGCGCGCCCGGAGCGGTCTCGCACGTTCCTCCTCCATGACGTTCCTCAACCCGCTCGTCCTCCTCGGCCTCGCGGCGGCGGCGATCCCCGTTCTCATCCACCTCTTCAACTTCCGCCGGCCGAAGCGGGTGGATTTCTCCTCGCTCGCGTTCCTCCGCGAGCTGGAGAAGACGGCCATGCGGCGGATGCGCATCCGGCAGTGGCTCCTGCTGGTTCTCCGCACGCTCGCCATCGCGTGCCTCGTCCTCGCCTTCGCACGGCCGACGTGGACGACGGCCTGGGAAGGCGCCTTCGGTGCGCGGGCGCCGTCCTCCATCGTGCTCGTCGTCGACAACTCGCTCTCGATGACGCTCCGCGATGCGCAGGGGGCATACCTCGATCAGGCGAAGGCGCTCGCCGCCGCGCTTGCAGAAGCCACCCCTTCGGGAGACGAGCTGGCCGTGCTCCCCACGGCCGCCCTGCCCGACGCCCCCGCGCCTGCCCTCGGCGGGCCGTCGCTGACGCTCGACCGGCTCGCAACCCTCGAAACCGCTTCGGGCGCGGAGCCCACGACGGCGGCGCTGGCCCGTGCGGGCGGCCTGCTCGAAGCGGCGACGAACCCCCTCCGCGAGATTTTTTTGTTTTCCGACCTCCAAGCAGCCACGCTCGCGGACTCGGGATTGACCCCATTGCCGGAAGGCACGCGCGTGACGCTCTTCCCGCTGGGCACGCGCGACCAGGCCAACACGGCCATCGCCGACGTGCGCGTGGAGAGCCGGATCGTCGAGGCGGGACAGCCCGTGCGCGTGGCCGCCACGCTCGTCCGCTACGGCAACGACGCGGAGGGCGTGGCGGCGAGCCTGTTCGTCGAGGGGGAGCGCGTGGCGCAGACAGCCACCGACCTCCGCGCGGGGCGGCCCACGACGGTGCGATTCACGTTCACCCCTCGGCGACGGGGCTGGCTGCGCGGGGAGGTCCGCCTGGAGCCCGACGCTGCTGAGTGGGACGACCGCCGCTTCGTCGCGCTCCACGTGCCCGAGGCGCGGCGCGTGCTCGTCGTGCGCGGCACCAGCATGCGGGCCGACTACGTCACCCTCGCCCTCGGCCTCGTCGCCGAGCGCGGCACGCTCGACGTGACGGAGGTGGATGAAACCCAGCTCGGCGCGGCTGGTATCGATGCCTTCGACGCCGTCGTGCTCGTCGGGCCGGTGGACCTCGCGGAGGGCGAGCGTGCCGCGCTCGCGCGCTACGTGCAGGCCGGCGGCGGCGTCCTCCTCTTCCCCTCCGAGCGCCCGCAGACGGCCGACTACGACGCGCTCTTCCTCGCCCTCGGCGGCGGGCGGCTGGCC
This sequence comes from Rubricoccaceae bacterium, assembly GCA_035628035.1. Lineage (GTDB taxonomy): Bacteria > Bacteroidota > Rhodothermia > Rhodothermales > Rubricoccaceae > DASPKS01. The sequence goes on from DASPKS010000128.1 coordinate 4,003, forward strand.
GGCTTCGTCGGGGCGCCGGGCGGCCCGTCCCTGGGCGGCTTCGCCGGCGCCGATCTTGAGCACCCGCTCTTCGATGGCCTCTTCGAAGGCGACGCCCGCACGCTCGAAGAGCCGGAGGTGAGCTACGCCGCGCAGTATGCTCCCGGCGGCGGCGACGAGACGACGCTCGTCCGCCTCGCAGGCGGCGGGCCATTCCTCCAGGAGGTCCGCAGCGGCCAGGGCACGCTGCTCTTCATGGCCGTCGCGCCGGACGAGCGGTGGAGCGACTTCCCTGTGCGCGGGCTGTTCGTTCCCCTTCTCTTCCGCGCCGTCACCTACCTCGCCGCCGACGCGCCCGGCGCCGACGCCGCCCTCATCGTGCGGCAGGCCGGCACGCTCCGCGTGGGCAACGTGGCCGAGACGATGCCCCTCCGCCTCATCGGGCCCGGCGGCGACGAGCGCATCCCCGCGCAGCGGACCGTGCCGGGCGGCGTGCTGTTGGAGGTAGACGAGACCGTCACGCGCCCCGGCGTCTACGACGTGATGCAGGGCATGCGGCTGCTCCGCCGCGTCGCGTTCAACCTCGACCCCCGCGAATCCGACCTCACGCGGCTCTCGGCGGATGAGGCGCGCGAGCGGCTCGAAGAAGCCACCGGCGCCGAGGTGCGCGTGCTCGATGCAACGGGCGGCGCCGGGCTGGCCGCGGCCGGGCAGCTTCGGAGCGAGCGCGGGGGGACGGAGCTGTGGAACGTCTTCCTCGCCCTCGCGCTGGGCTTCCTCGTCGCTGAGATGCTCGTGGCGATGCGGTGGCAGCCGGAGCCGGTGTCCGTCTGATGGCCTCGTCAGGGCATTTCTGATTTTGCGGATGTTCACGCCCCAGGGGCAACACGGCTAAACTGGTCCCGTTGAACCCCTCCGGTGCAACGCCGGCCGTTGTCTCACCTCCCTCACCCCCTGTTGAACGAACGCTCCGCCGCCTCAAACGGCACCCCGAACGCCACCGGGAAGTCCACCCGGGAAGTGGCCCTCCTCGTCGGCGTCCAGACGCCTGGCACCTCGGCCGACGACCTCCGCGAGAGCCTCGACGAGCTCGCCCTACTGGCCGACACGGCCGGTGCCGACGTGGCCGACCGTGTCACGCAGGCCCTCGCCCACCCCGCCGCCGCTACCTATGTCGGCAAAGGGAAGGTGGAGGAGATCCGGCAGCTCGTCGAGCGGAAGAAGGTCGACATCGTTCTCTTCGACGACGACCTCTCGCCCGTCCAGCAGCGCAACCTCGAGAAGGCGCTGAAGGTGAAGCTGCTCGACCGCTCCGGGCTCATCCTCGACATCTTCGCCCGCCGCGCGCGCAGCGCCACCGCTAAGGCGCAGGTGGAGCTGGCCCAGCTCGACTACCTCCGCTCCCGCCTCACGCGGCAGTGGACCCACCTCGAGCGCCAGAAGGGCGGCATCGGGATGCGCGGGCCCGGCGAGACGCAGATCGAGACCGACCGCCGCCTCATCGGCCGGCGCATGGCCGTCCTCCGCGACCAGCTTATGCGGATCGACCGCCAGCGGACGACACAGCGGAAGGGCCGCGACGAGCTCGCGCGCGTCGCACTCGTCGGCTATACCAACGCCGGCAAGAGCACCCTCATGAACGCGCTCGCCGACGCGGGCGTGTTCGCCGAGAACCGCCTCTTCGCCACGCTCGACGCCACGACGCGGCTCGTCCATCTCGCCCCGAACAAGCCCGCCCTCCTCTCCGACACCGTCGGGTTCATCCGGAAGCTCCCGCACCAGCTCGTGGAGAGCTTCAAGAGCACGCTCGACGAGGTTCGCGAGGCCGACCTCCTCCTCCACGTCGTCGACGCGAGCCACCAGCACTTCGAGGACCACATGGGCGTCGTGCGCGAGACGCTCCGCGAGCTGGGCGCGCTGGAGAAGCCGACCCTCGTCGTCTTCAACAAGGTGGACGCCGTCGCCGACCGCACTGCCCTTGCCGCGGTCCGCCAGGAGTACGCCCCCGCCGTCATGGTATCGGCCCTCCGCGGGATCGGGCTCGACGACCTCCGACGCCAGCTCCTCACCCTCGTCGAGGCCGACTACGTGGAGCGCGAGGCGCTGCTGCCGCTCACCGAGGCGAAGAGCCGCGCGCACGTCCACCGCGTCGCCGAGGTCCTCGGCGAAGACCTCGTGCAGGCCGAGGGGTACGACCCCGAGCCGATCCCGGCCGTGCGCCTCCGCTACCGCGCTTCCGCCCGGAATGCACCCGACCTCGAGCGGATGCTCGCACGGTTTGCGCACCTCCGCGCGCTGCCCGAGCCGCCCGGCGGCGATGGGGCGGTCCCGACGGCCGCCATCGAGGGGCGAAAGTGAACCCTCGCGGGTCGTTTGCGCGTCCGGAGGTCCGAACGGTTCGACAGGCCCGGCCAGCCGTCGCGCTCGGGACGCGAATGGCGTTACGTGGTACGTTCCTTGCGCGGTATTCTACGTGACGAGACGGCGCTCCGCCGCCCTCCTTCGATGACCGTCCAGAAGCTCCTCGATACAACCCACCTGCCCCTGTCCGCCGGCGACACCGCCGGGCAGGCCCTGGTGCGGCTGCGCGACGAGGACACGCAGCACCTCCCCGTCGTGGACGTGAGTGGGCGGCTGATCGGGCTGGTCTCGGAGGAGGCCCTGGAGGCCCAGGTCGACCCCTCGCTCCCGCTGGTCGGGCTCGTCTCGGGGGACCCGGTCTCCGTTGCGCCCGACACCCACGTGTTCGACGCGGCGCACCAGATGCACCAGCACGCCCTCAGCGTGCTCCCGGTCGTCGATGTGACGCAGCAGTACCTCGGCCTCGTCGAGCGGCAGACGCTGTTCGGGCAGCTCGCGCACATGCTCGCCACCGAGGAGCCCGGCGCCATCGTTGTCCTCGACATCCCGCGCCGCGATTACTCGCTCGGCCGGCTCGTCCACCTCGTCGAGCAGAACGACGTCCGCATCCTCTCGATTGCGACGGAGGACGACCACGCGGCCGGCGTCGTCCGCGTCACGCTCAAGCTGAACGTGACCGACACCGCCCGCGTGCGCCACCTCATGGAGCACTACGACTACCGCATCACGGCCGTCTTCGACGAGTCGGACAGCGACATGCAGTCGCGGATCGAGGCGTTCCTGCGGTACCTGGAGGTCTGAGGTCGAAAGCCTGGGGATCGGGGCTTCGAGCTTCCCTCTGACTTTCCCGTTGGTTCACGTCATGGCTGACCGGTCTACCCTCGCTGCGCTCCACGCGATGACGACGCTCGCGTCGCTGCGGGCGGCCCTCCGGGCGGGCCGCGCCATCGCCGACCGCCGCGCGGGCCGCGACCCTTCCACGCAGGAGGCGGCGACGCCCGTGCGCGCATGGCTCACAGAAGCGGAAGAGGAGATGGGCACGCTGGAGGTGCGCCTCCACCTCCGTCGTGTGGCCGCCCTGCCCGATGAGGAGGCCGCCGCGCTCGCGCAGGACTTCGAGGACCGCCTCGCACTGGCCGACCTCGCCGGGCTCCTGAGGACCGCGCACCAGAAGCTCCTCAGCCTCTACCCGGCCGTCCCCGAAGCGCTCCTCGAAGAGGCCCGCCGGTACCCTCTCGAAGCCGACCGCCTCCTCGCGCTCGACGGCCCCAAGCACGCGGCCGGCCTCGTGGCGTTTCTGGACGACCTAGCAGGTTTCCGCGCCCGCCTCCGGGCGGCGCTTCGGGCCCGCTAGCCCACCGGCGTGCAGACGGGGTGAAACCCCCCTGGAGGCCAAACCAAAGGGCTTCCAGGGCGTCTCAGGAAACGGCTAGAACGCGCTGTTCCGCCGTACTTTGGCCCTCTCCGCGCCCCGGCGCCCTCGCTCCCGATTTGATGGCTGACAAGCTCCCGACGAACGGCAGGCACCCCGACGCCGGCGCCACCTACGGCGCCTCCAACATCCAGATCCTCGAAGGCCTCGAGGCCGTCCGCAAGCGGCCGGCGATGTACATCGGCGACATCGGCGTGCGCGGCCTCCACCACCTCGTCTACGAGGTCGTCGACAACTCCATCGACGAGGCGCTGGCCGGGTACTGCGACCGCGTCGAGGTCACCATCCACGAGGACAACTCGATCACGGTGTGGGACAACGGCCGCGGCATCCCCGTGGACGAGCACCCCACCGAGAAGCGGCCCGCCGTCGAGGTGGTGATGACGGTCCTCCACGCGGGCGGCAAGTTCGACAAGGACTCGTACAAGGTCTCGGGCGGCCTCCACGGCGTCGGCGTCTCGTGCGTCAACGCGCTCTCGAACCGGCTCGAAGTGACCGTCCGCCGCGACGGGTTCGTGTGGCGGCAGGCCTACGAGAAGGGCGCGCCCGTGACGGGGCTGGAGCAGCTCCGCCCGATGGAGGCCGACGAGCCGAACGGAACGACGGTCCACTTCTGGCCCGACGACACCATCTTCCTCGAGACGGTCTTCCGCTTCGACACGCTGGCCGACCGCCTCCGCGAGCTGGCCTACCTCAACCGCGGCGTGTTCATCTCGCTCGAAGACCGCCGCGAGGAGGACGAGGAGCTCCGGAAGGAGGAGTACCACTTCGCCGGCGGCATCCGCGAGTTCGTGGAGTACCTCGACGAGACGCGCGAGGCCATTCACGCCTCCGTCATCGAGATCGAGGGCGAGAGCGGAGGGGTACCCATCGAGGCGGCGATGCGGTACAACACGGGCTACGCCGAGAACGTCCTCTCGTTCGTGAACAACATCAACACGCACGAGGGCGGCACGCACGTCTCCGGATTCCGCCGCGCGCTCACGCGCATCCTGAAGAACTACGCCGACCAGTCCGGCCTCCTCAAGAACGCGAAGGTGGAGCTCTCCGGCGACGACTTCCGCGAGGGCCTCACGGCCGTGCTCTCGGCGAAGGTGGCCGAGCCGCAGTTCGAGGGGCAGACGAAGACGAAGCTCGGCAACGGCGAGGTCGAGGGCATCGTCCGTTCGATCTTCAGCGATCAGCTGACGCAGTACCTCGAGGAGAATCCGCGCGTCGGCAAGCAGATCATCGAGAAGGTCTATCTGGCTGCCGAGGCACGCGAGGCCGCGCGCAAGTCGCGCGAGCTCGTCCGCCGC
>DASPKS010000129.1:0-6829 GCA_035628035.1 Rubricoccaceae bacterium
CTCTGCGTTTCCGTCCCCGCGAACCCCCCGAACACGCGCACGCCGGGGCGGAGCACGAACGCGATGGAGCGGTCAGTCCCGGCGGTCGGCTTGTAGACTCCTTCGGCCACCCACACCTCGTGGCCGGACTGGGCGGCGGAAAGCCCCTGCTGGAGGTCGCGGAACGCCTGCGCCCACGAGGTCCCGTTGCCCCCGGGCGCCGCGTCGGCGTCCACGTACCACACCGTCTGCGCCGAGGCAGCGGAGGCGGCGAGCCAGAAGACAACGACGGCGAGGCGACGCATGGGGGCGGGGGTCTACGCGTCAACGTAGGGTGCCGCCCATCCGATGTCAACCCGAAGCGCGATCCCGCCTCAGACGAGCCGGTGCGGCGTTGGCTCGACGCGGGCAGCGTCCGCGCACCGCGCGAGCAGGTCGGCCACCGTCGCCTCCATACCGGGCACGACGAGGTCGGGCGCGAGGTCGGCCAGGGGCTGGAGGACGAACCGCCGCGCGGCCATGCGGGGGTGCGGCAGCGAGAGCGTTGGCGTCTCGATCACCAGCTCCCCGTACAGCAAGAGGTCGAGGTCGAGCGGGCGCGGGCCCCAGCGGGGGCCGGGTGTGCGGCCCGCCTCGCGTTCGAGCGCATGCAGCCTTTCCAAGAGCGCCTCCGGTGCGAGCGGGGTGCGAAGGCGAACGACCGCGTTGAGGTGGTCAGGCTGAGGGGGTTGTCCCGGCAGCGTGTGCGCCTCCGTCTCGTAGACGGGCGAGACGGCCTCGACCTCCACCCCCTCGGTCACCTCGAGCGCTTCGAGGGCCCGGCGGAGGTGGGCGAGGCGATCGCCCGCGTTGCTGCCGAGCCCGACGAACGCCGTCGTCATCCGCGCGCGGCGCGGTACCGGGCCTCCGCGTGGTCGCATGGCCCGCCGACGGGCGGGTTCGGCTTCCGCACCGTCACCTCCACGCGCTGCACCGCCGGGAAGTCCTCCAGCACCGCGTGGGCGATGTCGTGGGCGACCCGCTCGATGAGGTAGAACTTGTGTCCGAGCACGACCTCCTTGACGAAGGCGTAGACGCGCTCGTAGTCCACCGTCTTCGAGAGGTCGTCGGTCTTCGCGGCCTCGTCTACGTCGAGGTCCATCGCCACGTCCACCTCGAACCGCCCGCCGATGCGGTGCTCCTCCTGCATCACGCCGTGGTGGGCGTAGAAGACGGCGTTGACGAGGCGGACGGTGGCGAGCATCGCGGTAAGGGGAGATGCTTCCCCAAGATAGAGCCGGCGCGTCAGAGGCCCAGTCGTTCGAGCAGCGCGGCGTCGGCGGGGGCGAGCCGGCCGGCGGCGCGGTCGGCGAGGAGGCGCGCGGTGTAGAGGGTGGCGTAGGGGCCGAGCACGCCGTCGGTGCGGCGGGCGTGCTCTGCGAAGAAGGCCGTCGCGCCGGCGTTGCGGAGGGCGTCGTCGACGAGCAGGGCGCGGGGCCCATAAGGCCCGTCCGGCGCGGCGGCGGGGAAGCTCTTCTCCGGGTCGAACCGCCGCCGCCCGAGGTGGCAGCCCACGCACTGCGCCGGGCTCCGGAGCGGGCGCGGCGGCGTGCTCGTCGCGGCGGCGAGCCGGCCGCCAGCGTCGTACACGGCGAAGTCCCAGAACCCGTCGGCGCGGCGGCGCTTCACGGTGGTCTCGACGACGCGGCCGTCCTCTACGTGCTCGCCGACGATGAGCGTGCCCGCCGCGTAGCGCAGCGAGTCGCCGCGGGCGCGGTAGCCGCCGAGGGCGTCGCGGAGCGCGGCGACGGGCACGAACAGCCGCCGCCGCGCCGCCGTCATCGCCGAGCCCTCGACCTCGACCATGAACCACGCCGTGTCGCCCGGTGCCCAGGGGCGCGGGGCCGACGTGCGCAGGGCGTCGAGCGTGGGCGGGAGGGCGCGGGCGCTCGCGTAGGTGGGGCCGACGAAGGCCACGAGCTCGTCCCACCCGAGCGCACCGTCGCCGTCGGCGTCCTGAAGCGCGGCGCGCTGGTCCGCCGGGAGCCGTTGCGGGTGGAGGGTAAACCCGTCGCGCTCGGAGAGGAGCCCGGCCGAGAACGGGTCGGCGCCTTCCGGCGCAGCGTACCCGCCGAGGTAGTACCGGAGGAGCCGCTCCTCGTCGGGCTTGTCGAGGCGGACGGGTACGGCCTCGGCCGTCGTGAAGTCGACGGGGCCTCTACCGCAGCCGGCGAAGACGAGGGCCGAGGCCAGCAGATAAGGGGTCGTTGCTCGTGCGATCCCCGATCCGCCACCCCCGGCCCGCCCCCGCCGATCCGCCGTCCTCATCCCCCTAGTCCCCGGAGGTGGGCGGCGGCCTGGGGGTCGCCGGGGCTCAGCGCGAGGACGCGCTCGAAGAGGCGCCGGGCCTCCCCATTCCGCCCCTGCCGCTGGCGGACGACGCCGAGGTTGCCGAGCGCCGGCACGTAGGAGGGGTCGGCGCGGAGCGCCGCCTGGAGCTGCGCCGCCGCGTCCTCGAGCTGGCCTTCGGCGAGGGCGACGGCGCCGAGGTTCGCGCGGGCCTCGACGAGGCGGGGGTCGAGCGCGATGGCCTGCGTCAGCGCGCGCCGCGCGCCGGTGAAGTCGCCCCGCTGGAGCAGGAGGAAGCCGAGGTTGTTCCACGCCTCGGGGTGACGGACGGGGTCGCGCCGCACGGCCTCCTCGTACTCGGCCACGGCCTCGACCGGACGGCCGGCAGCAACGAGGGCCTCGGCCAGCTTCACGCGGGCCTCGGTGAAGCGCGGCTGGTTCTCTACGGCGCGCTGCAGCGCTTCGACGGCGCCAGGTGCGTTCCCCCGCCGGAGGCGGACCCACCCCAGCCAGTACGCGGCGCGCGCATCCGCCGGCGCGAGCCGCGCGGCCTCCTCGAGCTGGAGCTCGGCCTCGGCGAGCGAGTCGAGCCCGGCGAGGGCGCGGCCGAGGGCCACGCGGGCGTCGGCCCGCTCGGCCCCGGCGTCGAGCCCGCGCCGGGCAAGGGCGATGATCTGCGGGAGGTACGCCGTGAGGGGGTGCTCGACCTCGTAGACGTGGAAGTAGGCGAGGGCCGCTTCGAGGTCCGCCTCCCCCGGCGGCGCTTCGGCGGCGGCGCCTCCTGCGAGCGCGCGCTCCCGCGCGGTGACGTCCACCAGCCGGAAGGGGGCGGCGCGGATGAACCGGTCGGCCGTGACGGGCCGCCGGCTCGGGGGGGGCGGGCGGCGGCGGATCCAGTGGTCGGTAAACGCGACGTGCGGGATGTCGCTCGTGCCGCTCTTCCGCATGTGGCAGCTCACGCAGTCGCCGGTCATCGCGTCGGCGGGGGTGCGCGCACCGGGGCGGGCGCAGAGGTCGGCGTGGGCGTTGGTGCGGTGGCACGTGCGGCAGGCCGCGTTGAAAGCGTCGGGGTCGGCCTCGGCGACGGGCTGGTGGGGGTCGTGGCACGTCGTGCACGTGAGGGCGTGGTCGGTCCCGCGCGTCTCGGTGAAGCACGCGCTCTGCATCATCCGGAGGGCGTGGGAAGAGATCCCGAAGGCCTCCGGGTCGTCGACGTGCTCCGCGAAAGCGAAGACGGTGCGATGCGCCGAGAGCGGGCGGCCGGGGCGGTACGTCGTGGGGTCCTCGCCGGCCTTGAAGACGGTCGTCCCCGAGAGGTGGCACTGCTGGCAGACGGCGAGCTGGAGCTCGGGCGAGAGCCGTGCCGGGTTGACGATGGTGGAGTCGGCCCCTTCTATCTCGCCTCCTTCGAGGCGCGCCTCGACGTGGGCCGAGCCGGGGCCGTGGCACCGCTCGCACGTGATGCCGAGGGGGACGTCGGTGTAGAAGTTCTGCGTGCCCTTGGCGTAGCCGGGCGGGCCGTCGTGGCACGCGAGGCACTCCACCGTGATGGGGCGGTCGAAGCGGCTGTTGGTCTGGGAGTAGCCGGGGCTGAGGTCCCACAGCGCGCGCTCGACGTACCACGTGAGCGGCATCTCGGTGAGGTAGCCCGCCCCCTCGGGATCGTCGATGGCGCGCGCCGTCATGAAGTAGGAGCGCGTGGCGTTGCCCGAGCCGACGACGTGGCTCACGGCGTGGACGCGCTCGTAGGCGGGGGTGTCGCGGCGGAACTCCCGCTGGTAGAGGGTGTCGCCGCGGACGAAGGCCTGATAGCAGTACCCGCTCGCAGGGTGGCACACGACCGGGGAGCGGCCGTCGGCGTCGAACTGCTCGGGCGCGGTGTCGGGGTCGAACTTCGTGACGGAGCGGCCCATCCCCGTCCGGTGATAGTCTGTGTAAAGCCGCTCGTGGCAGGAGGCGCACGCCTCGTCGCCCACGTACGTCCACGCGGCGGCCGCGGGCGCCGCCGGGGGATCGCTCCGGCAGGCGGCGAGCCCGGCGAGCGCGGAGAGGAGAACCGAAGCGGGGAGGCGGAGACGCATCGAATCAGCGGCGGCCGAGAAGTTAGTCCGGTGGACGAAGGGACGCGAGCAAAGACAGGGCCCGGCCGCTTGGAACGGCCCTTGCCGCTTCATAGAAATGGCGCGTTTCCGTGCCCGATTCCTTCGCCTGCTCCCTCCGCCGTTACGGAATTGCCCTCCGCGCGCTCCGTCCTGACCACCCTGCCGAGCCGCACGATCCTCGTCGTGGGCGGGATGAGCCTGCTCTCGCTGACCCTCCTCGTGGCGCTCACGTTCGAGGCCGCCGGGGAGGTGGAGGCGCCGCCCGACCTCTCGGCACCGTCCGTCGCCGAGGCCGCGCCGGCGCTCGACTCGGCCCTCCTCGAGGGCGCCATCCCGGAAGCGGACCCCGCCCTCTTCCCCACCGAGCCGGCCGAGATCCCCAGCGAGGCCCTGACCGCGCTGGAGCAGGCCGCCGACAGCTCGGCCCTCGTGGAGATGCAGCACTTCCTCCGCGTGGTGAACACGGGGTTCGGCGGGCGGAGCGTCCAGATCGCGCCGGGCCTCCACGGGTACGCCTTCCGCCTCGCCGGCCGCCTCAACGTCCGTCCCGGCACGTTCCTCATCCGCGTCTCGGCGCGCGACGGCGGCCTCGCCGAAGCGCGCGCCGAGACCCTCCGTCGCCTCTTCCGCCGCGCGGGCGTCCGCGATGGCGCGCTGCGCATCAGTAGCGCCGCCGGCCCCCCCGGCATCGAGGCCACCTCCGCCTGATCCCGCCCACCGCCAACCGGGTCCGTCATGCTGTTCCTCGGGAGCATCCTCACCAGCCTCATCCTCGCCGTCGCGCTCGTGCTGGCGGCCGCCGTCGCGGGCGTCATGGGGTACCACTACGTCCAGGCGCGCCTCCGCGAGCGCCGGGGCATCCCCTTCGAGCCGGCCGTCGCCGACGCCGCCGACGCCGAGGCCGCCGAGCGCGCCCGCGCGAAGAGCGCCGAGGAGATCGCGCAGATCCGCGCGCGCATCGAGGCCCTCATGGACCGGCAGCAGCTCCAGCACGAGACGCAGAGCCAGCACCTCGCGCAGCAGCTCGACACGGTGAATCAGAGCCTCCAGCAGCAGGACCGGAAGCTCGACGGGCTCCGCAGCGAGGTCCGCCACGAGCTCCGCCGCCACGACGGCGAGCTCACCGAGCTCCGCCAGCAGCTCGCCCATGCCCTCGACGCGTTCTGGAAGGCGACGCCGATCGGGTTGCCCGGCCCGGACGGCGCCCCCCTCCCCCTCCCGCCGGCCGAGGCCGCGCCGCCGGAGCCCCCGGTAGCGCCCGCGACGGCGCAGCCCGCCGAGCCGGTCTGGCCGACGGCACCGATGGGCGGCGACGGATCGACGCCGAGCCCCGTAACGCCGAGCCCTGCACCCCCGGCCCATCCCGCCGAGGCGAAGGGCACCGGGTTCGCGGAGGATGTCGCCCTCGACGCTGTCTTCCTCGAAGACGTCGCGCCGCCCGCGCCGCCCCCGGCGTCCTTCGCCGAGGAGGTAACCCCCGTCGAGCCCATCGCGTGGGAGGACCCCTTTGCCGGGATGTTCCTCGACTCGGAGAGCGAGGCGCCTGCGGCCCCGCCCGCCGCCCCGCTCGCGTCGCCTACCGGCCCCACGCCGTCGGTGTTCGCGCCGATGGACGCCTACTTCGAGGACGCCCCGGCAGCCCCGCCAGCGAAGACCCCGGAGCCTCCCAAGGCTTCCCCGTCCCCGCCGGTCCCCGCCGTGCCGGCGCAGCCTGCCGCGCCCGTGGCAGTGGCGCCGCCTATGGCACCGCCGGCCGTTGCGCCGCCGGCCAGCGCGGCTCCTCCCCCCCCGGCCAGCGCGGCCCCCCCGCCGCCCCCGCCGGCGGGGGCCGACGACCTCACCGTCGTCTCGGGCATCGACCAGTCGGTCCAGCAGAAGCTCTACGCCCTCGGCGTCGTCTCGCTCGACGAGATGGCCCGGTGGAGCCGCGCCGACGCCCGCCGCATCAGCGCGAGCCTCGACGTGCCGGAGGACACCATCATGCACCAGTGGATCTTCGAGGCGCAGTCGGTGCTGTTCGACCGGTACCAGCAGCAGATGGGGACGCCCAAGGGCGGACGTGCTGTGCCCGCCTGAGCGGGGCGCTCACAGCGCCACCTTCAGCCCGGCGTTGGCGATGAACCCGTCGGTGGGACCCCACACCGGCGGGAACGTGGGGTCGTCCGGCGGGCCGAGGACGAGCGGCATCGTGCGCGTCTGCCGCGCGTCGAGGACATTCTCGAGGTTGGCAAACACGTGGACGGGCCCGAACCGCCGCTGCGCCATCACGCCGGCGATGAGGTAGCCGGGGCTCTCCCCCCCGCCGGGCAGGGCCTGCGGGCCGGTGTAGTACGCTTCCAGCCCGACGCGGCCGCGCCCGTGCTGCTCCCACACGAGCACGGTGTACGTCCGGTGCCGCGCCGTGAGCGGGAGCGTGGACG
>DASPKS010000130.1:0-30975 GCA_035628035.1 Rubricoccaceae bacterium
GGCCTCTCCCCCGCCACGCAGGCGCACGCCACGCTGGCCGACTCGCTCTCCTTCGGGGGATGGCGTCTCGCGGCCGAGGCCGGCGCGCACGCTACCGGCGGCGATGTCTTCCCATCAGCCTCGGGGACGGTAGAGGGGCACGTGGGCGCGGCGGAGGTGTTCGCCTCAGCGGTCCTCGCGGGCGCCGCGCCAGGCCGCGTCGAGCGCGCAGGGTTCGGCGATCTGGTAGGCGCCGGCGGCGGCGGGTCGACCGAACGTACCCTGCGTGCGGAAGCCGGCGTAACCCTCCCCCTCGGCTCGCTTCGTCTCCGCGCATCCGGTTCCGCCGACGAGGTGCGGAACGCGCGGCTGTTCGTGCAGCAAGCCGACACCGCATCGAGTGCGGCCTTCGCGTTCGTCACGGCGCCCGCACCGCTCCGCCACGCGCTCGCCACGGTCGGGGTAGACTTTCGCGCGGACGCGCCGCAGGGGCTCTACGTCACCACCGACGTCACCTTCCGCACCGCGCTTGACGCCGACGCATCCGTGTTCCAGCGCCGCGAGGCCGACGCTCTCCCGCGCGTGTGGGGGCGCACCCGTCTTGGCTTCCGCGCGCTCGGCCTCTTCCAGGGCGCGCTCGACCTCGACCTCGCGGCCGACGCCCGGGGATGGAGCGCCTTCCGAGGCCGCCTCTTCCACGCGCCGACGGGGCTGTTCGCGCTGGCCGATCCGTCCGACGCGGTGCCGGTCCCCGCGCGCGGTACGGTGGACCTCGTGGCCGAGGCACGACTGCAGCGGCGCGCATCGTTCTTCCTCGCGCTCGACCACGCCCTCGCCGGTCTCGCCTACCCCGGCGTGTTCGTCGTGCCGGGGTCGGTCGGCGGAAATGTGCACCCGCTCCCTGGCCGGCGCCTCCGCTTCGGCGTCTTCTGGGTGCTCTTCGATTAGGAGCGAACGACGGGCGAGCGGCTGTCAGAGAAAGTCTGATTCCGCGAGGGGACTTAAACCGCCCGGAACGTACAGCGTTGGAGGTAACACCCTGCGGCTACACGGCTTCGGGATCCCGTCCCCCCCACCCCTCTTCGCCCATGCGCAAGCGCAACTGGCTCCGCGACCAAAGCCTCTCCATCGTCCTGGCGCTGCTGTTCCTCGTGTTCCTCCTCGGGCAGAGCCTCGCCGGGCACCGCCACTACAACGAAGACCAGCAGGCGCACGGGCAGCCGACCCTCTCTTACGGCGAGTACCTCGGGAGCAGCCACTTCGGGGAGGCCGTCTTCGAGAACTGGGAAAGCGAGTTCCTCCAGATGGGGATGTACCTCCTCCTCACGGTGTTCCTCTTCCAGCGCGGCTCGGCCGAGTCGAAGGACCCCGACGAGGAAGAGGACCCGAACGAGCTGGAGAAGCACCGGAACGACCCCAACGCGCCGGGCCCCGTTCGGAAGGGCGGCCTCGCGCTGGCGCTCTACAAGTACTCGCTCGCGCTCGCGTTCCTCGCGATGTTCCTCGGCTCGATCTATGTCCACGCCGCTACCGGGATGGCCGAGTACAACGAGGAGCAGGCCGAGCACGGGGAGCCCCCGACGACGCTGATGGGATACGTGGGGAACGCGCGGTTCTGGTTCGAGTCGTTCCAGAACTGGCAGAGCGAGTTCCTCGCCCTGCTCACGATGGTCATCCTCTCGATCTGGCTCCGAACCGACAGCTCGCCGCAGTCGAAGCCGACGTGGAAGCCACACCACGAGACGGGGAGCGAATGAGGCCGTAGTGAGGGGTCAGCCGTTCCCCCAGCCCGCCCCCGGCGATCCCCCGATGGACTCCGCGGGAGCGCGGAGCGATCTTACGCGCCCGCGTGACGGAGGGCTGTCAGGGTTCGCGAAGTAAGCTCGGCGGCTGGCCCCGCAAGTGGTGCCCCGGGCCCCGGTGTTTCTGTGGTTGTGCGTCCGCTGTGGGCGCGCCTCCTGCTTTCCTTTGGAATCCTGCGACTCCTCGCCTGCGTCGTCCGCAGGCCGCCTGTTATCCCTGCCTCGTTCATGGCCTCGCCGAACCGGAAGAAGCGCGTTTACCTCGTCGAAGACCACCCGGTCGTGCGCCGGGCCGTGGCCGCCCTCATCGAGGAGGCGGCCGACCTCACGCTCGTCGGGACCGCCTCCTCGGCCGAGGAGGCCCTCGCCGCGCTGGAGCGCCAGCCGTGCGACGTCCTCCTCGTCGACGTGACGCTCCCGAAGATGGGCGGGATCGAGCTCGTGCGGCAGGTCGTCGCGGGGGCGCCCGTGCGCCGGTGCCTCATGCTCACGGCCCACGTCGATCCGGCCCTCGCCGCCGAAGCCCTCGGCGCCGGCGCGCGCGGCTACGTCGTCAAGGACGACGCCGACGGGCTCCTCGCGGCCATCCGCCGCGTCCTCGCGGGCGAGGTCGTCGTGAGCGAGCCCGCGCGCCCCTGGCAGCCCCGCCCGTAACCCCTCCTTTGGATCCCCTTCGTATGCGCATCTGCCGCCTCCGCCCGCCCCGTCCGCTTGCCGATCCCACCGAGGGCCCGGACCGCTCGTACGAGATCTTCGTGGACGACGGGGACGCCACGCACCGCGTGGAGGTGACCGTCACCGCGCCGGTGTGGGAAGCGTGGGCGGTCGTCGGCGGGGCGGCCGCGGCCGAGGAGCGGCTCTCGGCGGCGCTCGCCGTCGAGCTGGAGCAGAAGGGGCTCCAGGGGCTCGGCCCGCGCGTCGTGTTCGACACCGCCGGCTCGCGCTGAGTGCGACCCTCCGCTAGAGGGCAAGCGCCATGTAGCGGACGCCCGGGAGCGGGTTCGGGTAGTAGGGCTCGACGTCGCGGAAGCCGAGGGCCTCGTAGAGCCGCTGCGCCGTCTGCATCGCCGGCGTGGTGTCGAGGCGCATCCGGGTGTAGCCGATGGCGCGGGCCTCATCGAGGAGCCGCTCGGCCAGCGCGCGGCCGACGCCGTAGCCGCGGAACGCCGGGCGCACGTAGAGCCGCTTCATCTCGCACACCCCCGCTTCGTTCGTCGGGCGGAGCGCGATGCACCCGGCCACGCGCCGGTCCACCCGCGCGAGGAGGAGCCGCCCTGCCGGGGGGGCGTAGGCCCCGGGCAGGCCGGCCAGCTCCGCGTCGAAGCCCTGGAAGCAGAGCGAGAAGCCGAGCGAGCGGGCGTATTCGAGGAAGAGCGTGCGCGCGGTGGCGACGTCGCGCGGCGTCGCGGCGGGGGCGACGGTGGGCGTGGCGAGCTGCGTGCTCACCGGCCGTCGCCGTAGCGGTGCTCCAGCGAGGCCTGCACGCGCTGGAGCGTCTTGAACGTGTCGCGGAGGAGGTTCTGCCGCGAGCGGTGGAGCGTCTCGGGGTCGATCCAGTCCGTCGGCGGCTCGCCCACCTCGGCCGCCTGCATCTGCACGAGGAGGTGCATGTCGACGAGGTTCTGGAACGCGCCGAGGAGCACCTTCGCCTCGGCCGAGGCGGGGTGGTCGGCGTTCGCGAGGAAGCGGAGGCGGTCGAACGTGTTCGACGACTTGAAGTACCCCGCGTCGAGGGCGAGCGCGCGCGCGATGGCGACGATGGGCTGGAGTCCGCGGTGGCGGAGGTTGATCCCCATCCCCCCGCGCCCGTCGGGCTCCACGTCGAGGCGGCCGAAGAACGAGAGGGGGGCGGGCACGCGCGTGCCCTGGCGGAGGAGGATGCGGCGGAGGCGGGGGTTCGGGAGGAGCGCGGTGTACGTCTCGCGAAGGGCGTCGCAGAGGCCCTCGTCGCCGTACATCGTGCGCACGTCGAAGACGACCGCGGCGCGGGCGGTCGCGTCGGGGTCGGCGCCCTGCGTCCACGCGGTGTAGGCGGCCTGCCACTGCGCGAGCGGCTGGCGGAACGCCTCTTCGCGCACGATGAGCCCGTGCTGGGTAGGGGGGAACCCGCACCGCTCCAGCGCGGCCGAGGCGCGCTCGGCGAAGAGCCCATACCACCGCGCGGCGCGCTCGGCGGCCTCGTCGCCGGGCGGGTCGGCGTAGATGAGCCCGTTGTCTTGCCGCGCGTAGATCGTGGACTCCCGGCGGCCGGGCGTGCCGAAGGAGAGCCACGCCCACGGCCCCTCGTAGGCGGCCTCGGGATGCTCCTCCCGGAGCTTCCGCTCCATGAGGAAGAGCAGCCGCCGCTTGAGCTGGTCGTCGATCTCGGCGATGACCCCGAGGAGGTCGGCGCTGTGGACGCCCTGCTGGAAGAGCCGGATCATCCGGCGGTTGCTCTCCGTGCGGATGTCGGCCAACTCCTCGACCGTGCGGGCCTTCTCCACCTGCTCCGTCGTCGCGATGGGGTCGAGCCCGCGGTAATGGCTGATGTCCTCGCTCGTGACGACGCCGAGGACGGCGTGCGTCCCGGCGGCGGCCTCGTCGTCCACGACCACGACGCGCCGGATGTTGTGCCGCATCATCTCGCGGACGGCGTCGAAGAGCCGCTCGGAGCCGTTGAGCGTGACGGGCGGCCGCTCGATGAGCGCCATCACCGGCACATCGGGCGCGCGCCCGGCCGCCACCACCTTCTCGACGAAGTCGCCCTCGGTAACGATGCCGACGGGCGCGCCGTCCTGCACGACGACGAGGGTGTCGGTCTCGGCCGAGGCCATCGTGCGCGCGGCCTCCTGGAGGGCGGTCTCGGGGGAGACCGTCGCGGCCGGGTGGCGGATGAGCGCGGCGAGCTCGGTGTCGAAGAGGAGGAACGCGCCGGAGGCGTCCATCTCCGTCCCCAGCGTGCGGACGTACCGCTGGAGGTCCTCCTCGAAGTGGGCGCGGAACGCCTCGTCGCTCTTGAGGAGCTGGCGGAAGGCGTCGGCCGAGAGGAGCGCGCACACCGTCGGCTCGACGGCGCGCGCCTCGTAGGGGAGGATGCCCCCCTGCATCAGCCCGTACGAGCCGAACTGCGCCCCCTCCCCGCACATGTCGAGGAGCCGCCGCCCGTCGACGTCCATCAGGCGCACGAGCCCCGATTCGACGATGTAGAGCGCGCGGTGGACGTCGGTGCCCTGCTCGAGGACGACCTCGCCCGGCTGGTAGATCTCGAGCGCCATCCCCGTGAGGAGGCTCCGCCGCTGCTCGTCGGTGAGGTGGTCGAAGGGGGCCGTGCGCGCGAGGAGGTCGGCGAGGCGCTCGGTGATGGAGGAGGTGCTCATCAGGGGAGAGGGGGGAGAGGGGCGCGGGTCCAACCCGACCCGAAGAAACGGGATCCGTGCCGATCAGGGCAACCCTGCCGCCCGCTCCAGCAAGGCCACGACCTCTTCGAGCGTGGAGCGGCCCTGGTCGCGCGCGTACCACTGCCGGATGCGCCGGTACCGCTCGGGCTTGTCCATGGCCTGCCCGACGGTCTTGAACCACGTTTGCAGGACGCTCGGCCGAGGCCCCCACCACCCCCGCTCGATGAAGCCCTCGTCGAGCACGAGCACGGCGGGGATGGCGCGGGCCGTCCCCCCGGTCAGGTGCTCGTCCATGAGGTCGAGGTGCTCATCGCGGTCGAGGACGCGGAGGGCGAGGTTCGGCGTGGCTTCGACGAGGCGAGCCAGGACGGGCACCGTGTTGACGGCGTCGCCGCACCAGTCGGCAGAGAGGGTGAGGAGGTGCCAACGGCCCGGGAGGGCCGCCGCGCGGGCGAGCACCTCGGGCGGCACGGTGGCGCGGCGGTAGAGGGCCGGCCAGAGGTCCACGTTCTTCTGCGCGGTGGGGAGGAAGTCCTCGAACGAGAGGCCGCCCTCCCACTTCTCCGCGCGGGAGACCGCCGCCGGCGCCGCGTGCGAGGTCGAGAGAAGTGCGGTCCCGGGGGGGAGTTCGAGCATTAGGAGGGCGGAGGGCGGTGGTCGAACCGCGCACGCCCGGCAAGGTTCATCGGCGCCGTTCGCGCTTCCGGTCGGATCTTCACCCGTCTGCCGCCGCTCCGATGACGCTCTGCCCCTTCGAAGACACCGCCGTCTGGCACCTCGCGCCGCTCGCGCTCACGCGCGCGGCCGGGGACCTCCGCGTGGGCGCTCGTCTCCTCCTCGACACCCAGCGCGCCGCGTTCCCGGAGGCCGGGCGCCTCGTCCTCCACACACGGCCGCCCGCGGCCGGCGTCACCGCGCAGGAGCACCCGGAGGCCGAGGTGAACGCCCCGCTCGCCGGGCCCACGCTGTTCGTCAACCAGCGGTGGCGCGTGACGCCGGGCCCGCTCCTCGACGCCGTGCGCGCGGCGGCGCAGCCGGGCCGGTCCCCGCTCGCCTTCGTCTGCGGGGAGGCTTTCCTCGCCGCGTGGCACCCCGACCCGCCCTCTGACCTCCTCGCCCGCGAAGCCCTCGACCTCGAAGCCTTCGGCGGAATTCCCGTGGAGGAAGCCGAGGGCGCGGTGCTCGTCGGCCGGCTGTGGCACCTCGTCGAAGACCTCCCCGCGCGGATCGCCGAGGACCTCAACGCGCTGGGCGCGTTGGGGCAGCACGACGGCGCGGACGTCCACGCGGGTGCCCTCCTCGTCCATCCCGACCGCATCCACCTCGCGCCGGGTGCGACGGTGCGGCCGGGCGCCGTGCTCAACGCCGAGGACGGGCCGATCCGGCTGGAAGCCGGCGCGGTCGTGGAGGAGAACGCAGTGGTGCGGGGGCCGTGCTGGCTCGGGCCGAAGAGCGCCGTGAAGATGGCCGGCCGCGTGGACGGCTCCGCCGTCGGGCCGCAGAGCAAGGTGGGCGGCGAGGTCCACGAGAGCGTCGTCCACTCGTTCTCGAACAAGGCGCACGACGGGTACCTCGGCAACAGCTACCTCGGGCGGTGGTGCAACCTCGGCGCCGACACGAACACGAGCAACCTCAAGAACGACTACGGCGAGGTGTCGCTGTTCGATGCCGTTGAACAGGCGTTTGTGGCGACGGGCCGGCAGTTCCTCGGCCTCGTGATGGGGGACCACAGCAAGTGCTCCATCAACACGATGTTCAACACGGGGACGGTCGTCGGCGTGTTCTGCAACCTCTTCGGGAGCGGCTTCCCGCCGCGCCACGTGCCGTCGTTCGCGTGGGGCGGCGCCGAAGGGCTGGAGCCGTACCGGCTCGACAAGGCGCTCCGCGTGGCGGAGGCGGTGTTGGCCCGCCGGAGCCTCCCCCTCACCGAGGCCGACCGCGCGCTCCTCGCAGCGGTGTTCGAGCGCACCGCCGCCGAGCGGGAGCGGCTGGCGGCAGGATAGGCGGGCGGAGTGGGTGAGCCGCCCGGTCCATTCTTCGCGTTAATCGAAGAAAGGCCGGTTCTGGGGCACCCTATGTTCCAGGCTCGGCTGCGTCTCCGCCCGAGCTTTACCGACAATGCCCCGCCTGTTTTTCCTCGCCGTTCTGATCACGCTCGCCGCCCCCGTGCGCGCGCAGCTCCCCTTCACCGTCGAGATCGAGGAGTTGACACGGGCCCAGGCGCCGGCGCTTCACTCCGGGGCCTATGCGCAGCACGGCGGGCGGTGGCTGTTCGTGGCCGGCCGCACGAACGGGCTCCACGGCCTCCAGCCGAACCCCGAGCCGTTCCCCAACGAGTTCGCCCACGGCGCCGTCGTCGTCTACGACCCCGCGCTCGACCAGCGCTGGACGGCTTCCCTCGACGCCCTCCCGGCCGCCGTCGCCGACCCGCTCCGCACGATGAACGGGGAGCACTGGCAGGAGGGGACCACGCTCTACTGGATCGGCGGGTACGGCCACAGCACGGCGGCGGGCGACAAGCGCACGTTCCCCATGCTCACGGCCATCGACGTGCCGGGGATCATGGCGGCCGTGCAGAACGGGACGAGCCTCGCTCCCCACATTCGCCAGCTCACCGACGAGCGGCTCGCCGTGGCGGGCGGGCACCTCCTCAAGCTCGGCGCCCGCTACCACCTCGTCGGCGGAAACCGCTTCGACGGTCAGTACCTCGGCCCGACGCAGAACCAGGTCTACACCGAGGCCATCCGCTCCTTCGAGATCGTCGACGACGGGACGACGCTCGCGCTGGCCAACTTCTCCGAGGTCACCGACGCGGAGAACCTCCACCGCCGCGACCTCAACGTCGGCCCCGTCATCCTCCCCAGCGGTGCGGAGGCGTTCGCCCTCTACGGCGGCGTGTTCACGGCAGCCAACCACCCGTACCGCCGCCCCGTCTACGTCGACAACGGGACGCCCACAGTGGACGCCACCTTCCAGGCGCAGTTCGGCCACTACACCTGCCCGCTCCTCCCGATGTACGACGAGCAGGAGCACACCATGCACACGGTGTTCTTCGGGGGGATGGGGCAGTTCTATGTGAACAACCAGACGGGCGCGATCCAGCAGGACAACCTCGTCCCGTTCATCGACGACGTGGCGGCGCTCTCGCGCACCGAAGCGGGCGTGTCGAGCGAGACCGTGCTCCCCTTCCGGATGCCGGCTTTCCTCGGGTCGAACGCGCAGTTCTTTCTCGCGCCCGGGCTCCCGCAGTTCGGCAACGGCGTGCTCAAGCTGAGCGAGATGAGCGGGCGCCTCCTCGTCGGCCACATCCACGGCGGGATCTACTCCACCACAACACACCCCGGCTGGATGCCGTCGACGGGCTCCACCTCGGCGAGCAGCCGCGTCTTCGCCGTGTACGTGACCTCGTTCGTGCCGCCGGCCAACGAGGGCGACGTGCCCGACGGCTTCGAGATGCTCGCCGCCGCGCCGAACCCGTTCCGCGACGAGGCCCGTCTGACCGTCCGCCTCGACCGCCCGCAGACGCTCGCCGTCGAGGTGTTCGACCTGCTCGGGCGGCGCGTGGAGCGGCTGCACCACGGCGCGCTCGCGGCGGGGCCGCACACGTTCGCCTTCCGCGCCGCGGCTCACCCCGCCGGGATGTACGTCGTCCGCGTGGCGGGCGAGACGGGGCAGGCTACGCAGCGCCTCGCCCTCGTGCGCTAGCGCTCCCGCCGCACGGCAACCAAGGTGAAGTCGTCGGCGAGGGGGGCGTCGGCGGTGAACGCCGCCACGTCGGCGGCGACGGCGGCGATGAGCGCCTCAGCCGAGGCGTCGGCGTGGGCGAGGAGCACCCGTTCGAGGCGCCCCTCGGCGTACTCCTCGTCGTCGGGGCTGCGCGCCTCGGTGACGCCGTCGGTGTAGAGGAGGAGGCGGTCCCCCGCGTCCATCGTGACCTCGCCCTGCGCATAGACGGCCTCGGGGAGCACGCCGAGGAGGACGCCCCCTTCCATGAGCATCTCCACCGGCCCGCCGGCCCGCGCGAGCAGCGGCGGGTTGTGCCCGGCGTTGACGTATGTGAAGCGGCCGGTGCGGCGGTCGAGCACGCCCCAGAAGAACGTGATGAACGTGAAGGGGTCGGTGTTCGCGCAGACGACGCGGTTGAGCTGGGCCGTCGTCGGCGCGAGGCCGGCGGTGTCGTCGAGGCGCTGGCGGAGGAGGTGGAGGCACGCCTGGAGGTTCGCCATGAGCAGCGCGGCGGGCATCCCCTTCCCCGCCACGTCGGCAACGGCGACGAGGAGGCGGTCGGCGTCGAGCGCGGCGAGGTCGTAGTAGTCGCCGGCGACGTGGCGGCTGGAGCGGGCCATCGCCGCCACGTCGAGCCCGGCGAGGTGCGGCGTGTGCTCGGGGAGGAGGCGCTCCTGGATCGTCCGCGCGAGCCGCATCTCCTCCTCCAGCCGCTCCTTCTCGATCCGCGCGGCGACGAGGTTGGCGTTCTCGATGGCGGAGAGGGCGAGGGTGCCGAGCGAGGTGAGGAAGGCGAGGTCTTCGCGCGTGTAGGGACGACCGGTGGCGCGGGGGCCGAGCGCGATGAGGCCGCACGTGCTCTCGCGGAGGCGGACGGGCACGGCGAGGTCGAGCCCGTGCTGTTCGAGGAGCGCCGCGTTCGGGTTGCCGGGCTGGCCGTTGCGGAGGAGGGGCGTGTCGAGGCCGGCGAGGAGGTCGAGGGCGTCGGGCGAGAGCGGCTTGGGGAAGCCGAGCGCGTCGGCGACGAGGGGCGGCGCGGCGTCGTGGTCGCGCAGGAGGACGAGGTGACGGCTCGGGGTCATCTGCCCGAGGAGCGCGAGCGCGAGCAGGCGCACGGCGCGGTCGCGGTCGTGCGCAGCGCTGAAGGCGCGGGCGAGGTCGAACAGCGTGTTGAGCTCCTGCACGCGCGCAGCGAGCGCGCGGCCCTGCGCGTCGAGCTGGGCGGCCACGCGCGCCTGCCGGACGGCCACGGCCGAGAGGTTCACCAGGGAGCGGACGTACGTCGTCTCGGCCGTCCCGAACGGGGCGCCCGTCGCCTTCGGCCCCAGCCCCACGAGGCCGACGACCCCGCTCGCATCCCGCAGCGGGAGCGCGAGGGCGATGCCGTGTGCGCGAAGCGCGTCGGGCACGGCCTCTCCGTCCATCTCCTTCAGCGCGACGGGCACGGCTTCGCCCCGCCCCAGCCGCATCGGCCCTTTGACCACCGCCACCTCGGGCGACCCCCCGTCGTCGGACGCGAGGAGCACGACGCCGCGCGTGACGAGGAGCCGGCTCATCGCCACGAGCAGGAGGTTGCTCAGCACGCGGTCGAGGTCCCCCGTCGGGTCGAGCAGCCCGCTGGCCTCGACGACGGCCGGAAGGTCGAGTCGGTCGGGAGTCGTAGGCACAGGGGCGGGGGAAAGGCGAGAGAGGAAGTTAGAGGCGCCCGCTCGCGCCGGATGGCTACCCGTCGAGGTGGACGACCTCGGCCTGGCGCGCCTTCCCTCGTTCGACGTGGAGGCGCACGCATGTCTTCACCTGGTGGAAGCCCTGCTGCCCGGCCGCGCCGGGGTTCACGAAGAGCATCCCGCCGAGCGCGGCCACGCGCTCGATGCGGAGGATGTGGCTGTGCCCGCACACGAACACGTCCGGCCGCTCGCGCCGCAGCACCTCGCCGATGCCCGGCGCCCACTTCCCGGGCCGCCCGCCGATGTGGGTGACGAGGAACGAGAGCCCGTCGGCGTCGAAGCGGTCGACCTCGGGGAGCCGGCCGCGTACGGGCCGCCCGTCGATGTTGCCGAAGACCCCGCGCACGGGGGCGATGTCGGCGAGCCGCTCTAGGATCGTTTCGGGACCCACATCGCCCGCGTGGACGATGAGGTCGGCGCCGGCGAAGGCGTCGGGCAGCTTCGGGTGGAAGAAGCCGTGCGTGTCCGAGACGACGCCGAGGAGCACGGGCGCCGCCTCGCTAGAGCCGCTCTTCGAGTGGGGCCGTCAGCGTCGGGTGGAACACGTCGCCGGTGTTCCGGGTGGCGGCCGGCTCGAAGAGGAGCAACTCTACCTCCTCCTCGGCCACCGGCCGGTGCTCCACGCCTCGCGGGACGATCACGAACTCGCCGGGTCCCAGGTCAACCACGCCGTCACGAAACTCGATGCGGAGCTGCCCGCGCACGACGAGGAACAGCTCGTCCTCTTCGAGGTGGCGGTGCCACACGAACTCGCCCTGGAGCTTGGCGAGCTTGACCTCCTGCCCGTTCAGCGCGCCGACCACCTTCGGCCGCCAGTGCTCGGTGATCTGGGCGAACCGCTCGGCGAGGTTGACCTTCTCCACGGGCGCGCTCAGCGGATCGTGAGCCGGAGCCCGAAGCGGGCGTGGTCCGGGCGGGGGCCGTGCCGCACCGGCTCGCCCCGCACGACGGCCCACGTCACGAGGGGGACCGAGAGGAACGGGGCGATCTGGTAGCTCGGGCGGCTCCACTCCACGCCGGCCTGGAGCCAGCCGATCCCGCTGCGCACGCGCTCTTCCCCAGCCGTGCTATCGACGGGGGGCTGGGCCGGGCCCGAGGTCACGAGGGTGTAGTCGCCGGCCTCGGCGAGGAGCGCGAGCGAGACGCGGCTCCCGGCGGGGTCGAACACGGCGTTGTAGCCCCACGTCGCGTGGAGCTCGCGCCCGATTACGCGAACGCGCTCGCCGTCGGCGCGGAGGAAGGCGTCGGTCTCGTCGAGGAGGGTCGTCTCGAACCCCGTCCGCACGCGGCGGACGCCGAGGGCGAAGTCGCTCGTCCACTCCGGCGAGAGCGTCGAGGTGGAGAGGAAGGCGACGTCGGTCTGGCGGAAGCCGAGGCCGCCCTCGCTCGCCGGGTCGACAGCGATGCGGACGGCGTAGTCGGTGCCGTCGTTGTGCCAGTACGGCTTGAGGACGACCCAGCTCAGCCCGACGGGCCCGCGCCCGAGCCCGCCGCTGAGGTCGACGATGCCTGAGACGTCCACCTGGGGGAGGAGCGCGTAGTCGAGCCGGACCGACACGGCGAAGGGGTTGCCCACGCGGGCCTCGGGCGCGGGCTGGAGGAGGTCGGCGCTCCGGTAGTGGAGCTCGCCGGAGACGGCCACCTCGCCGAAGAACTCGCGCTGGGCGGACTCGCCCTGGTAGAAGGGGTCGAGCGGGCGGAAGGGCGTCTGCGCGCGGGCGGGGGCCACGAGGGCCAGGCCGGCTACAAGCGCCGCGCCTGCGTGGACCCCAAGGCGGTAAAAGATCGAGGCACCCATCGGGGCGGCGGCGGGGGGCAACGCCGTAAGTACGCGCTTTTCCCGGGCGGGTTCAAGCCCCGCCTCAGCACCTACAGGTCGAGCGTCTCGCCCGGCGCCAGCACGCGCGCCTCGTGGCCAGCCTCCTCCATCCCGCTCGTGAACCGGCCCACGTCCACCTCGATGTAGGGGAAGGTGTCGTAGTGGACGGGCACGGTGAGCCCGGGCTGGAGCATCTCGACGCAGCGCACGGCCTCCTCCGGGCCCATCGTGAAGTCGTCGCCGATGGGGAGGAAGGCCAGATCGATCTCGTAGTCCTCGCCAAGCCACGACATCTCGGCGAAGGCGCACGTGTCGCCGCTGTTGTAGATCGTCTTCCCCTCGATCTCCAGGAGGAAGCCGCCGGCCAGCCCGCCGTAGATGCCGTCGGGGAAGGACGAGGAGTGGCGCGCGTAGGTGCGCGTCACGCGGCCCCAGTCGAAGGTCCAGCTCCCCCCGATGTTCATGGGGTGGATCTTCTCGTGGTTGTGCTGGCGGCCGGCGTACTGGGCGATCTCGAAGTCGGCCACGAGGAGGGCGCCCGTCCGCTGGAGGATCGAGGGCGCATCGCCCCAGTGGTCGCCGTGCGCGTGGGTGAGGAGGACCACGTCGGGCGCCTGGTCGTCGGCCTTGAGCCCGGCGCCCTCCGCGTGCTTGTTGCCGGTGAAGAAAGGGTCGAAGAGGAGCGTGGTCCCGCTCGTCTCGATCTGGAGGGTGGAGTGGCCGAAGTAGGTGATGCGCATGGGAAGGGCACGCCGGAGCGCGGGTACAAAAAAAGCGGGCGCCCAAGCTAGGGCGCCCGCCTTTACGGTCCAACGCGCGGACGGCTCAGAAGGGGAGGGGCTCCTCCCGCTGCCCGGCCGGGCGGACGACGCGGCGCTCGCCGGCACGCGGCATCCCGCTGGGGGCCGCGGGCTCGCGCTCGCCCTGCGGGGCGGGGCGCTCGGCGCGCGCGGGGCGCGTCGGGCGGTAGCCCTCCGGCAGGTGCTCGGCGGGGAGGCGCGGCTCCTCGGCGAAGCGGCCCCGCTCATCGAGGCGGACCCACTGCTGCGGGAGCTTGTAGAGGTAGCGGCCGATGCCGAGGGCAGCGCCCGCCCGCTTCATCGCGTTCGAGAGCCCGCCCTTGACGGCCTCCACGTCGGTGTTGTCGGCGCCGTCCTCGCGCCACACCCACTCCCCGTCGTCGTTCTGGAAGTAGATCCGGCAGAGGACGCCGCCCTCGGGGCCCTGGCGGAACTCGTTCTTCCAGCGGCCGGGCCCGAACACCTCGTCGAGCCGCTCCTGCACGGCGCGGGCGGTGATGTAGGCCATCGCGAGGCCCTTCGTCTTGTCGCGCGTGATGGCGCCCGGCTTCCACTCGATGTCCTCGGGCGGGAAGGGGTCCGTCAGGCGGCTCCAGTTGATGGTCATAGCGTGTGGTGTCTGGTGATGGGCCAAGGTAGAGCGGGCGGCTGCCACTTCTGTGTCACCCGTCAGCCGACCTTGCGGAGCGGCGCGGGCTGGCGGTGGGCGGGGGCCAGGACGTCGGCGTAGGGCGCCCACACGTCGGGGAAGCGGGCGTCGAAGCGGCGGAGGAGGACGAACGGGTGGAGCCCGTTGGCGGCGTGCCAGAGGTGGCGCTCCGGGAAGTCCTCCTCGCTCTCGGGGCCGAGCACGTAGGTGACCATCACGCTCGGCTGCTCGGGGCGGAGGCGGAGCGTCTGCGCCTCCGGCGAGGCGAGCGTCTGGAGGTTGATCCGACCGCGTTCCGAGAAGGGCGATGTCGGCCCGTTCCCCTCCCACATGCTCATCAGGTAGAGGCAGTCCTCCATGTGGTGGAGGAGGTCGGAGCCGCGGAGGCGGTAGAGCGCGTCGACGGCGCCGGAGGCGAGGAGGTTGGCGTCGCGGCGGAGCTGGCGCTCGCGGTCGCGGAGCGACCGGGCACCCCCACACTCGACGGCCACGCGGCGCACGGTGCCGTCCGGCTGCGGGACCTCCAGGAGGAAGTCCACCGTGTAGACGGCGGGGCCGGTGGGCCCGTCCACTTCGAGGGCGGCCTCGCCCTGGAGGCGGAGGTCCTCGCGGAGGTACTTCACGAGGTGCCAGGCGAACTCGTCCTGGAGCGCGCCCGCGTAGGGGGGCTCGTAGGTGGGGCCGGCGATCACGCTCTCCGCGAGCTCGCGGGGCGTGAACGGGGTCGCTTCGCCGTGGGGGCCGATGTGCTGCATGGTCGGAGGCGGGTCGGTTACGCGCGGGGTTTGGCGGGCGGCCTTCGAGGGGCCTTCGCGTGCGCGCGGGGGTAACCTCGCGCTGGCTGCCTGACAGCGCCGTGTCACACAAGGCCGAGGGAAAAAAATCGGCTCTGGCGCGCCGTTTCGCGGCCCTCCTTGCCGGTCCTACCTTCGGTCCCGCGTTGCTCCTACCGATGCCCCGACACCTCCTCCCGCTCGCCTGGTGCCTGTTCGCCGCCGCCGTGTCCGCGCAGACGACGGGGTTCGGCGCGGTCAACGAGCGGAACCACCCGGAGCTCGACTGGCAGGTGGCCGAGACGGAGCACTTCGAGATCATCTACCCGGCGCACCTCGCGGGGCTCGAAGCGGAGGCGGCGGCCGTCGCCGAGGCGAGCTACGACTCCCTTGCAGCGTACTTCGGCGTCACCATCACGCCGAAGATCCGCCTCTACTTCTCCGACGAGGACGAGATCTCGAACGGCTCGGCCTACCCCATCGGGCGCGCGGGCTACTCGACGATGTGGGTCCACACGAACGACTACGCCGAGAACTGGACGGGCGACGTGAAGTGGCTCCGGAAGGTGATCGCGCACGAGCTCGCGCACCTCTTCCACTTCCGCACGGTGCGCGGGCCGCTCGGCCTTCTCGACAACCTCCTCGGGGAGCCGCTCCCGAGCTTCTGGGCCGAGGGGCTCGCGCAGTACACGACGGAGCGGTGGGACGCCCAGCGCGGCGACCGCTGGCTTCGCACCGCCGCCTTCGAGGACCGCCTCAACCCCGACGACGGGGGCTCGGCCTGGAACGGCCGCCTTCGCTACGCCCTCGGCAACAGCCAGGTGCGCTACCTCGCCCAGCGCTACGGCGACTCGACGATCACGCGCATCCTCCGCCACCGCCGCCCGGCTGTCCCCGGCCTGCCCGGGTCGCACGACTTCTACGCCGCCTTCCGCGCCGTCACCGGGCGGCCCTACCGCGAGTTCAACGAGGAGTGGCGGAAGCACGTCAACGTGCACTACAACACCCTCGCCGGGCAGATGGAGCGCGTGGACTCGCTGCAGGTCCGCCGCCTCGCGTTGCCCGGGCAGTACGTCTACGCCGTCGCGTACAGCCCGGACACGTCGCGCGTGGCGGCGGTCGTGCTGACCTCACTCGTGCGGCCGGTGCGAAGGCTGTTCGTGATGCACAACACGCCCGTGAACACGGCCGAAGCGCGGGGCGTCCGCGTGCTCGCCGAGGGCGCGATCACCGGCCCCATCGCGTGGAGCCCCGACGGCCGGCAGATCGCCTACACCCGGAACGTCCGCGGGCGGCACGGCTCGCTCCTCAACGACCTCTACGTGGTGGACGTGGAGACGGGCCGGAAGCGCCGCCTCACCGAGAGCCGCCGCGCGAGCGCACCTTCGTTCTCGCCCGACGGCCGGACGCTCGCGTTCATCGGCTCCGAAGGGAGCACGGCCAATCTTTTCCTCCTCGACTTGGAGACGGGCCGCGAGACGGCGCTCACGCGCTTCGTAGGCGACGTGCAGCTCACCGGCGCGCGGTGGAGCCCGCGCGGCGACCGCATCGCCGTCGCACGCTTCGACGAGGCCGGCCAGCGCGACCTCCTCGTCGTCGAGGTGGCGACGGGCGGCGTGCTCCCCCTCGCGACGGGCGAAGGGCTCGCGACCGAAGACAACGACAGCCGGGGCCCGGTGTGGCGCCCCGACGGCGCTGCGCTCGCCTTCACCTCCTTCCGCGACGATGTGCCCAACGTGTTCGTCGTCCCGCTCGTCGAAGGGCCGGAAGTGGCCATTCGAGCGGACGTGGGGATCGGGACGAACGGCCACGCGCCGGACACGACCGCGTCGGATACGGCGGAGGTGCACGAGCCGCAGGGGGAGGAGCGCGTGACGTACCTCTTCACCGGGGCCTCGGTCCAGGACTGGCTCCCGCCCGACTCGCTCCACCCCGCCGGGCGGCTCGTGCTCGTCTCCACCGAGACCAAGCAGCGCGACCGCGTGTTCGTCGTCGACGCCGCGCGGCGGCCGACGGTGGACGGGCCTGCGGCGCCCGCGCCCGGCTACCACGAATGGACGGAGCACCGCCCGCCGCACGCGCTCCCGCCCGCCATGCCGCCCGACCCCGCGCTCGTTCAGCGGCGGTACCGGTACAACAGCCTGCGCAACCTCACGCACGGCATCACCCTTCCCCTCCCGTACGCCGACCCCGAGCAGAACGACTACGGCGTGTTCGCCAACTCGATCTGGCTCGAGCCCCTCGGGAAGCACCAGCTCTTCGTGCTCGGCGGCGTCTCGTTCACCCGGTTCGCGGACAAGTCGTTTCTCCTCCTCTCGTACACCAACAACACGCTCGCGCCGAGCCTCACGCTCAACCTCTACCGGTTCCCCGGGCCCGGCCGGTTCTACGGCTCGGCCCTCCTCGTCGAGAACCTGACGGGCGGGGACCTCGGGGCCGTGCTCCCGCTCGACCTCACCGACGCCCCCTTCACGACGACGCTCGCCGGCCTCCGCCTCCGCTACGCCTACGCCGAGCCGTACGACCTCGACAACCCGGACCTCGATGCGGCCGGCGGCCCGCTCCCCGAGCCGGAGGAGGGCTTCCGCGCCGACGTGCAGGTGGGGTTCGCGTGGAAGCGCCAGCGGCCGTACCGCTACAACACCGTCGCTCCGCTCGACGGCACCGGCCTCCGCGTGCGCGTGACGGCCGGCGTGCCCGTGCTCGGCGCCGAGAACCGGTTCGTGCTGCCCGACGCGGCGGCGTACTGGATCTCGCCCACGCTCGGCATCGGCAACGTGTTCGTGTACGGGCGCGCGACGGCCCGCTTCGGCGAGAGCCTCGCGCAGGACGTCCTCGGCCTCTCCCGCTACGACGACGTCGACCTCCAGATCCCCTTCGTCGGCACGCTCACGCTCGACGACGCCGAGCGCGTGCGCGGCTACCGCCGCTACGCTGTCGGCGACCGCGTGCTCTTCGGGACCATCGAGTACCGCACGCCGCCCGTGCTCGACCTTGACACGCGGCTGTTCGGGTTCGTCGAGCTGGGGCAGACCTCCTTCGTCGGCTTCGTCGACGCCGGGATGGTGTGGACCGGCTCGGATGTCGACGCGGCCATCCGGCGGACGGGCGTGGGGCTGGAGGCGAAGAACGAGCTGGGCCTCGGCCCCTTCCGCCTCACGCACGCCCTCGGCGTGGCGCTGCCGTGGCACCGCGTCGGCGCCGAGGACCTCGTGTGGGACGACGCGGACCTCTACTACCGCCTCCAGGCCACCGTCCCGTTCTGAGCACGCTACCTTGCCGGCGGTCCCTCCCGCTACGCCCATGCGCCTGTCCGTCCTCGCCCTACTGATCGCCGTCGCGCTCACCGGATGCGCGCAGGGCGCCCGCACCGTGGCCTCCGGCGCGACGCCTGCGCGGTCGGACCCCGCCCCGCCCACTACTCCTTCCAACGCGTCTGCGACGCCGGTGCCGAACCCCTTTGAGGCCGCCCGCGACACCTCTGCGGCGGCCTACGCGGTCCGCTTCGACCCCGCGCGCGACCCGGCGGCCGACGTGCGCGCCGCGTCGGAGGTGGCCCGCCGCGAGGGCAAGCGGATCCTCCTCGACGTCGGCGGCGAGTGGTGCATCTGGTGCCACCGCATGGACGCCTTCTTCGAGGCGAACCCCGACCTCAAGGCGCTCCGCGACGATGCGTTCGTGCTCGTGAAGGTGAACGTGAGCGAGGAGAACATGAACGCGGCGTTCCTCTCGGCCTACCCCGAGATCCCCGGCTACCCCCACCTCTTCGTCCTCAACGCCGACGGCACGTTCCTCCACTCGCAGGGGACGAGCGAGCTGGAGGAGGGCCCCAGCTACAACGCCGAGGCCGTCCGCGCCTTCCTCACGGCCTGGGCCCCGCCGGCCGGCGGCTAAAACCCCGCCGCGCCGCGCGCGTTCGAGGCAGGCGCCTCTGCTCCACCGCCCCCTCCATGCGCGCCCTCGACGTTCACGGCGTGCCGATGCCCGTGCTCGGGCTCGGCACGTGGCTCCTCCGCGGCGACGCCTGCCGCCGCGCCGTCGCCGACGCCCTCGCCGTCGGCTACCGCCACGTCGACACCGCCGAGATGTACGAGAACGAGGAGGCGGTGCGCCGAGGGATGGCCGACAGCGGCGTCCCTCGCGCCGACGTCTTCCTCACGACGAAGGTGTGGCGCGACCACCTCCGCCGTGCCGACCTCCCGCACGCCGTCGCCGGAAGCCTCCGGCGCCTCGGCACCGACTACGTGGACCTCCTCCTCGTCCACTGGCCGAACGAGGCGGTGCCGCTCGACGAGACGCTCGGCGCCCTACAGGAAGTCCAGGCCGCCGGAAAGGCGCGGCTCATCGGCGTGAGCAACTTCCCCGCGCCGCTCCTCCAAGAAGCGCTCGCCCTCGCGCCCGACCTCGCGTGCGACCAGGTGGAGTATCACATCCTCCTCGGACAGGAAGACGTCCTCGACGTCGTCCGGCCGCGCGGGATGGTGCTCACGGCGTACAGCCCGCTTGCACGGGGGCGCGTGGCGAAGGACGAGACGGTGCAGACGATCGCCGCTGTCCACGGTGTGAGCGCCTCGCACATCGCCCTCGCGTGGCTCCTCCGCCAGGACCGCGTGGCCGTGATCCCGAAGGCCTCCACGCGCGAGCACCTCGAAGCGAACCTCGCCGCGCTCGACTTCCAGCTCTCGGACGAGGAGACCGCCGCCCTCGACGCGCTCCCGAAGCACCGCCGCTTCGTCAGCCCCGACTGGGCGCCCCCCTGGTAGGCGCGTCGTGCGCACCGCGACGGCCGTGCACAGGGGGTAGGCCCCGTGTGCAAAGAGCGGGGGCGCTCCGAATCGGCGGACCTCCTTCTTGTGACGACCCTTTTTTGCGTCGTAGCCTCCCGCGTTCCTCCTCCACCACCACCGATGGACTGCTTTCGCTACGCCCTCGTGGGGATCGGGCTGCTCGCCGCAGCGCCCGCCCACGCCCAGCTCCCCTTCGCCCTCGGCAGCGGCGGCTTCGACGACGCCTTCGCTGTCGACGTCGGCCCGGGCGGCCTCCTCGTCGTGGGAGGCGCGTTCGAGGAGACGGTCGACTTCGACCCCGGCCCCGACGTCGTCACCCGCACCGCCGTCGGGTTCGACGACGCCTACGTCGCCGCCTACGCCTCCGACGGCTCCTTCGCGTGGGTCGTCGCGCTTGGCAGCGGCAGCACCGACGTCGTGAACGGGGTCGCCTCCGACTCCACCGGCGACGTGTACGTCACCGGCCACTTCAGCGGGCCGGTCGACTTCGACCCCGGCCCGGGCACGTTCACCCTCACCCCGCAGGGCTCCCAGGCCGTCTTCGTCGCCTCCTACAACACCGACGGCTCGTTCCGGTGGGCCTTCGCGCTCGGCGACGAGGACTTCAACTACGCCGGCGACATCGCCGTAGATCGCCACCGGGTGTTCGTGACGGGCGGCGTCGAGGGCACGTCCGACTTCGACCCCGGTCCGGGCACGCACTTCGTCACGGCCAACAGCGGCGAGGACGCCTTCCTCGCCTCCTATACCGTCGGCGGCGCGTTCCGGTGGGCGTTCAACATCGGGACGGCCGGCTCCGGCGCCGACTTCGACGAGGGCGCCGACGTCACCGCCCGCGACGGCCACGTGTGGGCCACCGGGATGTTCTCTTCCGCGGCCGACTTCCAGGGCGGCCCCGGCGAGGTCATCCTCAACGCCGGCGACGGGTTCAACGACGTCTACGTGGCGCGCTACGCCGCCGATGGCCCCGCCACCGGGCCCGCGTTCGAGTGGGGGTTCGGCATCGGCGACGAGTCCTTCGACGGGGGGTTCGGGATCGCCGTCGACGACGCGCTCAACACGTACGTGACGGGGTTCTTCCGCGGCACGGCCGACTTCGACCCCGGCGGCGCCACGGAGGTCCTCACGAGCGCCGGCCAGCAGGACGCCTTCGTGGCGCGCTACGGCGTCCTCGGCGGGTTCCACTGGGCGTTCCCCCTCGGCAGCGGCGCCTTCGAGACGGGGAACGATCTCGTCGTCCGCGACGGCGCCCTCTACGTAGGCGGCTCCTTCGGCGACACCGTGGACTTCGACCCCGGCGCGGGCACCTCGAACCAGACCGCCATCGGGTTCGACGACTTCTTCGTGGCGCGGTACACCACGGGCGGCTCGGGGCAGCGGCCCGCGCTCGTGTGGGTGAACCACGCGGGGGCGGTGGAGTCCGCCGCGACCGTGAACGAGCTCGCCCTCTCGCCCTTCCTCAGCGGCGTCTTCGCCGTGGGCACGTTCGAGGGGACGATGGACGTGGACCCCGGCCCCGGCGAGGTCCTCCTCACCGAGCAGGGGCTCGGCGACGGGTTCGTCCTTCGCTACGCCGATGACGGGACGCTGCCGTCGTCGGCCGAGGATAGCCCGGAGGCGCCGGTCGGGTTCGCGCTCTCTTCGGCGTACCCGAACCCGTTCAACCCGCAGACGACCCTCACACTGACGGTGGGCGCGGCGCAGACCCTCCGCGTGGCGGTGGTCGACGCGCTCGGCCGCGAGGTGGCGCTGCTCCACGAGGGGCCGGTGGCGGCGGGCCCGCTCACGCTCACGTTCGACGCGGCCACGCTCCCGAGCGGGGTGTATCTCGTCCGCGCCGTCGGCCCGAGGGGCACCGCGTCGCGCGCCGTGACGCTCGCGCGGTAGCGGAGCGCTCCGTCAGAAGAACGTCCCCCCGTC
Source organism: Rubricoccaceae bacterium (assembly GCA_035628035.1). Taxonomy (GTDB): domain Bacteria; phylum Bacteroidota; class Rhodothermia; order Rhodothermales; family Rubricoccaceae; genus DASPKS01. The sequence goes on from DASPKS010000130.1 coordinate 21,360, forward strand.
GAGGACGACCCGGACGGCTTCGAGGAGCGCGTCCGGGTCGTCCTTGAGGACGTACCCGCGCGCGCCGGCCTTCCGCGCTTCGGCGGCGTAGACCGGCTGCGCGTGCGCGGAGAGCATGAGACAAGCAGCGGCGGGGTCCCTCGTCTGCACGCGCCGCACGAACTCGATCCCGTTCATCCCGGGCAGCGACACGTCCACGACGTGGAGGTCGTACGCCCCGCCGTCTAGAACCGTGAGGCCCTCTTCGGCCGACGCCACCGCGGCGCTGACCTCCACGCCGGGGCACTCCCCGAGGAGGTCGCTGACGAGCCGCCGGATGAGGGGGTGGTCCTCGACGACGAGCACGCGGCGCTTCGGGACAGGATCATCCATAGGCCGGGGCAGATCGAGAAGCGGGCCGTCGAACGTCACGGGGCGGCGAAGGTGCCGGCGCGGTGGAGGTGGGCGAGGGGGAACGTGACGACGGCGCGCGTTCCCCGCTCGGGTGTGGGGCCGACGTCCAGCTGCCCGTCGAAGAGGGCGAGGCGCTCGCGCGCCCACGCGAGCGCCTCGCCGGGTGGCGTGGCCGCCTCCGTGGCCGGCCCGGCGGCCCCTACTCCGTCGTCGTCCACCACGATCCGCAGCACGCCGTCGGCTTCGGCGACGGCGACCCGGGCCCGCGTAGCCTGGGCGTGCTTGACCGCCGTCCAGAGGAGCTCACGGACGACCTGGAAGAGGAGCGCGCGGACGTCGGGCTGCGGCACGGTGAGCCCCTCGGGCGCGTCCACCAGGACGGGGAGGCCGAACCGCTCCTCGACGTGGCCCGCGAGCCACCGGAGCGCCTCGGCGAGCCCCTCGCCCTTGAGCACGGGCGGGCTGAGGTCCACCGTGAGCCGCCGCGTGAGCGTGAGGGCCTCCTCGGCGAGGGCGTCGGCGGCGTCGACCGCGGCGTCCTGCGCGCCGCCCTTGCCCCGGGCCCGCCGCAGCACCACGCGCACGCCGTAGAGCATCTGCTGGAGGTCGTCGTGGAGGACGTGCGCGAGCGCGCGGCGCTCCCCCTGCTCGGCGAGGGCGAGCGCGCTGGCGAGGTGGCGCGCCTGCGCCGTCCGCTCGCGCACGCGCGCCTCTAGGGCCGCCTCGCTCCGGCGGAGCGCCTCGACGTGCTGGACCTGGCGGATGCCGAGCGTCGAGAGGTCGGCGAGGAGCTGGAGGCGGTGGACCTCGTCCTCCCCGAACGGCGGGTGGTCGGGCGCCCGCGTCACGACGAGCGCGCCCATCGGCTCCCCCTCCGAGAACAGCGGCACCACGGCGAGGCGGCACCGCACGCACGCCTCGGAGAGGAGGGCGGCCGTCGGGCGCCCCTCCCGCTCGACCGTATCCACATCGGTCACCTCCGGGTGCCGTTTCTTGATGACCTCCTCCGCGAGCGAGCCGGGGTAGGGCGCGCGCACGCCCACCGGGATCACACTCGTTCCCGACGTCGCGAGCACCTCGATCTCCTGGCGGTCGAAGTCGACCCCTTCGACGAGGGCGCCCGTCCCGCCCGCGACCTCGCGCGCGGCGTCGGCCACGCGGTCGAGGGCTTCGGCGGTGCCGTGCGCGGCGAGGAGGGTGGCGATCTGCCGGAGCGCCTCGTCCTCGCGGCTCCAGCGGGCCACGTCGGCCGTGGCCGTGCCGAGCCGGCGGCCCAGGCGGAGCGTGGCGGCGGCCGCCCCGAAGGCGAGGAGGGCGAGGAGGGCCGTGGTCCACGCGCCGATCCGCTCGGCCCGTGCGATCCGCGCGCGCCGCGCGGCCGTGGCCGCCGCCGCGGCGGCGTCGGCCCGCGCGAGGGCGTAGAGGAGCGCCTCGTACCGCCGCTGCTGCTCGGGGAGCACCGCCGCGTAGGCCGTCCGCGAGAGGTCGCCGCGCGCGAGGGCTTCTACCGTGCCCACCCACGCGCGCCGCGCGCGGAGCACGACGCCGACGCGCTCGGCCAGCGCGGCGTCGGCCCGGGGCGCCAGCCCGCCGAGGCGGCGGGCGACGGCGTCGGTCCCGGCGTGCCAGGCCCGGAGCCGCCCGAGGAGGAGGGTGTCGCCGGTGAGGGCGTACCCCCGCGCCGCGGCCACCTCCGCTGCCGCGCCGCGCTCCAGCGCGCTGATCGCGGAGGCGAGCGGGCCCACGACCTCCGTCAGCTCCCGCCGGAGCGCCCCGTTCCGCTCTGCCACCACGACTGGGCCGACGACGAGCGCGGCCAGGGAGACGAGGACGAACCCGAGGAGGGTGAGGCTACGCATGGGGGGCAACGACCGCCCGGAGGATAGCGCCGCCGGCCCGCCCGCTTCCAGCCTCCGCGAGGGTGCCCCCTGTGCCGCCGCGCAGGGGCACGCGCACCCGGCTCACGCGGCGGCGGGGCACCGCTCCGTCTACGCGAGCGGCCCGGCGGGCTTCCGTTTTTTGCTCCCGGCGAACCTGGAGATGGGGGCCCCGTTGAACCGGCCCCCTCTCCTCTGGCCGCTCTCCCTAACCCCTCTCCCCATGACCCAGCTTACCCCCTTCTTCCGCGCCCTCGCCCTCGGGACGGCGCTGCTCGTGAGCAGTCCCGCCTATGCGCAGCCCGACGACGGCGACGGCACCACCCAGAACGACGACGGCATGGACCTCGGCTGGATCGGCCTGCTCGGGCTGGCCGGGCTGGCCGGCCTCATGCGCCGGCGCGACACGGACCGCCGCGACATCCGGTAGCCTGCCGGGGCTCTCGGCTCCCGGGGAGGGCCCGCTGGCTAAAGCGGGCCCTCCCTCCTCGTTTACCCGGTCCCCCTCCCCCGTGCCCCCGGGCGGAGAGCAATAGCGCGCCCGCGCGGCAACTTCGCGCGGGCGCGGCGGTTCACTCCTGAAGCCGGGCGGCGCCCGGCGCTCCTCTCCCCCGCTACGGCACCGGACCCCGCCGTGCGGACGTACGGCCTTCTCGTGGTTCACATCTCCCGGCCCCAGGGGCTCTCGTACGCCGCCCGGGGTGCCCTCCACTGCTACGTCGTCTACGTCCGCGAAGGGCTCACCCAGCGCCGCGTGGAGGTGGACGTCTCCGACCGCCGGTGGCGGCAGTGGGAGAGGGGCGGAACAGCGGGGGAGGACGGCGTGGCCGCGGCCGTGGCGGACGAGGTCGCGCGTGTCGGGTTGCAGGCGCTCCGGGGGGTGCTCTACCTCGACGCGACTCCGGCACAGCCGCCCGTGCCGGCGCACGAGGCCGGCCGCGAGGGGTACGTCACCGGCGCGTAGGCCCCGGAGGGGCCTCCTCAGGAGGGCGCCTCGGCCGGCTGGAACACGTCGGTGCTGAGGTAGCGGAGGCCGGAGTCGACGACGAGCGTGACGACGGTCTTCCCGGGGCCGAGCCGCTCGGCCACACGGAGCGCGGCGACGATGTTGGCGCCCGACGACGTCCCCGCGAAGATCCCCTCCTCGCGGGCGAGCCGCCGCGCCATCGCCTTCGCCTCGTCCGTCGTCACGGTCAGGATCTCGTCGACCTCGTGGGGGCGCCACAGCGGCGGGACGAACCCGACCCCGATCCCCTCGATCTTGTGCGCGCCCGAGGGCCCGCCCGAGAGCACCGCCGACTCGGCCGGCTCGACGGCCACCACGCGGAGGCCCGGGGCGTGGGGGCGGAGGGCCTCGGCCGTGCCGTGGATCGAGTGCGCCGTGCTGACGGCGTGGACGAACGCGTCCACCTGCCCGGCGGTCTGCGCGGCGACCTCCTCCCCGAGCGGGTGGTAGCCCGCCACGGCGTCCTCGTTGCGGAGCTGGTCGGACCACCAGTGGCCCGGTTGATCGCTCAGCACGCGGGCCGCCTCGATCATCCGCTGGATGAGGTCGGCCGTGATCCGCCCCGCGTCGCTGGGGACGCGGACGACCTCGGCGCCGAGGGCGCGCATCGTGCGGCCCTTCTCCTCGCTGAAGGCGTCGGAGAAGACGATCTTGAGGGGGTACCCCTTCGCCGCGCACACGAGCGCGAGGGAGATCCCCGTGGTGCCGGCGGTGTACTCGACGACGGTGCCGCCGGGGCGGAGGCGGCCGTCGCGCTCGGCGGCGGTGACCATCGCGAGGGCCACGCGGTCCTTCATGCTCCCGGTGGGGTTGGCCCACTCCAGCTTGGCGAGGACGCGCGCCGCGCCCGGCGGGACGACGCGGGTGAGGGCGACGAGGGGGGTGTTCCCGATGCCGTCGAGGACGCTCATGGGCGGGCGGTGCGTGAGGGGAGACCGAGGATACCCCCGATGGGCCGCACGCCGTATGGCGGGCGCCCGCGCTCGACAGCGGAGCAGACGCGGCTAGAAAACGAGGGCCCCGCCGGATGCGCATCCGGCGGGGCCCCGCGATCCTTCGGCGTGTCGCCGCCCTCACTTCATCAGCACGACGCTCCGGCTCTCGACGAACGTCTCGCCCGCGGCGCGGTAGTGGTACACCCCGCTCGGGAGGCCCCGCCCGTCGATGGTCAGCCGCTGCGCGGCGCCGCCCTCCAGCGTCCCCTCGAACAGCGTCGCCACGCGGCGCCCGAGCGCGTCGTAGAGCGCGACCGTGACGGCCTGCGTCTGCGCGACGGCGAGGGTGAAGCTCGCGCTCGGGTTGAACGGGTTGGGGTAGGCCTGCGTGAGGAGGTGGCTCCCCGGCACGCCGATGGTCACCTCCACCGCGTCCGAGAACTCGCTGGCCCCGTCGTAGTCCACCTGGCGGAGGCGGAAGGCGTGCGTGCCCGGGTCGAGGTCGACGGCGCGGAAGGTGTAGGCCTGCGCCTCCGTCGTCGTGCCGTGGCCCTCGACGAACCCGAGGGCGGCCCACGCGCCGTCGCGCCGCGTGAGGACCTCGAACCCGGCGTTGTTCGTCTCGGAGGCGGTCCCCCACGAGAGGAGGGCGTCGCGGCCGGAGGCGGCCCCCTCGAAGTACAGCATCTCGACGGGGACGGCCGAGCCGGGGATGAGCTCGATGTACTGCGCGCTCACGCCCGGGACGATGGTGCGCACGAGCGCGCCGGCCCGCGTGATCTCGTGGACGCCGGTGCCGCTCGTCGTGAGGATGTTGCCGGTGGGCAGCTCGTACACCCCGCGGACGCCCGTGACGGGGGTGTACCGCCCGACCTCCGCGCCCGTGCTGTTGTACTCGAACACCCCGCTGGGCGCGCTGAACCCCGCCGCGAGCACGTTCCCGCTCGTCGTCGTCACGTCGAGCTGCTGCGGGAAGTCGATGCCGGCGGCGCCGTCGGAAGCGTGGAACACGCCGAGGAACGCGCCGGCGAGGCTGTACCGGAGGATGTCGTCGGTGCCGATGGCGGTGACGAGGAGGGTGTTCTGGTAGACGTCGACGTCGAAGGGGCCGTCGAGCCCGCCGGCGCCGTTGGCGATGAGGTTGCCGAGGTAGTTCCCGCTCTGGTCGAACCGCGCGACGGCGTCCTGGTTGGTGCCGCCGGTGACGGTCACCCACAGCTCGGTCCCCGACGGGGAGATCCGCAGCCCGATGATGTTGTCGAGGATGGCCGGGTTCGGCCCGCCGGCCGGCGCGAAGACGCGGACGCTGTCGCCGTTCGAGTCGTACTCGTAGACGACGTCGTCGATCTGGTCGGAGATGAAGAGCCCGGTGGCGGTGAAGTTCGCGATGGCGTGCTTCGGCGTGCCGAGGGCGCCGGGGGCGGTGTTGAGGAACGCCGGGTCGATGAGGTTGCCCGTGTTGGGGTCGAGCAGGATGACCTGGTCGTTCTCGGAGTCCACGACGGCGAGGACGTCGTTCGTGCCGTCCCAGGCGTCGGTGCCGGCGGGGCGGATCGAGGGGGCGCCGTCGGGGAGCCCCAGCGCCTCGCGCTCCTCGGGCGACTGCGCGGCGGCGGGGGCGGCCAGGACGAGCGCGGCGAGGGCCGCGAAGGAGACGTAGCGGAGGAGGTGCATGGGAGGGAGGGTAGAGTGGTGGGGCCGCAAGAAAAGGGGTCGGGCCCGGATTTCCAAACCCCCCGCCCGTTCGACGCGGGGGCGCCCGTGCGGGAGGGGGGCACGGGCAGAAGAGCGCCATGCCGGGCGTGCCCGGCGGGGTTTCGGCGGGGGTTCGAAGGGAACGGTCCTCTCGTTGGGGCGTCGTGTACGGACACGTCGTTGACGACCGCTGCTCCGCGCCGCCCCCTCGGCGGGGTCGCCGCACGGTCTGCGTGGGGGAGGGCACGCTCATTCGTGCGCACCCGAGCGAGAGGGCGCCCTCGTAGCGCGCTCCGCTCCTCTACAGCCCCTCCCCGCCATGGACGCCCCGCGCCGCCTCCGCCGCTTCGCCCTCCTCACGCTCGCCCTCGTGGGCGCCACCCCCTCCGCGCAAGAGTGGCAGTGGGCGCAGCAGGGCGGCGGCCCCGGCTCCGACTCCGGCGGGGACGTTGCGGCGGACGCCGCGGGGAACGCCTACGCCACGGGCAACTTCAACGGCACGGCGCAGTTCGGCGCGTTCACCCTCACCAGCGCCGGGACGGGCCCCCTCACGGACGACGCGTTCGTGGTGAAGCACGCCCCCACAGGGGAGGTGCTCTGGGCGCGGCGCGGCGGCGGCACGGCCTACGACCGGGGTCAGGGTGTCGCGGTGGACGCGGCCGGCAACGTCTACGTCACGGGCGGCTTCCAAGGGACGGCCGACTTCGGCCCGTTCACCCTCACGAGCGCCGGCTTCGGCGACGTGTTCGTCGCGAAGTACTCGCCCACGGGCGACGTGCTCTGGGTGCAGCGCGGCGGCGGGACCGGCTTCGACCAGGGCTGGGATGTCGGCGTGGACGCGGCGGGGAACGCGTACGTCGCGGGCAACTTCAACGGCACGGCCACGTTCGGCCCGTTCACGCTCACGAACGTCGGCCAGGGCGACGCGTTCATCGTGAAGTACGCGCCCACGGGCGAGGTGCTCTGGGCGCGGAGCGGGGGCGGCCCCGCCGTGGACGAGGCGCTGGCCGCCGCGGTGGACGCGGCGGGGAATGCGTACGTCGCGGGCAGCTTCAACGGCACGGCCACGTTCGGCGCGTTCACCGTCGCAAGCGCCGGGGGCGGCGACCTGTTCGTGGCGCGGTACGACCCGAACGGCCAGGCGCTCTGGGCGCGGAGCGGGGGCGGCCCGGACCTCGACTTCGGCAACGGCGTCGCCGTGGACGCGGCGGGGAACGCCTACGTCACGGGGCTCTTCGCTGCTACGGCGCAGTTCGGCGCGTTCACGCTCACGAGCGCCGGCCCGGAGCACGACGTGTTCGTGGTGAAGCACGCCCCGACGGGCGAGGTGCTCTGGGCGCGGCGCGGCGGCGGCCCCGGCTTCGACCGCGGCTTCGGCGTCGCGGCGGAGGCCGGGGGCGACGCCTACGCCACGGGCCTGTTCTTGGGCACGGCCACCTTCGGCACGGCGACCGTCACGAGCGCGGGGGCGGAGGACGTGTTCGTCGCGAAGTACTCCGCGGCGGGCGACGTGGTGTGGGTGCAGCGCGCCGGGGGGAACCTGGCGGACGTCGGCGCGGACGCCGCCACGGGCGGCGGGGGCTTCGTCTACGTCACGGGGCAGTTCGCGGGCACGGCGCAGTTCGGTCCGTCCACGCTCACGAGCGCCGGGGACTTCGACGTGTTCGTGGCGCAGCTGCGCGGCACGCCCGTCGCCGCCGAGGACGTCCCGGCCGGCGCGGCCGGCGCGCTCGTGCTCTCGCCGCTCCGCCCCCACCCCGCGGCGGCGCGCGCCTCGGCCACGCTGACGGCGCGGGAGGCGCAGCGCGTCCGCGTGGAGGTGCTCGACCTCCTCGGCCGCCGCCTCGGCGTCGCGTTCGAGGGCGCCCTCGCGGCGGGCGTGGCGCAGGCCGTCGAGGTGGACGTGTCGGCGCTCCCGCCGGGGGTGTACCTCCTCCGCGTGACGGGGGCGGCGGCGGCGCTCACGCGGAAGGTGGTGGTGGCGCGGTAGCGGGGCGGCGGCGAGCAGCAAAGGGAGGCCCCACCGGGCGCGCACCCGGTGGGGCCTCCGCGGCTTTCACGCGGTCCTCCGGCGCGAGGGGGCGCTAGTCCGACGTCGCGTTGCGGGGGTCGTCGGCGGGGTTGACGTAGGTGATCCCCCACGGGCCCATCCCGTGGAGCTGGACGACCGTCTCCTCGTCCGTCCGGGCGAAGTGGCGCGTGCCCGTGTTCATCATGGCGAAGCTCCCGGCGGGGAGGGCGCGCATGGCCGCCCGGTCGAACGTCTCGCCGAGCCCCATGTAGAACGTGCCCGAGATCACGGTGATGTGCTCGACGGCCGGGTGGGAGTGGGGGGCGATGCGGTACCCGGCCGGGAACCACAGCCGCAGCGTGAAGGGGCCGGCCTCGGCGGGGTTCCCCTCGACGGCCATCGCGCGGGCGCCGGGGGGGAGCGAGGGCGGGCCGGGGCTCCACCGCACGTCGGCGGGGGTGACCATGAGGTGGTCGGCGTCGTGGGAGCCGTGCGCGGCGGGGGCCGGCGACGGGGCGGGCCGCGCCGCCGGGGTCCGCTGCGCCTGCTGGGTCGGCGTGCAGGCGGCGAGGGCGAGGCACGCGGCGGCCAGGGCGGCCCTGGCCGGGAGAGCAAAGAGCGCGTTCATAGGGGCCTGGGCTAGAGGGATCCCCCACGCTACGCCGGGCCGCGCACATTCGCAAGCGAAGACGCCCACCTCGGGCGGGACGATGCGCGAGAGCGCGCCGTGGGAGTGTTGCCGATGCCGTCGAGGACGCTTATGGACAGGTAGCACGTGGGAGTAGGAGGAACGGCGAGTGTCGGTCAACAACTACCTTTCCGAGGACATCCTCTTCATCCATGTCAGACCAGAAATTCCGCGAGGCGATTTCCGCGTTTGGTGCTTCGGCGAGGGCCAAGCTTACCAACCCGGCTGCGAGCGGTGAGCCCGAGGATCAACTCAGGGCCCCATTAGAGAAATTGGTTGCAGATCTCGCCGCCCTGAGTGGATTCAGGGCACAGGATGTCGCGGTCGTCGGCGAGACCTCACTCGCGGATCTCAAAACCCGACCTGATTTTGCCGTCGCCGTCCAGAACGCGTCGGTCGGCTTCATCGAGGTGAAAGCTCCTGGGAAGGGAGCGGACCCGCGCAAGTTCACAGCGAAGCATGACAAGGCGCAGTGGGAGAAGCTGAAGGCGCTCCCCAACCTCATCTACACCGACGGCAATGCGTTCAGCCTCTGGCGGAACGGTGAGCTAGTAGACGAGGTCGTCCATCTTGGCGATGTGGTGGCCGATGGGGCGAACCTTGCTGCACCGCCCGCGCTGCTGTGGTTGTTCCAAAGCTTTCTCGGGTGGGAGCCAACGCCGCCGCGCACGGCCCGGCAGCTTGCCGACACGAGCGCGCGGCTGTGCCGGCTGCTGCGCGACGAAGTGCTGGAGCAGATGGAGCAGCGGAACGAGGCGCTGACCAACCTCGCTGCCGATTGGCGCAAGCTGCTCTTCCCGAACGCGAATGACAAGGAGTTCGCCGACGGCTACGCACAGGCCGTCACCTTCGGGCTGCTCGTAGCGCGGGCCCAAGAGATTCCGCTGGACCAGGGCCTGGATCGTGCGGCCCGTGCGCTCGGGCAACACAACTCACTGATAGGGTCGGCGCTCCGGCTCCTCACCGACGAGGCCGTAGACCGGGCCGCGCTCGACACCTCGATCCAGACGC
>DASPKS010000131.1:0-32240 GCA_035628035.1 Rubricoccaceae bacterium
ACCCGCAAACGTAGACGGCCCGTCCCCCGCGAGGAGGGCGGGCCGCGCCGGCATCGAGTTCCACCGAGCGGACCGGTCCCACCCGAGCCCACCAGTGAACCCGCGCCGGGCACTCGAAGCCGCGCCCGCCGCGGCGGCGCTGCCGTTCCGGCATAGCGGCGGACGTCTCGACCAAGCTGCTCAGCCCGACCCCCCCGCACTTGTAAAGTTGAAACACGGGGCTGATGCACTGTCCTCCGAAGTGTCCACTCGGAGCCTCCCGCTAGATCCGCTTACGCCCGGTCAGTGAGGTCCCGAAGCGACCGCCGATTGGCTTCAGCGACCATTCTCATCCCGATCTTCCTTCTTTCTCCGGATGGGTGATATTCCGGACTTGGTGCCGGGCCCACCCCCTCCTGCCCGCCCTGAGGGCTCGCTGCAAGGGCTTCGACCGCCCAAGCATGGCGACCGAACGAACCCGCGCGGGCGCGGGGTGTTGCACCCGGATTCGTGACCCGGAGGCCCCCCTATGAAGCCGGAAGTATTGCTGCGGAGCGGGGAGTTCTATGGCGCCGTGCTCCGGACCAGGCACCTCGATGGCCTCACGCTGACGGAGACGGCATACCCCCCGCACTGCCGGGTCCCGCGGCACGCCCACACCAACGCTTACTTCTGCCTCGTCCTCGCGGGCTCGTATGCCGAGCAGGTGGATGGGGCGCTGGAGTGGACGTGCCGGCCCGCGAGCGTCACCTTCCACCCGGCCAGCGCACCCCACGCCGACCGGTTCGAGCGGACCGGGGGTCGCTGCTTCAACGTAGAGCTCAGCGAGGCTTGGGCCCGTCGCGCAGCCGACGCCGCGGTGCCGCTCGATACGCCGCTCCACCTCCCGCTCGGCCCGACGAGCACGCTGGCCGCGCGGCTCCACCGGGAGGCCCGGCATCCCAACGACCTCTCGCCGCTCGTGGCGGAAGGGCTGGCGCTGGCCCTCGTAGGTGAACTGGGGCGCCGCCGCCGCAGCACCGCGCCCCGACGGCACCCGCCGCCCTGGATTGACCGGTGCCTCGACCTGCTCCAGGCGCGGTTCGACGAACGGCTCTCGCTCGACGAAGTGGCTACGACGGTGGGCGTGCATCCGGCCCACCTCGCCCGCGCATTCCTCACGCACCAGGGGTGCACGGTCGGGGAATACGTCCGTCGCCTCCGTGTGGAGCACGCGCGGCGCGCCCTCGAAGACACGGACGCCTCCCTTGTGGAGATCGCGCTCGCCACGGGGTTTGCTGACCAGAGCCACCTTGGCCGGACGTTCAAGGCACTGGTGGGCACGACGCCCGGCCGCTACCGCCGCGCTGCTCGCGGACGCTGAGGCCCGCCCTGCGCAAGGTTCGTTCTACTTCGCCGGTGTGGTTCAAGAACGAGGGCAGGGGATAGCCTATCCTGCCCTATGGCTACGTCGATCCCCCCGCTCGCCGCTGCACTCTTTCGCGTGGTCGTCCCTGTGGGTGTCGCAGGCATCGTCGTCCTGTGCGGGGCCCTCTTCGGCTGCCGAACGGGTTCCGCCCTGGCCCCGCAGGACCCCTCGCACGCTTCAACGCCAGCCGTCGAGCTAGACGAGCCGCGCGACACCACGGTATGGGTGCTACGCCCCTCGCTCAAGCACGACGCCCTCGCCTTTCTTGGGGTCCTTACGGGCGACCCGTTCTACGTCGAGCGCTACCCCGATGAGTATGCCCGGTTCGACGCGCTGCTCACGCCCGCAGCGCGCGCGGCGCTCGCCGAGCTCAAACGCGAGGTGAAGGACGAAAACGGGGGGATCATCTCCGCGTTCCTCACGCTCGTCTTTTCCGCCTCCGACGCCGAGACGATCCCCGAGATGCGCGCGGCGCTCGATGACCCTGGCCCGCTCAAGGCGTCGTTCGAGCAGACCCCATACGCGAGTGCCTGGCCGCTCTTCGAGATCGTCGTCCCGGAGCTCCGCGTGCTCCTTGGCTGGTACGAGGACGTGGGGTTCCCGGCGTACTGGGAGGCGGAGGTCCGCCCACGCGCAGAGGCGCGAATTGCCGAGCTGGCCCCCCAGCTCCCGGGGTACAACGTGCTCGGGGAGACGGCCCGGCTCACCGGCCGGCCGGCCCCGCTCGACACCCTCACCGTCTACGTCCTCCACTTCGTGAAGCCGCACGGGATCAAGGTTACTGGTACCCGCTTCCTCACCGCCACCACCTGGCCGTTCGACGTCGTGCTTCCGGACGCCGTGCACGAGATGATGCATCCGCCCTACGACCTCGCTGCGGATACCGAGCTTCGTACCGCGCTGGAGGGGCTGCGCGCAGACTCCTTCCTGATGGAGCGGGTAGAGCACCACGACCCGTCCCTCGGCTACAATACCTTCGAGGGGTTCGTGGAAGAGGACGTCGTGCAGGCGCTGGAGCAGGTCGTGCTGGAGCGCCTGGGCGTGGCCCGGGAGCCGCGGGTGCACTGGTGCCGGGCAGACGGCGGGATGCACGTGCTGGCGGTGGCGCTCTACCGCGTGATGAAGGAGGGCTCGTACGCGGAGTCCGGGGAAACAGTCCGCGACTTCCTCATCCGGGAGGTGACGCGGGGGGCACTCCAGCCGGGCAGCCTCCGCGCCCACTACGAGGCGTTCTACGCAGGTGCACCTTGTGGATAGCAGGTGCAGGGACGTCCGCTGAACCCGCTGCGAGCCCGTAGGGACAACGGCGGGGGTGCTTAAGCCCTTCCGTAGGCGGGGCCGTCTCTGGCTCGTCGGGCCTCCACCTCTATTTTCTTGGAGGCTCCCCTCTTCGCGTCCCCCCTGCTGGCATGCCGCACGTCACGTTCATCCATGGCCTGGCGAACAAGCCTGCGGCCGAAGCGCTCCTCCGCTCCTGGGAGCACGGCTTCGCCCACCCCGACGGCTTCGACCTCGGCGACCACGGCGTCACCACCTCGATGGTCTACTGGGCCGACGTGCTCTACGCCGAGCCCCTCCCCGAAGCGTCGTCGACCGAGGCGGCGACCTCGGAGGAAGAAGCAGAAGCCCTCGCGGCCGAGGCCGCCTCGGCCGCGGGCGGGTGGGGCGACCTCGACGCAGAAGGGCGCGCCTTCGTGGAGCGGCTCGGCACCAAGATGGGGGTGGAGCATAGCGAAGCGTCGGCCGAAGCGCCGGTGGAGCCGGAGGCGCGCGGGGCGTACGAAGCGCTCGAACGCATCCCTCTCCCCTGGTTCATCAAGCGTCGCGTGCTCCGCCTCCTCATCCGCGACGCCCACCACTACCTCTTCAACGCGAGCAGCAGCCCCCGCCCCGGCGATACGTACGCGGTGCAGGAAGAGCTCCGCCGGCGGTTCGTCGCGGCGCTCAAGGAGGGGGCTGAGCGGACGGAGGGCGGCCCGCACGTCGTCGTCTCGCACAGCATGGGCACCATCGTCGCGTACGACTGCCTCGTGCGCGTGCCGGAGTGCCCGGCCGTCGATGCCGTCGTCACCATCGGGAGCCCGCTCGGCCTCGACGAGGTGCAAGACCGCCTCCGGCCGGAAGGCGCAGGCCAGCCCGGGTGGTCGCGGGAGGACGGCTTCCCCTCGCCCGACAAGCTGCGTGGGCCGTGGGTGAACGTGTACGACCCCCTCGACGTGGTGTGCGCGCTCGACCCCCGCCTCGCCAACGACTACCGGCGGGGGGGCCGGCCCGCCATCGATGATCTTGAGGTCTCCAACGAGGGGAGCTGGCGACACGGCTTCCTCAACTACGCGCGCCGCGGCGTCGTCCGCGACCGCCTCCGCGCCCTGCTCGGCCTCTGACCCCGTGCCCTTCGACGACGTCCTCCCCGCGCTCCGCGCCGCCGCCGACGCGCTCGACCGGGACCGCGTCGCCGAGCTGTGCGGGGCGTTCATCGCGGAGGTCGTCGCGGCCCCGGAGCCCCCGCCTGTGGCGACCGCGCGCGCCGTCCTGAGCACGCTGCGGCGGAAGCGGTTCTTCGCGCCCATGGGGCGGGTGGCCGACGCCCTTCTCCAGGCGGGGCAGGATGACCCCCAGGTCCACCGCCAGTACGCCCAGGCCCTCCTCGACCAGCACCTCCTGTCGGCGGCGCAGCACGTGCTGGAGCGGCTCGCCGCCGACGCGGCGGACCCGGCGGAGGAAGCGGAGGCCCTCGGGCTCCTCGGGCGCGTCTTCAAGCAGCGTTACCTCGACGCCAGCGCGCCGCACCTTGAGCGGGTCCAGGCCGCCCTCCGCCGCGCGGTCGCGACCTACCACGCCGCGTACCAGCGGAACCCCGACGCGCACCTGTGGCATGGGATCAACGCCGCCGCCCTCGTTGCCCGCGCCGCCCGCGATGGGGTGCCCCTCGACGGTGGGCCCGACCCGGCCGCGCTGGCCGGGTCGCTCTTGGGGACCCTCCGCGCGAAGCGCGCCACGCTCGAGGAGCGGGGGGAGGAACTCCCGGCGTTCGACCTCGCGACGGCCATGGAGGCCGCACTCGCCCTCGGCGAAGCGGAGCAAGCCCTCCTCTGGGCGCGCCGCTACACGGCTTGCTCCGACGCCGAAGCCTTCGAGCTGGCCAGCACGGAACGGCAGCTCCGCGAGGTATGGGGGCTCACCGCGGTGTCCCCCCTCTTGTCCCTGATCCGCGCGGCGCTCCTCGCGCGCGAGTTGGGCCACGTCACCCTCCAGCGCGGCGAGGCGCGCGGCCCCTCCGAGGAGCGGCTGCCGTCGGGGCAGACGCTCGAACTCGTGCTGGGCGCGCAGGCGTACCAGACGCTCCGGTGGTACCGGCAGGGGCTGGAATGCGCCCGCTCCGTCGCGCGCATCGAGACGGACACCGGCGCTGGCATCGGAACAGGGTTCCTCCTTTCCGGCGAGGCCCTCGCCGGCCCCTTCGCCGGACACTCGTGCCTCCTCCTCACCAACAGCCACGTCGTCAGCGGCGACCCCGCCACGCGCGATGCGCTCCGCCCCGACGAGGCCTTTGCCACCTTCGAGGCCACCGACGGGGGCACGACCCGCTACCGCGTCGCGCAGCTCCTCGCCGAATCCCCGCCGGGCGAGCTCGACTTTGCCGTGCTCACGCTGGAGGAAGCCCCCGCCCTCCCCCCCTGCGCCATCGCGCGCGCCCTCCCCCGCACCGACGGGACGAGGCGGCTCTACGTCATCGGGCACCCCCACGGGCGGACCCTCTCGTTCTCGCTCCAAGACAACGTGTTCCTCGGGTTCGACGAGCGCTTCCTCCACTACCGCTCCCCCACCGACCCCGGCAGCTCCGGCAGCCCCGTGTTCAACGGCGCGTGGGAAGCGGTGGGGCTCCACCACGCCGGCTACACCCGCGTGCGCCGCCTCGACGGGCAGCCCGGCGAGTACGCCGCCAACGAGGGGATCCGGCTCAGCGCCATCCTTGCCGCGCTGGAAGCGACCCCCTGAGTTCCGGCCCAAATGCGCTCGGCTTCGCGCGCTCGCCCGGCGTGGCTTTCCCCTCGGACTTTCCCGAGTTTCCGGGCCCACTTCCTTCCCCGGGCCCACTTCCTCCCCCGGGCGCGCAGAGGTCGCGCCGGGGTTACCACACGGTAATCGATGCGCGTCCTGTTCTTCACGCCGTACGGAGGCCGGTCGGGGTCTGAGACGGTGCTCTGGCACTTCCTGAAAGGGACCGACCCCGCCGAGCTCCAGGGCGCGCTGGTGTGCATCGAGGGAGGGGACCTCCCGGCGCGGATGCCGCCCCACATCCCGACCTACGTGGCCGCGCCCCCCACCACGTACGGGCGGGTGCTCTCCAAGGCGCGCCGGTTCGCGCTCGGGCGCGACCGGCTCGACCCCGTGACCGCGCGGGCCCACGCGGCGCTCCAGCCGGACCTCTGGTACCTCAACACTGTCATCATGCCGGACGTGGCGCGGATGGCGATCCGGCTTGGCATCCCGTACGTCCTCCACGCCCACGAGATGCCGTACATCTGGGTGATGGTGAGCGGAGACGACATCGAGATGATGGTCGCCAACGCGTCGCTCGTCATCGGGTGCTCCACGCCGGTCGTCGAGTGCCTCGAGCGGTTCGGCGCGCGGAACGTCGTGCTCCAGCACTCGATGGTGGACACGCGCGCCGTCGCGCCGTCTCCTGAGGGCCCACGCGCCGCGCGCCGTGCCCTCGGCATCCCCGACGACGCGTTCGTGTGGGCCATGTCGGGGCGGTTCGACTACCGGAAAGGACCCGACCTCTTCTTCGAGGCGGCGCAGCACTTCGCCGGCGAGAACGCCCACTTCCTGTGGATCGGGCACATCCCCAATGAAGGGTTCGCCCGGTACATGTCGAAGCGCATCGCGACGGAGCTCCCCCACGCCCACGTCCTCGATCACCTCGCCGACGGCTACTACGACCACCTCGCCGTGTGCGACGGGTTCGTGCTGACCTCCCGCGAGGACCCCTTCCCGCTCGTGATGCTGGAGGCCGCCGCGCTGGGGAAGCCCCTCGTGTCGTTCCCCTCCGGCGGGGTGGCGGAGTTCCTCCAGCCCGAGATGGGAACGGTCGTCGACTCGTGGAATGTGCGCGACCTCGTGGCGGCGATGCGGACATACATGGGCGCCAACCCGCCGTTCGACCCTTCGGCTGCGCGCGCCCGCGCCGAGGCGTTCTCCGTCGAAGCGCAGGTGCCGAAGTGGGCCCGCCTGATGCGCGGCTCCTTCCCCCAGTTCCAGCGGCCATGAGCGTGCTCGACAGCGACATCGCGGACCTCAAGGGCGTCGGGCCCCGCCGGGCCGAGCCGCTCCGGAAGTGCGGCGTCCGCACGTTCGGCGACCTCCTCCGCTACTACCCCCGCCGCTACCTCGACCGCTCGACCGTCACGCCCATCCGCGAGCTCGCGCACGTGAGCGGGCCCATCACGGTCGTCGCCACCGTCGTGGCGAAGGGGCTCGTGCCGGGGAAGAACGGGAAGGCGCGGTTCGAGCTCCGCGTGCAGGACGAGAGCGGCGGCACGCTGAAGGCCGTGTGGTTCCGCGGCACGCAGTGGGTCGGCCGCGCGTTCGCCGTTGGCGACCGCGTCGCCTTCCACGGGAAGCCCGAGCAGTTCGGGAAGCAGTTCTCCCTCGCCCACCCCGACTTCGACCTCCTCGACGCCGACACGGCGGCCCTCGCTACGGGCCGGATCATCCCGCTCTACCCCGGCGGGGCGGCGCTGGAGAAGGTGGGCCTGAACAGCCGCGCGTTCCGGCGCCTCCTCTACCACCTCCTCAAGGAGCACGGCACGGAGGTCCCCGAGGTGCTGCCCGAATGGGTCCGCGCCCAGCACGACCTCATCGCCGGCAACGTGGCCCTCCGCGCCGTCCACTTCCCGAAAGACCGCGCGGAGCTAGGCCGCGCGCGGCGGCGCCTCAAGTTCGAGGAGTTCTTTTTCCTCCAGCTGCTCCTCGCGCTCACGAAGGGCCGGCAGCAACGCCAGCCCGGCGCCGTGCTCGCGGGGCCGGGCCCGCTCACGCGGCGGTTCCTCGAAGACGTGCTGCCCTTCCCGCTTACAGGCGCGCAGCGGAAGGCGCTCCAGAAGATCGCCGAGGACACCGCGAGCGGGCACCAGATGAATCGCCTCCTCCAGGGCGACGTCGGCTCGGGCAAGACGATTGTCGGCGTGGCGGCGCTGCTGATGGCGGTGGACGCCGGCTTCCAGGGCGCGTTCATGGCGCCGACGGAGATCCTCACCGAGCAGCACTACGCCAACCTCCGCCGCTACCTCGAACCCCTCGGCGTGGAGGTGCGCCTCCTCATCGGCGGGCAGCGGAAGCAGCTCCGCGAGGAGATCCTCTCGGACCTCGCTGAAGGCCGCGCACACGTGGCCGTCGGCACGCACGCGCTCATCGAGGAGAACGTCGCCTTCAATAACCTCGGGCTCGCCGTGGTGGACGAGCAGCACCGCTTCGGCGTCGTCCAGCGCGCGCGGATGTTCAAGAAGGGCCGCCGCCCGCACGTCCTGATGATGACGGCCACGCCCATCCCGCGCTCCCTCGCAATGACCGTCTACGGCGACCTCGACGTGACCGTGATGGACGAGCTCCCTGCCGGCCGCAAGCCCATCGAGACGAAGCTGTTTTCGGAGACGCGCCGCGAGGAGATGTACGAGTTCGTGAAAACGCAGCTCCGCGAGGGGCGGCAAGCGTACGTCGTCTACCCGCTCGTAGAGGAGTCGGAGAAGCTCGACCTCCAGGACGCCGAGAACGGGTACCGCCAGCTTCAGGAGCGCTTCCGACCCTACCGCGTCGACCTCGTCCACGGGCGCATGTTCGCGTACGAGAAGGACGAGGCGATGCAGCGGTTCAAGGACGGCGAGACCGACCTCCTCGTCGCCACCACCGTGATCGAGGTGGGCGTGGACGTGCCGAACGCGACGGTGATGGTGATCGAGCACGCCGAGCGGTTCGGGCTCTCGCAGCTCCACCAGCTCCGGGGGCGCGTCGGGCGCGGCGGCACGCAGAGCTACTGCTTCCTGATGGCAGGCTACCCCCGCTCGGCCGAGGCCGCCGAGCGCCTCGACGTGATGGTCGCCACCACCGACGGGTTCGAGATCGCCGAAATGGACCTCCGCCTCCGCGGCGCCGGCGACTTCTTCGGGACGCGCCAGAGCGGGCTGCCCGACCTCAAGATCGCCGACCTCGTGAAGGATGCCGAGCTGCTGGGCGAGGCGCGCCAGGCTGCCTTCGCCCTCGCTGGGCGCGACCCCGAGCTACGAGACGAAGCGCACCAGGCGACGCGCGAGCACTTCGCCCTCACCGCCCCGAAGAGCCTCGGCTTCGCTCGGGTCGGATAGCGCCTACCGCACGACGACGAGGCGGCGGCCCACGGCCACGTTGGTCCCCTCGGCGCGAACAACGTAGACGCCCGGCGCGAGCCGCGCCGCATCGAGCGTGAGGCGGTGGGTGCCCGCCGCGAGCGGCCCGTCGTGGAGAACGGCGACCCGGCGGCCCAACGCATCGTACACGGCGGCCTTTACTCCTTGCGCGTGCGCGAGCGAGAGGCCGAGGTGAACGACTCCACGTGCCGGGCTCGGCGCGGGGAGCGACAGCGCGAGCGCCGGTCCGTCGCTGCCGGGGGGCTCGATAGCCGTCACGATGGCGAGCGGAGCACGCCACGCGCCTCGCCCGAGCGAGCCGCCGTAGAGGACGTCGCCGCCGGCCGTGAACCCCATCCACGTGATCCCGCCGGGGAACACCAGCGAACTTTCCTCCCACACGTGGCTGTGGTAGATGAACGAGCGAACCGTGCCGTCCACCTCGGCTACGAGGAACGCGCTGCCGCCGGGGAGCGAGGCCATCCGCGCGGAGGACCAGAACCGCGCGAGCGCGGTCGGATCGGTGGGAAGCGGGAGGCCGGCGGTGGCCAGCTCCCATGTGATCCCCTGGTCGTCGGACGCGCGGAGGTCGTCGCCCGCGAGCGCGAGCCACCGTCCCCCCACGAGGACGAGCGCGCGGACAGACGGGCCAGGGCAGGCCACCATCGTCCAGCTGCCCCCGGTGGAGGTAAAGCAGCCGGCCGGAACGAGGGCGAAGAGGCGGTCACCCGCCGCGAACAGCGCATCCACCGGGGCCGGGCCGAGCGTCGTGGGCGGGAGGTTGGCTGTGGCATCGGTCCACGACGCGCCGCCGTCGCCCGAGCGGTAGACCCCGCCGAACGTTTCGAGCGGAATGCCGTGCTTCCCAAACCGGCGGAACGAATACGCTGCCCAGAACGCGCCGCTCTGTGCCACGAACGTGGTCGGCCGGAGGGCGGTGTGCGCGGGGGGGAGCGGGACGGTCCCGCCAGCGACCCACGTCGCCCCGTCATCGGAGGAGCGGCGGATCCCCGAGGGGGTCGAAGCGACCGCGAGCGGGGGCGCGAACAGGGACGCTCCCACGCCCGTCGGTGCCATGGCTGCCCAGGTGTCCCCGGCGTCGGTCGTGCGCCAGAGCCGGCCCTCGCTGCGCGCCGTCGCCGTCGCGCCGCGCGCCTCCAGCATGGAGGGCGAAGAGCCGAGGTGCGCGGGGAGCGCCGTCCACGCCGCGCCGTCCCACGCGTAGACCACCGCGATGTCGGAGGCGTAGAGCCGGTCCGACGCCGCGACGGCGAGGGGGAACGAGAAGGGCGGCGCAGGCAGCAGCGTCCACGAGGTGCCGTCGAGGCGGAAGAAGCCTGCTGACGCATGGTGCGCGTAGAGCGCGTCCGCGGTGGGGTACAGCTCTACGGACGGCCCAGACCCCGTGGGGAGCCCCGCGCTCAGCGGCGTCCACGTGGCCCCGCCGTCGTCGGAAACGTAGACGCCCGCCGTCGAGGCCGCGAAGAGGCGGCCACCGAAGCGGGCGAGGTCGTCGACGCGCGAGTTCTGGCCCGTGTGCAGGAGGCGCACCCACGTCGTGTCGCCGGGCGCGAGGCGGAACACGCCGCCGAAGACGTACGCCGCGCCGGCCGCGAGCACCGCGTTGCCCTCGGCGGTGGCGTCGCGGATGTCGAGGTTCACTTCGAAGGTGGACGAGCCGACGGTCACCCACGCCGTCTCGTGGTGCGCGCTCCACGTCGCCCCGCGGTCCGTCGAGACGAAGAGGGAGTCGAAGGCGTTCGCGACTAGCGCGGACGCGTCGAGGCTGAGGAGCTGCGCGCGGCTCGACGGCGCGGACACGGAGTCGAACGTGACGCCGGCGTCGGTGGAGCGGAGGAACCAGCCGCGCCCGCGCGCAGCGAACACGTCGGCGCCGGACGCGAGGAGGCGACCGACGAGTGGCACCTCGGGGACGGTCCACGCCCCCCCGCTGAACCGGAAGAGCCGAGAGGCGGATGTGCCGAGGAGCGCGCCGTCAGCGGCGGCGAGCGCGTGGAGCGGCCCGCCGGGGGGACCGGACGTCTGCGTCCACTGCGCCGAGGCGACCCGTGCGACGAACAGCGTGAAGACGAGCAGTGCGGGGAGGGAACGGACCGTTGGCGTCATCGAGGCTACCGGGGGTGCGCCTCAAACTAGGACCGGCGCCCTCCTTCCTCACGATGGCCTTTTGTCCCAGACATGGGGGGGCCCAGCCCTATCCCCTCCGCAGCCGCGAGAGCACGCCGAAGGCGCCGAGGGCCAACACGCCCGCCCCCACGCCGACGGCCACCTTCTGCTTCGTCTGCGGCGGGGGGACCGAGATCACCCCGCTCTCGTCGGCAATCGCCGGATGGCCCACGTAGCGGCCGTCGTCGGGAACGGCAAGGCGGCCGAAGTCGGCGGCGAGGGCGTGGAGCGCCGAGCGGAGGGCTTCCCCCTCCATCGCGCGGCCGTGGCCCGTCACGGCCACCTCCGGCTCCAGCGCGGCGAGCATCCGTACGGAGTCGTGGGCCGACGGCCAGTCGGGCGTGTAGTACATCGGGGGGCCGTGGACCTCCACGCGCTGCGTGAGCGCAGCCACAAGCGACTCCTGCTTCGTCGTCACGAAGGCATCGCCCGCGATGAGGGCGCGGTCGGCCGCCCGCCACAGCGCTACGTGGCCCGGCGTGTGGCCGGGGGTGTGGAGCCAGCGCCACCCCGGCATTCCCGGCACGGTCCCGTCCTCCGGCAGCGCCTGCACGCGCTCGCCGAAGTCGAACGGCCCGGGCGGGAGGAGGAACGAGGTGGCGGCCACCATGCCCCCGCCGACGAAGGGGTCGGGCGGTGGGTACGCCGAGCGTCCCGTGAGGTAGGGGAGCTCCAGCGGGTGCGCGTAGACCGGCGCGTCCCACCGGTCAGCGAGCGTCTTCAGCGCGCCGATGTGGTCGAAGTGGCCGTGCGTGAGGACGATGGCGGCCGGACGGGCCTCCTCGCCGAACCGCTCACCGGCCGCGCGGGCGATGCGCTCCGCCGCGCCGGGCAGCCCGGCGTCAATCAGCACCCACCCGCGGTCGCCGGCGTCAGGCCGGCCGTAGAGGACCACGTTGACGATGGCGTGGCGGAGGTACGCGAGGTCGTCGGTGAGGGGGTGGAGGGGACCGGGAGCGGGGAGCTCAGGAGGGAGTTGCATGGCGGCACGGGAGAAGGGACCGCCCTTTACCTCGCTCCCCCGCCCGGGGCTCCCGATGAGCAGATGCTTTTGTGCCCTGGCCTGTAGCCGCTGAAACTTGCCGAGAGGGCTTGCGTAGGGCATCTCCGACCCCTACTTTACTTCGCAAAGTCCTTGACACCCTCCGTGCGCGACCGCCCGGCCCTCCGCCCCCACGCCGCCCCCGCGCCGCCCGACGTGGCGGCGCGCGCCTCGCTCCGCTACATCCGCGAGACGATGGCGCGCACGGCGGCCTTCACGGCGGTCCCCGGCTGGGGCGGCGTGCTCATGGGGACGACGGCGCTCGTAGCGGCAGCCCTCGCCGCGCAGCAGGAGACCGCGCTCGCGTGGCTCCGCGTGTGGGGCACCGAGGCGCTCGTCGGCTTCGCCCTCGGTCTGGCAACGACGTGGCGGAAGGCGCAGGCGGGCGGCGTCCCGATGCTCTCCGGTGCCGGGCGGAAGTTCCTCCTCGGGCTGTTCCCCGCCCTCGCCACCGGCGTCGTCCTCACGCTGGCCGTCTACGGGTTCGACGCCGGGGCGGTGCAGGACGCCGCCGTGCCGCGCGTGCCGGTGGAGGCCTCGGCGACGGGGCAGCTGCTGCCGGGGCTCTGGCTCCTCGTCTACGGCGCGGGCGTCGTTGCGGCAGGGGCGTTCTCCGTCCGCCCGGTCCCGCTCATGGGGGCGGCGCTCATGGCGACGGGCGCGCTCGCCCTCCTCGCCCCCGCCGCGTGGGGCGACGCCTTCCTCGCGTTCGGCTTCGGCGGCCTCCAGATGGCCTTCGGGGTCTGGATCGCTCGCTCCCACGGCGGCTGACCATGCGTGCCCTCCCGCTCTTCGTGACGTCCTGCCTGCTCTGCGGCGCCCTTGCCGTCGGTGGCTCCATCCTCGGGAACGCGTTCGGCCCTTCTGGCCTGATCGCGGGGGCACTGGTGGGCGGCGGGCTGGGCGTCGTCGCGGCGGCGTGGGTCGGTAAACGACGTGGGTGGCTCCCCCCCTCCGCCTTCGGCGCGGCGGTGGGGGGTGGCCTCGCCGGGTTCGCCGTGGCGGCCACTGTCGCTTGGCTCAACGCGCACACGCCGGTGATCCCCGTCCTGAGCACGGCGCTAGTCGGAGCCGGCGCGATCCTCGGCAGCCGACTGGCCTTGCGGGCTTCGGCTCCGCCCTTCCCTTCCTGACACGACGATGGCGACCACGCGCACCCGAACGACCCGCCCCAGCCCCGCGCTGCCCCACCTCGACGAGATCATCCACCAGCGCGTGCGGCTCGGTATCGTGAGCGCACTCGCGGCCGGCGGGCCGATGGCGTTCAACGACCTCAAGGCCGTGCTCGGCCTCACCGACGGCAACCTCTCCGTCCACGCGCGGAAGCTGGAGGAGGCGGGCTACGTTGCCTGCCGGAAGTTCTTCGAGCAGAAGACCCCTCGAACGGAGTACGAGCTGACCGCCGCTGGCCGCCGCGCGCTCGAGCAGTACCTCGACCAGATGGAGGCGGTCATCCACGCGGCGCGCGAAGGCTGAGGTCTTCTTTCACCCCCTCCCCCTACCTGCAGCCCCTTTTACTTTACTATGCAAAGCGATAGCCTCGCTGACGAGATCGCCCGCCACGCCAACGCGCCGGAAACGCTGGAGGCGCTCTACCGCGCCGCCCCCGCCGCCTTCGCCGCTGCGCTCGCCGACGCCCTCGCTGCCCGCCCGGGCGACCTCGTCCTCCGCACGTGGCAGGCCCGCCTCGATGGCGCTGCGACCACGACGGCCGGCGCGCCCGCAGAAATACCATCGGTGGAGGACTCGCCGCTCGGCGCGGCGCTGGCGCCTGGTCGGCTCCTCGGCTTCGTCGCGCTGACGGTCGGGCTCGGGCTCCTCGGCGGGACGTACGCGAAGCTGCCGGCGCTCACAGGGCTCGACGAGGCGGGGTTCTACGAGCGCCACCTCCCGTTCTTCGTGCTGCCGGCGCTCGCCGCGCTCCTCGCCTACCGCTACCGGCCCGCGCGGCGCCCCCTGATGGCGACCGCGGGCGTGTTCGGCGCCATGTGGCTGTGGCAGGCCCTGCGGCCGGGCGCTTCGGAGTCCGACACCCTCCTGCTGGGGATGCTCCACGCGCCCATCCTGCTGTGGCTCGTGGCAGGCCTCGCCGCCCTCGGCGCGCGCTGGCGCGAGGCGGCGGGCCGCGTGGCCTACCTCCAGCTCACGGCCGAGGCCGCCGCCGTCGCCGGGCTCATCGCCGCTGGCGGGGCCGCGCTGACGGGCGTCACGCTCGGGCTCTTCGGCGCCGTCGGCGTTTCCATCGAGGAGGAGTGGTTCGAGTGGGTGGTGCCGTACGGCGCCGTGGGCGCCCCGCTCGTGGCGCTCTTCGTGGTCAGCCTCCGCCGCGACGAGGGGCGGCTGGTGCCGATGCTGGCGCGGTTCTTCGGGCCGCTCGCGCTGGCCGTGCTGGCCGTCTACCTCCCCGTGCTGCTGGCGCAGGGCGCCGCCCCGCTCCGCGACCGCGAGACGCTGGCCGCCTTCGACGCGATGCTCGGCGGCGCGCTCCTCCTCATCGTCCTCCTTGTGGCCGGCCGGCCGGCCGGCCGGCGGCACTGGACCGACGGCGTCGTTGCCGGGCTCGCCGCGCTGGCGCTCGTGGCCGACGCCGTCGCCCTCGTCGCTCTCGGCGAGCGGCTGGCGCTGGGGCTGACGCCGAACCGGCTGGCCCTCCTCGGCGCGAACGTGCTGGTGGCGGTCCACCTCGGCGGCGTGCTCTTTTATGCGCTCCGCCGCCTGACGGGCCGCCTCCGCCCCGACGGGGCACGCGTCGACCCGCTGGAGGCGTGGGTGGCCGGGTACCTCCCCGTCTACGCCGGCTGGGCGGCCGTCGTCGTGTTCGTCTTCCCGCTCCTCTTCGGGTTCGGCTGAGGCCGGCCCCGCAGGCGCTTCACACTTCTCTTCACCCTTTCGCTTTGAAATGCAAAGTCATCTGGTCTCAAGCCACCCCCCGGGCCTCCACGTCGCGTGCATCATGGACGGCAACGGCCGGTGGGCCGAAGCGCGGGGGCTCCCGCGCGCGGCGGGCCACCGCGCGGGCGTCGAGGCCGTACGGCGCGTCGTGGAGGCGGCGCCGGCGCTCGGCGTCGGCACGCTCACGGTCTACGCGTTCTCGTCGGACAACTGGCGGCGCCCCGAGCGCGAGGTCGCCGCGCTGATGGGGCTGCTCGCGCTCCACCTCCGCACGGAGGTCGCCCGCCTCAAGCAGTCCGACGTGCGGCTCACCGTCATCGGGCGGCGCGACCGGCTGACGGAGGCCGTCCGCGCGGCCATCGCGCGCGCCGAGTGGGAGACGCGCGGCGGCCAACGCCTCCACCTCCGCGTGGCCGTTGACTACTCCGCCCGCGATGCACTCCTCGTGGCCGCCCATCGGTGGGCGACGGAGGGCCGGCACGAAGCGCCGCCCACCCGCGAAGCCTTCGAGGCCCACCTCGCCGCCGCGATGCGGTGCCCCGACGCGCCGGCCGTGGACCTCCTCGTGCGCACGGGTGGCGAGCAGCGGCTGAGCGACTTCCTCCTCTGGGAGTGCGCCTACGCCGAGCTGCTCTTCCTCGAACTCGCCTGGCCCGACGTGACCGGCGAGACGCTGGCCGGCGCCATCGGCGCCTTTCGCGGGCGCCAGCGGCGCTTCGGCGGCCTTGCCCGTACCGGCTGATTCTTCTGTTCCCCTCAAACCGCTCGCCCTCATGAACGCGCTTCTCTTTCTCCTTACGGTAGGCGTGCTGCTCCTCGCCGTCGCCGCGCTCCTGTTCGGGCGACGCATCGGGCGGCCGCGGCTCGCGCAGGCCGCAGCCCTCGCCGCCACCGCGTGGGTCGCCCTCTACGCGCTGGCCCTCGTGTCCGTCTCCCTCTCCAGCCGCGAGCGCGTGCTCCGGGTGGGCGAGCGGCAGGCGTTCTGCGGCTTCTACCTCGATTGCCACATGGGCCTCGCCGTGGAGCGCGTCGAGACAGCAGTGGCCCTCGGCGACCAGCAGGCGACCGGGCGCTTCTACGTGGTGACGCTCCGCGTCTCGAGCGACGCGCGACGCGCCACGCTCCGCCTCGGCGGCCCTGCGCTCGTGGTGCGCGACGCCGAAGGGCGCACGTACCGGCGAGACCGCGCGGCCGAGCACGCGCTCGCGGCAGAGGGCCGGCCTACCACGCCGCTTACGCGCGAGGTCGCCGCAGGTGGTTCGTTCCTCACGACGGTCGTCTTCGACCTCCCGCCGGGGGCCGACGAGCCGCGCCTCGTCGTGACCGACGCGCGCGGGGTGGACCGGGTGATCGAGTCGGTGCTCATCGGCGACGAGGACAGCTTCCTCCACGCGCGGACCGTCCACGCCCTCCACACTTCGGCCTGACTCACCCGTCGGCCCCTCCCGTCGTGATCAAGGATATCGTCGCCGTTGCGCTCAGCTACGGGCGCTGCATCCTCGCGTGGCTCGTGCTTTGAAGGGCCTCCTGCAGTTCTTCCTCAAGGGTTCACGAAGCCGCCTGGGAAGACGGGCTTCGCCGCCCTGTAGGCCATGGTGAGGCTGCGGTGGGCGCCCCCGGACGGGCCACCTGCCTGCGAGCGTGCCGTTTGCTCCCTGCGCCCACCGCGGAGGGCCTGCAGGTAAGTACAAAGTGGGCGCACCCGCTGCGCACCGGCGAGCCCGTGCGCAGCGCGTGGGGAGCCGCTCAAGGGTCCCCGTCTCGTCATTTTGATTCGCCTCCGTGCTGCCGTATCGTTGGCGCGCGAGAATCCTCGCCGTGTGATCTAACCCAACCCCCTTGAGGCACAATGCGCCAACGCTTATTGCTATTGCTCGTGGCGGCTGCCCTCCTGCCGGTCGCGGCGTCCGCTCAGGACGCCGCCGTGCGGGAGGCGCTCGCCCACCTCGACCGAAACAAGACCCGCTACGGGCTCGCCGCCGAGGACCTCGCCGACGTCTCCGTCGCTGACGCCTACACCAGCCGCCGGAGCGGGACCACCCACGTGTACCTCCAGCAGCGCCACGCCGGCATCGAGATCGGCGACGCGCTCTACACGATGGGCGTGAACCGGAACGGCTACGTGTTCCACGCCGCGGGCCGGTTCGTCTCTGGCCTGGCGACGCAGCGCCCTGCCACGGCCCCCGCGCTGAGCGCGAGCGCGGCGGCGACGGCGCTCGCCCACCACGTCGGCCTCGCCCCGACTGAGGCTTTCCGGGTCGTCTCCACCGAGGGCGGGGTCGATCGCCGGACGACGCTCTCCGAAGGCGGCGTGGCCATCGAGCCCGTCACGGCCCGCCTCCTCTACCACCCCGACGAGACCGGCACGCTCCGCCTCACGTGGGAGGTGATGCTCTACACGCTCGACACCCAGCACTACTGGCGCGGCCGTGTCGACGCCGCGACGGGCGCTGTCCTCCGCCTCGACGACCTCGTCGTGCACGACAACTGGGGCGAGGCGATGTTCGCCGAGGTCGACCTCGCGCCGCGCGCGATGCGCCACCCGCTCCTCGTCGACGCGGAGGCGGCCGGCGCCCTCGGCGGCGGCGTCCCCGACGGGTCCTCGTACATGGCCTACCCCATCCCCGTCGAGTCGCCGAACCACACCACGCCCGCGCCGCCGGCCGACGCCCGCGTGGTCATCAACGAGCCGGCCGACGCGCTCGCCTCCCCCTACGGGTGGCATGACACCAACGGCGCGGCGGGCCCCGAGTTCACCACGACGCAGGGGAACAACACCCACGCGTACACCGACATCGACGCGAACAACAGCCCCGACGCGGGGAGCTCCCCCGACGGCGGGGCCGGGCTCGACTTCGTCGGCGCCCTCGTCCCCCTCGACCTCTCGCAGCCGCCGAGCGCGTACCGCCCCGCGGCCGTGACGAACCTCTTCGTGTGGGCCAACCTCTTCCACGACCTCTTCTACCGGTACGGGTTCGACGAGCCGTCGCGGAACTTCCAGACGAACAACTACGGCCGCGGCGGCATCGGCAACGACGCCATCCGCATGGAAGCGCAGGACGGGTCGGGCACCTGCAACGCGAACTACAGCCACACCTCCGACGGCTCCCCGGCGCGGGTCCAGATGTACGTCTGCGGCATGGCGAGCCCGGCGCGGGACGGTGACCTCGACAACGCCGTCATCGCGCACGAGTACGGCCACGGCCTCTCCCTCCGCCTCGTCGGGACCGGCGCGGGCTGCCTCAGCAACGCCGAGCAGATGGGCGAAGGGTGGAGCGACCTCGCGGGCCTGCTGATGACGATCGAGCCCGGCGACACCGGCGCCAACTCCCGGGGCATGGGGACGTACCTCTTCGGGCAGCCCGCCTCCGGCCCGGGCATCCGGGAGTCCCCCTACTCCACGAACTTCGCCGTCAACAACTACACGTACCAGCGGACGCGGAGCATGGGCGGCCCGCACTCCATCGGGTTCGTGTGGGCGACGATCATCTGGGAGGTCACGTGGGAGTTGATCGACGACTACGGGTTCGACCCGAACATCTTCAACGAGACCGGGACCGCCGGCAACCAGGTCATGCTCCAGCTCCTCACGGAGGGGATGAAGCTGACCCCATGCTCGCCCGGGTTCGTCGACGCCCGCGACGCCATCCTCGCCGCCGACGTGAGCCTCTACGGCGGCGAACATCTCACCACGCTCTGGCGCGGGTTCGCCCGCCGCGGCCTCGGCGTCGGCGCCAACCAGGGCTCCAGCGGCACGAACGGCGACAACACCGAGTCGTTCGCCGAGCCGGAGGAGATCGCCCCGGCCCCCGTGACCGACCTCGCCGCCACCCCCGACGGCAGCTTCGTCACGCTGACGTGGACGGCCGTGGGCGACGACGGGACCACCGGCACCGCCGACAGCTACGACATCCGGTACTCCACGGCGGGCCCCATCACCACCGACGCCCAGTTCGACGCGGCGACGCAGGTGACCGGCGAGCCCGACCCCCAGGAGGCCGGCACGCCCGAGAGCTTCAACGTGACCGGGCTCGCGTTCAACACCACCTACCACTTCGCGATGAAGGTGGCCGACGAGAGCTTCAACATCTCGCCGCTTTCGAACCCCGCCTCCGCCACCACGCTCGCCCCGCCCGTCGCGGGGGTGAGCCCGACGAGCGTTGAGGCGTCGGCCCGGCCCGGCTCCACCACCACGCGGACGGTGACGATCTCGAACACCGGCCCGAGCACGCTCACCTACAGCGTCAGCTTCGACGAGACGGCGGCGGGGGCGGCTCCGCCCCACAACTCCACCCCGCCCACCGGCGTCCGCTCTGGTGTCAAGGGAGGGGAGGAGCAGCAGGGCTCGGAGCAGCAGCGTGGGCGCGGCGGCCCCGACGGCTTCGGGTACTCGTGGATCGACTCCGACGAGCCCGGCGGGCCCACCTACACCTGGTTCGACGTCAGCACCATCGGGACGCCCGGGCCCAGCTCCGACGATTCCGAGGTGACGGTCGCGCTGCCGTTCACGTTCGAGTACTACGGCACGCCGTACACCTCCGTGAAGATGTCCTCGAACGGGTACGTCCTCTTCGGCGGCGGCCAGGCCACCGAGTACTTCAACGACCCGATCCCGACGTCGTCGCCGCCGAACAACCTCGTGGCCGCGTTCTGGGACGACCTCTACCCGCCGGCCTCGGGCAGCCAGACCGACCACTACTACGACGCCGCCAACAGCCGGTACATCTTCCAGTGGACCAACATGGCGCTGTACGCTGACAACAGCATGCGGATGACCTTCCAGATCATCCTCAACAGCAGTGGGGCCATGGAGTTCATGTACAACACGCTGAACGGGGATGTGACGAGCGCCACCGTCGGGATCGAGAACGCTGCCGGCAACGACGGCCTCCAGATCACCTACAACGCGCCGTACCTCCACAACAACCTCGCCGTGCGGATCAGCGACATCTGGGTGAGCGCCACCCCGACGGCGGGGACCGTCGCGCCCGGCAGCAGCGCCCCCGTGGAGCTGCTCTTCGACGCAGCCGGGCTGGCGGAGGGCGTCTACACGGCGAACATGCTGATCGCGACGAACGACCCGGTCCGCCCGACGATCACCGTCCCCCTCACGTTCACCGTCGACATGGCGACCGGGAACGAGGAGGAGGAGGTGACCGTGGTCGGGACGCACGCCCTCTCGGCGGCGTACCCGAACCCGTTCAACCCCCAGGCGAGCTTCTCCCTCGCCGTCGCGCGGACGCAGGACGTCGCCGTCGCCCTCTACGACGCCGTTGGCCGCCGCGTGGCCGTGCTCCACGAAGGCCGCCTCGAAGGGAGCCGCACCCACCGGTTCACCATCGACGGCGCCCGCCTCGCGTCGGGGACCTACCTCGTCCGCGTGGTCGGGGAGACGTTCGCCGACGTTCAGCCGGTGACCCTCCTGAAGTGACCGGCGCCGCGCGTGCCGGCGGGGAGGACCCTCGCCGCCGGAAGCGCGCTGCCTGAGGAAGCTGGGACTAGAGGCGGCCCGCTCGATCCCGAGCGGGCCGCCTCTTTATTTCCTCCAGACCGACCTCCGCCCGAGCCTGAAGACCGGCCGCGCCGGCGGGGCCGGGATGGGCTAACGCCGATAACCGGAGCGAGCCGGTAAAACGAGCGCGACGGGAGGCGCCGGTCCCTTGGATTATCAACGGGGTGTGCCGTATCGTACGAGGCCGGAATCACCGCTCCGCGCCCTAGCTCCACCCATCCCCCCTCTACCGATGCGCCATCGCTTACTGCTATCCCTCTGCGGCCTCCTCTTCTGCACCGTGCCTGCGCTCGCGCAGGAGGCCGCCATCCAGGAAGCGCACGACTACCTCGAACGCGTCCGGGACTACTTCGGCCTCACCGCCGCCGACATCTCCGACCTCCGGGTCACCGACGCGTACACCAGCGAAGGGACAGGGATCACCCACGTGTACCTCCGCCAGCGGTACGCCGGCATCGACATCGCCGATGCCAACATGACCGTGAACGTGAACGCCGACGGGTTCGTGTTCTATGCTCCCGGCGTCGAGCGCTTCGCCCGCCAGATCGCGGCACGCCCCCCCAGCACTACCCCGTCGATCACTGCGGTCGAGGCGGCCGAGGTCCTCGCGGCGAGCGTGGGCCTCCCCTCGGGCGGCTTCCAGGTGGTCTCGACTGAGAACACCCCCGACCGGCGGACGGTGCTCTCCAACCCGAACGTCTCGCAGGAGCCCATCCCGGCCCGGCTCGTCTACCACATGGACGAGGACCGGCGGCTGACGCTGGCCTGGGAGGTGGGGATCTACACCCTCGACGCCCAGCACTACTGGCTCGGCCGCGTCGACGCGTGGCGCGCCGGCATCCTCCGCACCGCCGACCTCGTCACGCACGACACGTGGGGCCCGGCGATGCTCGCCGAGGCCGACCTCGCCCCGATCTCGATGCGGCACCCGGCCCTCGCCGAGGCCGCCGCCGAGGCACCGGGCGCGCTTACGGCGAACACGTACCGGGTGTACCCGATCCCCGTCGAGTCGCCGAACCACACCACGCCGCTTCCCCCGGCCGACGCCCGCGTGACCGTCTCCAACCCCGCCAACGCGACGGCCTCCCCCTTCGGGTGGCACGACACGAACGGCGTGGCCGGGGCGGAGTTCACCACGACGCAGGGGAACAACGTCCACGCGTACACCGACACCGACGCGAACAACAGCCCCGACGCGGGGAGCTCCCCCGACGGGACGGCCACGCTCGACTTCGTCTTCCCGATCGACCTCACGCAGCATCCGAGCGCGTACCGCCCCGCGGCCGTGACGAACCTGTTCTACTGGAATAACGTCATCCATGACGTCCTGCACTTCCACGGGTTCAACGCGGCCAGTGGGAACTTCCAGGTGAACAACTACGGCGGCGGCGGGCTCGGGAACGACGACGTCCGCGCCGAGGCGCAGGACGGCTCCGGCACCAACAACGCCAACTTCTTCACGCCGGTAGACGGCCAGCGGCCCCGGATGCAGATGTTCCTCGGGACCAGCCCGAACCCCGACGTGGACGGCGACCTCGACAACGCCGTCATCGCCCATGAGTACGGCCACGGCTGGAGCAACCGCCTCGTCGGCGGCCCGGGCAACGTGAGCTGCCTCAACAACGCCGAGCAGATGGGCGAGGGGTGGAGCGACTACCTCGGCCTGATGCTGACGATGAAGGCCGGCGACACGGCCGCCCAGCCCCGCGGCATCGGGAGCTACCTCTTCGGCCTCCCGGCCTCCGGCGGCACCATCCGCCCGGCCCCCTACTCGACGAACTTCGGCACCAACAACTTCACGTACCAGCGGACGCGGACGCAGGCCATCCCCCACGGGGTCGGCTTCGTATGGGCGACGATCCTCTGGGAGGTCACGTGGGACATGATCGCCGCCCACGGGTTCCACCCCGACATCTACAACGCCACCGGCACCGCCGGCAACCAGATCATGCTCCGCCTCGTCTCGGAGGCCATGAAGCTGACGGTGTGCTCGCCCGGGTTCGTCAACGCCCGCGACGCCATCCTCCAGGCCGACCAGAACCTCTACGGCGGGGCCCACCTCTTCACGCTCTGGACGGCCTTCGCCCGGCGGGGGCTCGGCGTGGACGCCAGCCAGGGCTCCTCGTCCACGAACGCCGACAACACCGACGGCTTCCAGAATATCCCCGTCGAGCTCGTCTCGTTCACGGGCGCGCAGGACGGCGAGGCCGTGAACCTCACGTGGGAGACGGCGAGCGAGACGAACAACGCCGGGTTCGAAGTCCAGATGCGCGACGAGGGCGACTGGCGCGTGCTCGCCTTCGTCGAAGGCCACGGGACGACCACCGAAGCCCACACGTACTCCTACCGCGCCGAGCGCGTCCCCGCCGGCACCAACGTGTTCCGCCTCCGGCAGGTGGACTACGACGGCGCCTTTGCTATCAGCCCGGAGGTGGAGGTCGGCGTCGGCGTCGTCGGGACGCACCGCCTGAGCGAGGTGTACCCGAACCCCTTCAACCCGCGGGCCACGTTCACGCTGGCCGTCGCGCGGGCGCAGGAGGTCTCCGTCGCGCTCTACGACGCGATGGGCCGCCACGTGGCGACGCTCTTCGAGGGCCGCCTCGAGGCGGACCAGACCCGCGAGTTCGAGATCGACGGGGCGTCGCTGGCCAGCGGCGCCTACCTCATCCGTGCCATTGGCGAGACGTTCGCCGAGACCCAGCGCGTGACGCTCGTCAAGTAAGGGACCCCTGGCGTGCCCCCGCGGGCGCGCTCGGCGGGTCTCCTCGATGAACGCCCGGAGGGGGCGGCCCTACCCCAGGGCCGCCCCCTCGTGTACACAAGCGGGCCCCTCCCATAGGGGGCTGTTCTCGAACGGGTTCGCCCGGGGCGCCTCGGATGCCCCTTGTCCGCGTCCCCCTTTGTGTCGTATCTACTCCGCCAGGAAACCGCCGGGCCGCTGCGGCGGTTGACTCTCTCCCTTCTCACCATCCCATACGAGAACGCCCCATGCGCCCTCGCTACAGCCTCCTCCTCCTGGCGCTGCTGGTGCCGGCCCTGGCCCATGCCCAGCGCCCGCGCCTCCAGCACGAGCCCGAGCTGGCAGTCACCAGCCCGGCCTCGCTCGCCATCGAAATCAACAACACCCTCACGTCGGTCCCCCCGCCGTACATGCCGCCGACGGACCCCACGCTTGGGTGGATCGGCGTGAGCGTCTTCTACAAGTCGGCCGCCCCGGGTGACACCGTCGACATCGGCCGGCCCGTCAACGATGTCGGCGTCATGGGCGACCTCGTGATCCCGCAGGGAGCCGACGGCGACATCCACGGGTGCGAGCCGATCGTGACCGACCTCACGGGGAAGATCGCCTTCATCGAGCGCGGCCCGAGCGCGCAGACCCCGCCCGGCGGGTCGTGCTTCTTCAACCAGAAGGCGTGGCACGCCATGAACGCCGGCGCCATCGGGGTGGTCATCTACAACCAGGTCCGCCCCGACGACAACGCCGTGAACATGTCGGCCGGCGACACCTCGATGACCGTGCACGTCATGGCAGTGCAGATCCCCCGCTCCCTGGCGCAGCCGATGCTCGACGAGCTCGGCAAGGGCGGTACGGTGACGGTCCATATCCGGTGCAGCTCCGAGGCCGACCCGACCTGCCCGGGCAGTTCCTCCAACGAGAACGAGCCGATCCCGGGGACGCACGAGCTCTCCCACGCGTACCCGAACCCGTTCAACCCCACCACGCAGTTCTCCCTCCGCGTAGCGGAGACGCAGGACGTGTCGGTGGCGGTCTACAACACGCTGGGCCAGCAGGTGAGCGTGCTCCACGAGGGCACCCTCGCGGCCGGCGTCGAGCACCGGTTCACCATCGACGCGGCGGACCTCCCGAGCGGGGCGTACCTCTACCGCGTGGTCGGGGAGTCGTTCACGGAGGCGCGCAGCGTCGTCCTCGTGAAGTAAGCGGCGAGCCCCCTCGCGGGCTCTCTCCGCTAAGGCACGATGAGCGGCGGGCTCCAGTGAGCCCGCCGCTCTTTTTTTGGGGCTGCCGGCTTGCCCACACCAAAGGGCCTTGTGGTCCGGCTTGCTTCGGGCGGGCTGCTGCCGTTTATTCTTCCGCTTCCGCGCAGCGGACCCGCCACCCTTTCCCCTTTCCTTCGCACCGATGAAGACATTCTACCGCTCGGTCGTGCTCCTGGCCCTGATGGCCCCCGCGCTCACCTCGGCGCAGGACGGCGCTGTCTCGGCCGTTAAGGCGTACTTCCAGCAGAACCAGGCCCGCTACGGCGTCGGCGCCGCCGACGTGCAGGAGCTGGTCGTCACGGACGCCTACACGAGCCGGGGGCTCACCCACGTGTACCTCCGGCAGGCCTTCGCGGGCATCCCCGTCTGGAACGCCCGCGCCAACGCGACCGTGGCCCGCGACGGCGACATCGCGGCGCCCCACGCGCGGTTCGTGAGCGGCCTCGCGGACCGCGTCAACACGACGCAGCCGACGCTCTCCGCGGAAGCCGCCGCCGCGGCCGCCGTCCGCCACCTCGCGCGCACCGAAGCCGAGTGGCGCCTCCTTCCCACGGTCCTCTCCGACGAGCCCGGCGAGCTCGACCTCCCGGCGGACTACTTCGTCCCCACGACCGAGCGGGCGGGGCTCTACTTCTTCGCCACGGAGACTGGGACCGTGCGCCTCGTGTGGAACGTCGAGGTCCAGGCGCGCGACGGAGCGCACTGGTGGGCGCTCCGCGTGGACGCCGAGAACGGGCAGGTGCTCGACCTCCACGACTACGTCGCCCATGACCACTGGGGCTTCGCCGCCCGCGGCAGCGCCGAGCCGCCCAGCCTCGCGCCGTTCTCGGCCGCGGCCGCGATGCCGGCCCCGCCGGCCGCCTCCGGCACGTACAACGTGTTCCCGATCCCGCTCGAGAGCCCCATCCACGGGCCGCAGACCGTCGTCACGAACCCCCACCACCCGACGGCCTCCCCGCAGGGCTGGCACAGCGACGGCACGAACAGCTTCACCATCACGCGAGGGAACAACGTCTACGCGTCCGAGGACCGCGACGCCAACAACAGCCCCGGCCTCTCGCCCGACGGCGGCCCCGGCCTCGTCTTCAACTTCCCGTTCGACCCGACGCAGCCCCCGGTGAACTACCAGGAGCTCGCCATCACGAACCTGTTCTACTGGAACAACATCGTCCACGACGTCCTCTACCTCTACGGGTTCGACGAGCCGTCGCGGAACTTCCAGCAGACGAACTTCACCTCGCAGGGGCTCGGGAACGACTTCGTGTGGGCCGACGCGCAGGACGGCTCGGGCACCAACAACGCGAACTTCAGCACGCCGCCGGACGGGAGCCGCCCGCGGATGCAGATGTTCGAGTGGGACGCGCCGCCAGGCCTCGACATCACGGCGCCGCCGGAGATCGCCGGGCCGCGCCTCGCGGGCGGCGCCCAGTTCGGCCCCCCCTCCTACGACATCACCGCGAACGTCGTCGTCGCGCGGACGGCCGAGGGCGACCCCGCCCACGCCTGCGGCGGCGAGGACATCGGGAACCAGAGCGAGCTCGCCGGCAACATCGCGCTTATCCCGCGGGGCGCGCCGTTCTCCAACCCGAACGATCCGAACTGCTTCTTCCAGAACAAGGCGCGCCAGGCGCAGAACGCCGGTGCCATCGGCGTCATCATCTACAACTGCGTGCCGAACCCGCCGCAGTGCAACGCCACCCACCCTGAGCAGATTATCACGATGGCCCTCGCCACGGGCCAGACAAATGACATCACCATCGGGTCCCAGTTCGTGGCGCGGAGCACGGGGCTGGCCCTGGCCAACGTCTCCCCCAATGGGGAGGCCCACATGACTCTCTCCGCCATCGACCGCGACTCTGACCTTGACGCCGGGATCATCACGCACGAGTACGGCCACGGCATCTCGAACCGCCTCACCGGGAACGCCTCGGGCTGCATCACGAACCACGTCGAGACCGGGAGCGAGGGCTGGAGCGACTGGTACGGCCTCATGCTGACGCAGCGCACGGGCGACACCGGGCCCATGGCTCGCCCCGTCGGCCGCTACGTCACTTCCGCCCTCCGCGAGGCCCCCTACTCGACGGACTTCACGATCAACGACTGGACGTACGGCGACACCCGTACCCTCACACAGGTCCACTCGGTCGGCTTCGTGTGGGCGACGATCCTGTGGGAGGCCACGTGGGAGGTGATCAACGCCTTCGGGTACAGCTCCGACATCTACAACGCCGACGGCACCGCCGGCAACCAGGTGATGCTGAACATCGTGACGGAGGCGTTTAAGATCCAGCCGTGCCAGCCCGGCTTCGTCGACGCCCGCGACGCCATCCTCGACGCGGACAGCCTCCTCTACGGCGGCGCCCACGACCTCGCGCTCTGGACCGGGTTCGCCCGCCGTGGCCTCGGCCAGTTCGCCGTCCAGGGCTCCAGCGGCACGAACGGCGACAACGTCGAGGACTTCACCATCCCCACGATCGTGGCCAACGAGCCCGGCGCGGGCGAGCTCCCCGAGGGGTACGCGCTCTCCGAGGTGTACCCGAACCCGTTCAACCCCCAGGCCCGGTTCACCCTTGAGGTGGCCGAGACGCAGCCGGTGCTCGTCGAGCTCTACGACGCGCTCGGCCGGCGGGTGGCCACGCTCCACGACGGCGCCCTCGCCGCCGGGACGGCCCACGCGTTCACGGTGGACGGGCGCGGCCTCGCCAGCGGGCTCTACATGGTCCGCGCGACGGGCGAGACGTTCACGGCCACGCGCCGCGTGACGCTGCTGAAGTAAGCGGAGCGCGCGAAGCGCAGCGGAGGCCCCGCCGGCGTCGCGCCGGCGGGGCCTCTTCGTTTGGGCTTGGATGGGAAGGGGCCACGCCCTATCCTCTGGGGTGGCTAGACCCCCGTGGTTATGAACCGAGTCCTCTTCGCGTGCGCCTGCCTCTTGGCGGGCATCCTCGTGCCGGAGCCTGCCCACGCCCAGCGCCCGCGCCTCCAGCACGAGCCCGAGCTCCAGGTCCACGCTCCCTCGCACCTCGTCGTGCGGATCAACAACATCACGACGACGTACCCTCCGATCTTCGCCCCGCCCACCGACCCGACGCTCGGCTACATCGGCGTGAGCATCTTCTACAAGGTCCCCGCTCCCGGCGACACCATCGACATCGGGCGGGTTGTTGGCTTCCCTCCAGTTAGAGGGGACCTCGTGATCACGCAGAGCGCGACCGGCGACCCCAACGGGTGCGAGCCGATCGTGACCGACCTCACGGGGAAAATCGCCTTCGTCCAGCGCGGCCCGAGCGACCAGACCCCGCCCGGCAGCTCCTGCTTCTTCAACCAGAAGGCGTGGCATGCCCAGAATGCCGGGGCCATCGGCGTCGTCATCTACAACCAGGAGCGTCCCGATGACAACGCCGTCAACATGTCGGCGGGGGACACCTCGCTCACCGTGACCATTCCGGCGGTGCAGCTTCCCCGCGGCATGGCCCGCCCGATGCTCGACGCCTTGGCAGAGGGGTCGAGGGTGTGCGTGACGGTCACGTGCAGCGAGGAAGCCGATCCCACGTGTGCTCCTACCCCTCCCCCTGTCGGCCAGTGCTCCGTAGATACCGGCAGCGAACCAGAGGCGCCCGGCTCTTTCACCGACGTCGTCGTTAGCCCCAACCCGCTTTCTGGCACAGGCACCCTCACGCTCCGGCTCGCACGGCCGGAAGCCGTCCGCGTGGAGGTGCTCGACGCACTCGGGCGACAGGTGACCCTCCTCCACGGAGGCCCGCTCGCCGCGGGCCAGCACCGTCTCTCGTTCGAGGCTTCGGCCTTCCCGCCCGGGGTGTATGTGGTCCGCGTCAGCGGCGAGACGTTCACCCGGTCAGCCCGCGTGGTGCGCGTGCGCTAGCGGCGCTGCGTGCTCGCGTGCTTGACGAGGCGCGCGACGAAGAACGCTTCGAGCAGCCCGTCCGGCAGCACGCGGCGCGCCCGCACGACCGCAGGGCCATACGAGCGACCGCCCCACGCGACCAGCCCCTCTTGCGCGGCGTCAGCCACCGGGCCCGTCTCGGGCAGCCCCACCTCAACGAGCTCGACGGCATCGCCGAACGTACGGAGCGCCTTCTCCAGCACCCCCTCGTTCTCCTCCGGCGCGAACGTGCACGTGGAGTAGACGAGCGTGCCGCCGGGCCGGAGCGCCTGCACGGCGGCGAACAGCAGTCGCTCCTGTTTTTGGCGCATCTCCTTCACCTTCCGCTCGCTCCAGTACCGCGTCGTCTCGGCGTCGTCGGCGCGGAAGCGGCCCTCCGTCGAGCACGGCGCGTCGAGGAGGACGCGGTCGAACGCCTCGGGTTCGCGGTGCCAGAAGGCCGTGCCTGAGGCGAGGACGGGCCGCACGTTCGTCGCGCCCTGCGCAGCTATGTTCGCCCGCAGCCGGAAGAACCGCGGCCGCACCTTCTCGACGGCGACGACCTCGCCCTCGTTCTGCATGAGCGCAGCGAGCTGGCCCGTCTTGCTCCCCGGCGCGGCGCAGAGGTCGAGCACGCGCTCGCCGGGCTGGGGGTCGAGCACGAGCGCGGGGAGCTGGCTCGACACGTTCTGCACGTACACGCGCCCCTCCGTGTGCGCCCGCGAGGCGAGGAGCGCCGCCCGCTGCTCGGCCGGCACCGCGTACGCGCCCGGTACCCCTCCCACCGGCGTAGCCTCGATGCCTCCGGCGGCAAGCATCGCCAGCGTTTCCGCGCCCTCGCCCCGGAGTGGGTTCACGCGGAACCCGATGGCTGTCGGCGCGCCGAACGTAGCGAGCACGCCCTCGAACCGGTTTTCGGGCACGACCGCGCGGAGGCGTTCGACGAAGCGCTCGGGGAGGGGCACAGGAGAAAGGCAGCGCGGGCCGGTGTCGCGCCCGCCACCCCAACTTAACGCGCGTGCGGCGCGGGCCGATTCGTGACGTACTTTCCTCGCCGCCGCG
The DNA here is from genome assembly GCA_035628035.1 of Rubricoccaceae bacterium. Taxonomy (GTDB): domain Bacteria; phylum Bacteroidota; class Rhodothermia; order Rhodothermales; family Rubricoccaceae; genus DASPKS01. Next base: position 29,347 of record DASPKS010000131.1, read on the forward strand.
CCTCTCACCCGCCATGACTACCGACGGCGACGACCTGATCCGCTGCTCGTTCTGCCACCGTTCGGCCCACGAGGTCGCCTCGATGGTGGCGGGGCCCGACGTGTACATCTGCGACCGGTGCATCCAGGACGCCAGCGGGATCGTCCGTGGCGACCTCGCGCCGTACCCCGTCCCCGAAATCGGGCGCGACCTCCCGCGCCGCCGCGCGCCGGCCCGGCACCGCCGCCTCACCCCGCGCGAGATCAAGGCCGCCCTCGACGAGTACGTCGTCGGGCAGGAGCGGGCCAAGCGCGCCCTCTCCGTCGCCGTCTACAACCACTACAAGCGGCTCGATGCCGAGGACTACCTCCACGAGTTCGACGACGTCGAGATCGAGAAGAGCAACATCCTCCTCATCGGGCCCACCGGCACGGGGAAGACGCTGCTCGCGCGCACGCTCGCGCGCATCCTCGACGTCCCCTTCTCGATCTCCGACGCGACGGCGCTCACCGAGGCCGGCTACGTCGGCGAGGACGTCGAGAGCATCCTCAGCCACCTCCTCCAGGCGGCCGACTACAACGTCGAGCGCGCCGAGCGCGGGATCATCTACCTCGACGAGATCGACAAGCTCGCGCGGAAGGGCGACAACGCCTCCATCACGCGCGACGTCTCAGGCGAGGGGGTCCAGCAGGCGCTCCTCAAAATCCTCGAAGGGACCGTCGCGGGCGTGCCGCCGAAGGGCGGGCGGAAGCACCCCGAGCAGAGCCTCATCGCGTTCGACACGCGGAGCGTGCTGTTCATCTGCGGCGGCGCCTTCGACGGGCTCGGCGAGGTCGTCGCACGGCGGCTCTCGACGGGCCAGATCGGGTTCCACACGGGGAGCCGCCCCGCCCTCGACAAGCGCGACCCCACCATCCTCAAGCACGTCGAGCCCGACGACCTCCTCAAGTTCGGGCTGATCCCCGAGCTCGTCGGCCGCCTCCCCGTCGTGACCGCGCTCGACGGGCTCTCGACGGCCGAGCTGCGGCGGATCCTCACCGAGCCGAAGAACGCGCTCGTCCGGCAGTACCAGAAGCTCTTCGCGATGGACGGCATGGACCTCGTCGTCGAGGACGACGCGCTCGACGCCGTCGTCCGCCGGGCGCAGGCGCTCGGGACCGGCGCACGCGGGCTGCGGGCCGTCCTCGAGGAGGTGATGCTCGACCTGATGTTCGACGCGCCGGACCGCAGCGGCGCCAGCCTGTGCCGCCTCACGGCCGACGTCGTGGAGGGGCGGGCGCGGGCGGCGTTCGAGGAGCGGAAGGCCGTCGGGTGAGCCCGCACGCCCGGCGGGATCGGCGCGCGGCGCTGGGGGATAGAACGGGGGTCCGCCGCTGAACGGCATGCGCCGCGTCACCCGCCACGTCAACACCATCCTCGGCATCCCCCGCTACTACGTGTGGGGGCTGCTCCGGCGGCTGTTCAGTTCGCCCATCTTCCTGTGGGCGCAGGCCATCGCGTTCAAGGTGCTGGTCACGCTGATCCCGCTGACGCTCCTGCTGACGGGCATCTTCGGCCTCGTGCTCCGCCAGCCCGACCCATTCGGGACCGTCGCCGGCTTCTTCCGCTCGTTCCTCCCGCCGAGCCAGAGCGAGCCCGTGGTGGGGATGCTCTCCGAGCTGCAGCGGGCCTCGGGCGCGCTGACGATCGTGGGCGCCGTCGCCCTCCTCGTCACCATCATGACGCTCTTCACGACGCTGCGTACGGTGATCGTGGCCGCCATCGGGCCGACGCACCGCGACAACCGCACGATCCTCCAGGGCTACGCCTTCGACATCCAGATGATGCTCCAGGCGGGCCTCCTGTTTCTCCTCTCCTTCGCCGTAACGGTGGGGGCCGGCGTGATGGGCGACCGGATCATCGGGTGGTTGACGGCGCACGACTACGACGCCGCCCTCGTCGCGCGGGGGTGGGCCCTGCTGCTCCGGCTGCTCGGGCTCGTCGTGCCGTATGCGCTCTCGCTGTTGATGTTCGCGCAGCTGTTCTTCTTCGTGCCCCGCCCGAGGCCGCCGCTGCGGAGCGCGTTCGTCGGGGCGGCCTTCACGGCCGTGCTGTTCGAGGCGGCGAAGAACGGGTTCGCCTACTATATGCGCTACGCCGCCTTCTACAGCCGGCACGAGGGCGACGGCGGCGGCGCGCTCGGCGGGCTCAGCAGCGGGTTCGGCCTCGTGCTTGCGCTCGTGTTCTGGGTGTACCTCTCCGGCCTCACGCTCGTCTTCGGCGCCATCGTGACGGGGCTGCACGAGCAGCGGACGCGGCCGCGCCGGTCGTCCGCCGCACGGCGGCTCTGGCACCGCCTCACCCGCCACGTCGGGGAGCACCCGACGCCCGGACGGAACGCCACTGAGCCCCCTCCCGCCGTCCGGACCCCGGAAGCGCCCGCCGGCGACGGGGCGCTCGAGCAGACCCCCGGCCTGCCCGCCGACCCGGAGGGCCCAGGCCCGGCATCGGCTGACGACCGCTGAGGAGGGATCGGAACGGGCGTACCCGCCGTACATTCGGGGCCCTTTCTCGCTACGCCCTTCTCCCCGCGTGCAGCCCGTTGTCCGCCTGCCCCGGCTGCTTTTTTCTCCCTGGCTGCCCGCCCTCCTCGCCCTCGTGGCCGGCACCGCGCTCGGAGCCGCTCCCGCGTGGGCTCAGAGCGGTGACCCCCTCTTCCTCGTCAACGACCAGACCACGGTCAGCGGGCTGGCCCTCGCCTTCGACAGCACGCGTACGCTCGACGCCCGCATGCTAAAGCGGCAGATAGCGACGAAGGCGCCGGGCTTCCTCGAGACGGGGTGGCGTGCCCGCCTCCTCTCACTGCTCCCGCTCGTCGGGAAGCCGGGCGTGTACCCCTTCAACCCCGTCGAGCTGCAGAAGGACGTGACGCGGCT
>DASPKS010000132.1:0-13912 GCA_035628035.1 Rubricoccaceae bacterium
CCGGCCGAGCAGGGGGTCGGGCGCGCTCGGGTCGGGGCGGTCGAGGAGAGGCCGGTCGAGGCGGCCCGTGCTGTCGGCGTCGTCGTGGGCGGCGAGGAGGGCCTCGATCTCATCGCGGAGGGCGGCGTCGCCGTCGCAGGCCGCGGCGAGGAACGCGGCGCGGCCTGCGGCGGGGCGGTCGAGCGCGTCGAGGAAGAGGTCCATCGCGCGCCGGTGCCGGGCGGCCTCGGCCGTCGGCGCGCTCATGCAGCCCTCGTCATCTCGCGGTGGAGCCACGCCCGCGCGGCGGTCCACTCCCGCTTGACGGTGGCGGGCGAGAGGCCGAGCACGTCGGCGGCCTCGGGGACGGTCAGCCCGACGAAGTAGCGCAGCTCGACGACCTCGCCCTGGCGGGGGTCGAGCGCGGCGAGCCGCGAGAGCGCCTCGTCGAGGGCGACGACCTCGTCGGCGCGGTCGTCGGGGACGAAGAACCCGCTGTCGCCGACGTCGTCGAGCGGAGTAGGGGGGCGGTCGCCGCCGCGCTTGGCGGCCTTCCGGCGCCGCGCGTAGTCGACGAGGATGTGGCGCATGGCCTTGGCCGCGACGCGAAAGAAGTGGGCGCGGTCGGTCCACTGCCCGGCGCTCCGCCCCAGCCGCTCGTACGCCTCGTGGACGAGGGCCGTCGTGTTGATCGTCTCGGGAGCGCCGTGGCGCTGGCGCTGGCGGTGGGCGAGCGCACGGAGCTCATCGTAGAGCAGTGGCAGCAGCCGGTCGAGCGCGGCGGGGTCGCCGTCGCGGACCTCGCCGAGGAGCCGGGTGATCTCGTGGGGGGCGTCGCCCGCCATCGCGGTGGGGAAGGAACGGCCCAAGGATAGGGCGTGCAGCGGTGGGGATCAACGGGCGGGCCGGCGGGGGCGCCAGGGATGAGCCCGTTTGGGGGCGGATTCCGTTTCTGCCGCTGAGCCCCTGCCCGCCGCGCTCCTCTGTTGATCGGTGCCACGTCGCGCCCTATCGTCCCTTACGAAGCCCCGCTCAATACCTCCCATGCGTACCGCTAGTGCCTTCGTTCTCCTCGCGCTCGCCGCCCCGCTGGCCCGCGCCCAGCAGCCCAGCTTCCAAGGGCTCGGCATCCCCGCCGGTCGGGTAACCAGCCGCTGGCCCGCCGTCTCCGCCGACGGGAGCACGATCGTGGTCCACACCGATGGCGGGGCTGACTCCCGCGCCTACCGGTGGACGGCCGCGACCGGCTACGAGGCGCTCCCGCTCCGCCCCGGCGACGCGGCGAGCTCGCCGGGCGGCGTCTCCGCCGACGGGAGCTTCGTGGCCGGGTACGCCGCCCCCTCGGGCGGTCAGGAGCCGGTGCGGTGGACGCCCGCGGGCGTCGAAGGGCTCGGGTCGCTCCCCGGCAGCAACTTGGGGATCGCCAACGACATCTCGTCGGCGGGGAGCGTGGTGGTGGGGTTTGCCGGGTACCCGGCGCAGGCCTTTCGGTGGACGCTGGGCACGGGGATGGTGGCGTTGGGCGCCGGCCCCTCCTCCGTCGCCTACGCCGTTTCGGCCGACGGGAGCGTGGTGGTGGGCTACGGGAGTCCGCCCGGCGGCGGGTCCGAGGCGTTTCTATGGACGCAGGCCGGGCTATCGTGGCTCGGCACCCTGCCGGGCCAGAGCGCCAGCCGGGCCTTCGGCGTCTCGGCCGATGGGAGCGTCGTCGTAGGGTACGCCACCGGCAGCAACGCCGAGGCGTTCCGGTGGAGACCCTCGACGGGGATGCAGCCTCTTCCCCCGATCGTCCCGGGTGCGCAGTGCCGGGCGAACGACGTCTCCGCCGACGGTTCGGTGATCGTGGGGTTCTGCTACGCCCCGGGCCCTGGCGGGGCCGTAGTCTGGACGGAAGCGGAGGGCGTGCGGAGCGTGCGGGCGATCCTCGAAGCGGCCGGCATAGACCTCACGGGGTGGTACCTCGAAGAGGCCTTCGGCGTCTCCGACGATGGGACCGTCATCGTCGGTCATGGGACGAGCCCGGCGGGAGAGCCAGAGGCGTGGCGGGCCGTGATCGGGGGCGCCCCGGCCGGCCTCGTCGTCAACGTCGTGGACGACGACCCCGACGGGGACGCCGCCGACGGGCGCTGCGACGCCGACGAGGGCGAGAGCGGGGACCAGTGCACGCTCCGGGCCGCCATCGAGGAGGCCGTCCGCCGCGGCGGCGGCACCATCACGTTCGACGTCCCCGGCGGGGGCATCCCCCGGATCGACGTGGGCCCGACCGCGCTCCCCGCCCTCACGGCGCCGATCACGATCGACGGGGCGACGCAGCCGGGCGGGGCGTTCGTCGAGCTCGCCGGGCCGGGGGCGGTAGCCGATGCGCCCGACATCCCCGGGATTGAGATCGGCCTCGGAGGGGGCGGCTCCGCCGTGCGGGGGCTCGTCGTTCACGGCTTCAAAGGGGGGGGCGTTCTGCTGGAAGCGGGGGCGAACGGGTGCACCATCGAGGGGAACCGGATCGGGACCGACGCCGCCGGGACCGCGTGGCAGGGGAACGGGCGGTGGCCAGGCAGCTTCCCCCATTGGGAGATCGAGTCGAACTACCGGGGCGGGGTGAACGTGCGCTCCGACTTCAACCTCATCGTGGGCAACGTCATCGCGGGAAACTTCTTCTCCTTCAACAACTTCATCCGGGGCGGCGTCGAGGTCTTCTTGATGACGGGCGCCGAGGGCAACCGCCTGGAGGGGAACCGGATCGGCATCGGGGCCGACGGCCAGGTGGTACCCTGGCCTTTGAATCTCGGGCGGATTGGAACGTACGGGGTCCTGCTCTTCAACGCGAGCGGCACCACCATCGGGGCGATACCGGGTGGGGCCGAGCCCCCGGCGGCGTGCACGGGCCCCTGCAACGTGATCGCGGGGCACGACCTCGAGGTCTTTGCGGGCTTGCAGTTCTTTTTCAGTGAAGGAGATGGATCTGTAGAGCCGAGGCCCGGCGGCGGCAGCGGGAACGTGGTCGCCGGCAACTTCATCGGCACGAACCTCGGCGGCGCCCCCACGGAGATAAGCGGGTACGGCGTCGCCGTGTCTCTCATAGACGAGGCGGCGCTGACGGTCTCCCACAACCGCGTCGTCGGACCCGGCGGGGGGGTGTTCTTCCTAGCCGGCCGCGACGGGCGGGTCCTGAACAACGTCGTCTCCGGTCGGGACGAAAGGAGCGGGAGGCTGGTGACGCTGGAGGGAGAGGGGCACCGCGTGGAGGGGAACGTGATCCGGTTGAGCGGCTTCGATGGCGTCCATGTCCGCGGCGGGAGCGGGCACTTCATCGCCCGGAACGTGATCCACGGCCACGCGCAGGCGGGCGTCGCCGTGGAGCCGGTTCCGAAGGTCCCCCGCGCCGAGATCACGCAGAACGTGATCTACGACAATGGGATCGGGATCGACCTGGTTAACCATGAGGTGCCGCCCTACTACGGTGTGACGCCGAACGACGCCGGAGACGGGGACCAGGGCCCCAACGACCTCCTCAACTTCCCCGTCGTCGCGGCCGTCACGCGCGAGGACGCGGGCGTCCGCGTGCGCGGCCACTTCCAGGTCCCGCTCGGCGGGGGGGCGACGCACCGCGTCGAGCTGTTCGCGAACCCGGACTGCCGCTGGAGGGGCGCGCGGAGTGAACGCGGGGCCATCGGGGTGCAACTGTACGGCCAGGGCGCCCACTACCTCGGCAGCGACGAGGTCGCGGCGAGCGCCGGGTTCGCCGATTTCGACTACACCGCGCTCTCGCTGCCGGCCGGGATGGGCGCCGTCGCGCTCACGCTCACCAACACCGAGGCGCGCATCACGAGCGAGTTCAGCCGGTGCGTGCGCATCGGGGAGGCCGACCTGTATGCCTCGGCCGAGATCGGCTCGGACCAAACAGGCCTCGCCCTCGACGAGCAGGGCGGCGCCGTCACGATCACGGAGCCCGCCGGCGGGGCCGCGCTCCAGGGCGGCGACGGGGGCACACTCTTCGTCACGCGGTACGAGGCCCGCCCCGACACGAGCGCCTACGCCGACGCCTCGGCCACCGCCCCCTCCGGCGCCGAGGTCGAGCCCGAAGCCGTCGCCGCCCGGCACTGGTACCTCGCCGACGTCGGGCTCACCCCCGACGGGGGGAATCCCGCGAGCGCCCTCCGCTACGACCTCTGCCTCGACCCCGAAGGCGTGGTCCTCCCGGAGCGCCTCGGCGACGTGGTCCTCGTCCAACGCAACGATTCCACGGCCGGGCTGTGGGTGCCGTTCGATACCCAGGCCACCCCGCGCGGGCTCGGCTCGTACCTCTGCGCGGCGGGGCTCTCGCTCTTCGGGGAGTTCTCCATCGGTGGGCCGCCGTCGGCGTTCCCTGATGGCGGAGGGCCGGGCGGGCTCCCCGACGAGTTTGCGCTCGGCTTCCCGTACCCGAACCCAGCCTTCGGCGCGATGACGGTGCTCTACGACGTGGCGGAGGCTGGCGATGTGCGGCTCTCGGTGTATGACCTGCTCGGTCGAGAGGTCGCCCGCCTGGTCGATGGCGAGGCCGATGTCGGGCGGTATGAAGCGACCCTCGACACGCAGAACCTCGCGAGCGGGGTGTACGTGGTCCAGCTCACGGCCGGGCGGTTCGGCGACACCCGGAAGGTCACCCTCCTCCGGTGAGCCGGTCCGGTTGACTTTCCCGTTCCTCTCTACACCCACCCACCTTCCGTCGCCGCATGTCCTCGCCCGCTCCCGAGCCTCCCGCCCCCGAAGGCGCCGTCCACTACGTTCCTTTCATCGACCCCACCGAGCAGGCGTTTCGCGTCGAGGTCCCGGCGGGGTGGCACGTGCAGGGAGGCATCGACCGCAGCACGGGCGAGGGGCTCCTGCGCCTCCACCTCGCTTCTCCCGACGGTCAGATCCAGATCCGCGTGCCGGACGCGCCGCCGCGCACCTTCTACGTGCCGAGTCTGATGCTGGCTTCGGCCGGGTACGTCGAGGGGACGCAGATGGGCGCCGTCGCCATCCAGCGCTTCATTCCTGGCGTGGACTATGCGCGCCTGCACGCCGAGCGGCAGGTGGCGCCTGGCCTCGGCGTGCAGGGCGCCCACCTCCTCGGCCAGCGGGATCGGCCCGACCTGGCGCAGGGCCCGCAGGCGCCCGGCGCGCAGGTGAGCGTGGGCGAGGTGTGGTTCGGCGGCACGCTCGCCGGGCGGCCGGTCGAGGTCCACGTCCAGGCGACGTGCTCGCTCTTCCCTAGCACGATGGGCGGATCGTGGACCGCCTTCACCGGCGCCTACTTCGCACCGCCGGAGCGCGCCGCCGAAGCGGCGGCCGTGGTCGCGCACGCACAGCGGTCGTGGCAGCTCAACCCGCAGTGGCAGCATCGCGAGCAGCAGCGGCGCTGGCAGCAGGACCAGCGGACGCTCCAGGCCGCCCAGGCCGCCGCGAGCCGCGCCGCCACGCAGGGGGCCGCGCAGCGCGCCGCCATCTGGCGCGAGAGCACCAACGCCATCGGCGACATGATCACCGGCGGCTATGAGGCGCAGCAGGCGAGCTACGACCAGACCTTCCAGAACCACGCCAACGCCTTCCGCGGCACCGCCGACGTGACCGACCCCGTCCACGGGGTGACGTACAACATCTGGGACGAGGCTCACCACTACTGGGTGGACAACGGCGGCACCATCGTCGTCACCGACGAGGGGTGGGACAACCCCGACCCGACGCGCTTCCGCCCGATGAGCCGCGAGGAGTAGGCGTGCCCGGTCAGCCGGCCCCGACGCCGTGCCGGAAGGCGAGGTAGGCGAGGAACCCCGCGCCGGTGCGGAGCGCCTCCTCCTCCACGGTGAAGCGGGGGGTGTGGAGGCCGTGGGTGATCCCGGCCGCCTCGTTCCCCACGCCGAGCACATAAAAGGCGCCGGGCATCCGCTGGGTGTACCAGGAAAAATCCTCGCTGGCGTACCACATGGGGAGGTCCACCACGCGGCCCGCGCCGACGTAGTCCACGGCCGCTCCGCGGACGAAGGCGGCCGCCTCCGCGTCGTTGGTGAGGGCGGGGTAGCCCACGAGGATCTCCACCTCGCACGTAGCGCCGAAGGCCTGGGCCGTGTGCTCGGCCGTGCGTCGGATGAGCTCGTGCGCCCTGAACCGCCACGCCTCGTCCATCGCGCGGAAGGTGCCGACGAGCCGGACCTCATCCGGCACCACGTTCGTCGCCCCCTCAGCGATGACCTGGCCGAAGGAGAGGAGCGAAGGCTGGTCGACAGGACGGTTCCGTGAGCTGATCGCCTGGAGCGCGACGAGCACGTGCGCCTGCACGAGCACAGGGTCGACGAGGAGGTGCGGCGCGGCGGCGTGCCCACCCTGCCCGCGGATGGTCAGGTACACCTCGTCGGCGCTCGCCATGAACGGCCCGCTGCGGATGCCGAGCGCGCCCGCCGGAAGCTGCGGGAAGACGTGCTGCCCGAAGATCCGCGCGGGCGCGGCGTGGCCGTTGATCGGGTCCAGCGCCCCCTCCTCCAACATCACCTTCGCCCCGCCCGGGATTTTCTCTTCGCTCGGCTGGAAGAGGAGACGGACGGTCCCGGCCAGTTCTTCTCGCATTCGCGAGAGGATCATCGCAGCGCCGAGCAGGGAGGCGGTGTGGGCGTCGTGGCCGCAGGCGTGCATCACGCCCGGGCGCTCGCTCGCGAAGTCGAACGCGTTGGCCTCCTGGATGGGGAGCGCGTCCATGTCGGCGCGGAGGGCGACGACGGGGCCGGGCTTTTGTCCTTCGATGTGGGCGACGACGCCGGTCTTCGCCACGCCGGTCGTCGGCTCGATCCCGAGCCCGCGCAGGGTCTCGGCCACGAGGCGGGCCGTCTCGTGCTCCTCGAAGGCCAGCTCGGGCCGCCGGTGCAGCGCGCGGCGGAGGCGAACGACCTCCGGAAAAACCTCGTCGGCGAGCTGGCGAATCCGCTCCATCATGAGCCCTGAACAAAAAAAGCCGGGGCCGCAAGCTACGGCCCCGGCGGGGGAGGGTTCGAGGCAGGCTCAGTTGAAGCCGGTCCCGCTCACGGCTGGGCGCTCGTCCTGGTTGGCGAGCTGCCAGGCCGTCCCGAAGATGAGCCGGGTGCGCTGTGCGAGGCGGGGGTAGTCGATCCGGTCGGGCTCGTCGTCGACGCCGTGGTAGTCCTCGTGGGTGCCGGTGAAGTAGAAGATGAACGGGATGCGGTGCTTCCCGAAGTTCCAGTGGTCACTCCGCGCGAAGAACTGGTTGGGGTCGTCGGGGGAGTTGAACCGCTTCGAGAGGCGGAGGCCGAGGCCCGTCACGTCGTTCACGCGGGTGTTGACGTCGTCGATGTCGCGCGAGATCAACTCGGCGCCGATGATGTAGACGTAGTTCGAGTCGGGCGCCTCGGGATCGGTGGGGTCGGCCCGCCCGATCATGTCGATGTTGAGGTTGGCGACGGTGCTCGCGAGCGGGAGGACAGGCTCCTCGTCGGCGTAGTAGGCCGAGCCGAGGAGGCCGCGCTCCTCGCCGGAGACGTGGAGGAAGAGGACTGAGCGGCGCGGGCCGTGCCCGGCCTCCTTCGCCTGCTGGAACGCCTCGGCAATCTCGAGGAGGGCCACCGTGCCCGAGCCGTCGTCGTCGGCGCCGTTGTGGATCTGGTCGCCCTCCATCGAGGGGTCGATCCCGACGTGGTCGAGGTGCGCGCTGACGACGACGACCTCGTCGCGGAGCGCGGGGTCGGAGCCCTCAACGAAGGCGAGGACGTTCTCCGTCTCGATCGTGCCGCCGTAGAGGCTGAACGGCTGGAAGTACGCGCGGGGGTCGCCGGGCCGCTCGGCCGCGACGGTGCCCTTCGGGGCGAGCCCCATTCCCTGGTACTGGCCGGCGAGGTAGAGCGCGGCGAGGCGCTGCCCGCGCGCGCCGGTGTCGCGCCCCTCGAAGAAGTCGGAGGCATAGACGTAGAGGTGGGCGGCCAGCTCGTCGGGGGTGATGGTGGCCTGGTAGCGCTGCACGAGCGCGGGGTCATCAAAGACCGTCGGCGTGCGCTGCGCAACGACAGGCCAAGCGGTGGTGAGGACCAGGGCAGCGAAGAGGAAGAGACGTCGCATCGGGATGGGGGCGTGAGAAAAAAAAGCTCAGTAGAGCCGGCGGCGCTTGTTGAGGTAGGCGAGGAGAGCCTCGTCGTAGGGGCGGGCGGTGTCCACCTCCACGAAGTCCACGTGCATCTCGCGGCAGCGGAGGCGGAATGCCTCGGTGAAGGCGACGACAGCCTCGCGGTACTGCTCGCGGAGCTGGGCCGGCTGGAGCGCCACCTCCTCGCCCGTCTCCAGGTCGCGGAACACCATCGGCACGTCGGGGAACTGGAAGCGGCGCTCGGTGGCGGCGTCGAGGACGTGGAAGACGAGGACCTCGTGGCCGCGGTAGCGGAGGTGGCGGAGGGCCTTCGTCAGCTCGTCGTGCGCGGACACGTTTTCGAAGAGGTCGGTCACGACGACGACGAGCGCGCGGCGGGGGATGCGGTCGGCCACCTCGTGGAGGGCGGCGGCGGCGGCGGTCGACGAGCGCTTCTCCTTCTCCGGCGGCGCGTCGGCGAGCCGGTCGAGCGTCCCGAGCAGCGTGCGGAGGTAACCCCCGGTCGCGCGCGGCGGCATCAGCGTGTGCACGCGCGCGTCGAAGGCCACGAGGCCCGTCGCGTCGCGCTGGCGGACCATGAGGTAGTGGAGCGCGGCGGCCAGGGTGGCCCCGTAGTGGAGCTTCGTCACGGCGCCCTCCCCCTGGTAGCGCATCGAGGCGCTCGTGTCGAGGACGACGTAGTGGCGGAGGTTCGTCTCCTCCTCATACTGCTTCACGTAGTACCGGTCGCTCTTGGCGTACACCTTCCAGTCCACGTGGCGGAGCTCGTCGCCCGCGTTGTACGGGCGGTGCTCGGCGAACTCGACGGAGAACCCGTGGTAGGGACTCTTGTGGAGGCCCGTGATGAACCCCTCCACGATGAGCCGCGCGCGCAGCTCCATCGAGTCGAGCCGCGAGAGGACGTCGGGCGTGAGGAGGGCGGGGGCGGTCGCGGGCACGGCGAAGAAGGGAAGGCCGGAGCAGAACGCGGCCGGGGTGGCGTTCGGTATGGAGGGGCCGATGTTACGACCGAGTATGCTAAAAAAGCTGCACCATCGATAGGCCCCTACGGTTTACCCCGTTCTGCCCCATGCCGATACCGCCGCCGTGACGACGCTCTCGCTCCGCTTCCCGACGTGGTGGCACGTGTGGGGGTCCTCCGTGGCCCTCCTCCCGTTCTGCTTCTACTTCGCCCTCGTCGACTACGGGACGCCGGGGTGGGGCGGGGCGCTGTGGTTCGTCGTCCACTCGGTCAACCTTCTCCCGCACGAGGCCGGGCACTTCTTCTTCCGGTTCTTCGGGGAGTGGATGATGTACGCGGGCGGCTCGCTGATGCAGCTCCTCTTCCCGTGCCTGTTCATCTGGTACTTCTTCTCGAACGGGATGAAGGTGGGGCTCCAGCTGTCGCTCGGCTGGCTGGGCCAGAACTTCATCGACGTGGCCGCCTACGCCGCCGACGCGCAGGCCCGCGCGATGCCGCTCATTGGCGGGCTCGGCGCCGAGAACCACGACTGGTGGAACATGCTCATCATGCTCGGCTGGCTGAACCATACCCCGCTCATTGCGGGCATCCTGTTCGGGCTCGCGTTCCCCGTCTGGGCGCTGATGGTGGCCGTCCCGCGCTGGATGGCGTGATCGCCGCCCGCCGGACGCCCGCGCCACCGTAGCTTCCGGCCATGCCCCTCCCGCCCACCGACCTCGTCAAGGCCCAGCTGATGGACGCGGCGGACGTGGACCGCACGCTGAACCGGCTCGCCCGCCAGGTCGTCGAGCACCTCGACGACGCCGACGGCGCTGGCCGCCTCGCCCTCGTCGGGATGCAGACGCGCGGGGTGTTCCTCGCCCGCCGCCTCCGCGACAAGATCGAGGCGCTGGAGGGCGTCCGCCTCCCCTTCGGCACCCTCGACGCCACGCTGTACCGCGACGACGTGCGGCGCCACCTCCGGCCCCCGGTCGTCCAGCCTACCGACATCCGGTTCGACGTCGACGACCGCCACCTCGTCCTCGTCGACGACGTGATCTACACCGGCCGCACGACGCGCGCCGCGCTCGACGCGCTGATGGACCTCGGGCGGCCTGCCTCTGTACGCTTCCTCGCCTTCATCGACCGGGGCCTGCGCGAGCTCCCCGTCCGCCCCGACTTCGTAGGAAGAACGGTCCCGACGGTGGCGGGGGAGGAGGTCCGCGTGCGGCTCGAAGAGTGCGACGGCGAGGACGGCGTGTGGCTCGTCGTGCCCGAGGCGGCTCGGCAGGAGACCACGAGCAACGGGATTCACTGATGGAGCCGCGCGCGACCCTCTTCGACGTGGAGACGCCCACGCCCCCCGCGAACGGCGACGGCGCTTCCGCTGAGATCGCGCAGCTCCGCCACCGCCACCTCCTCGGGCTCGCCGACTACGGCGCCGATGAGATCCGCCTCATCCTCCGCACCGCGCGCGCCTTCCGCGAGGTGCTCGACCGGCGCATCCGGCAGGTGCCGAGCCTCCGCGGCATTACCTGCGTCAACCTCTTCTTCGAGCCGAGCACCCGCACGCGGCTCTCGTTCGAGCTGGCCGAGAAACGACTCTCCGCCGACGTCGTCAACTTCACCACGAGCGGATCGTCGGTCTCGAAGGGGGAGACGCTGAAGGACACGGCGCAGAACATCGAGGCGATGAAGATCGACCTCGTCGTGATCCGCCACCAGGCGGCGGGCGCGGCGGAGTTCCTCACGCGGTGCGTGGAGGCCATCGTCGTCAACGCGGGCGACGGCGCGCACGAGCATCCCACGCAGGCGCTCCTCGACGCCTTCACCATCGCCGGCCTCGACCTTCCCGACAAACCGGGCCTCGCGGATTTCGACTTCTCCGGTCTCCGCGTCTCCATCATCGGCGACATCACGCACTCGCGCGTGGCGCGCTCGAACGTGTACGGCCTCAGCGCGCTCGGCGCCGACGTCACCCTCTGCGGCCCGCGCACGATGCTCCCGGTCGGCATCGAGGCGTTCGGCGTGCGCGTGACGGACCGGCTCGACGAGGCGCTCGACGGGTGCGACGTGGCAATGGCCCTTCGGCTCCAGCTGGAGCGCCAGCAGGCCGGGCTGTTCCCGAGCCTCCGCGAGTACCACGAGCGCTTCGGGATTCGCCTGGAGCACCTGGAGCGCTACCCCGACCTGCGGATCATGCACCCCGGCCCGATCAACCGCGGCGTCGAGCTGGCTAGCGACGTGGCCGACTCCGATCGGTCGGTGATCCTCGACCAGGTGACGAACGGGGTGGCCGTGCGGATGGCTGTGCTCTACCTCCTCGCGGGCGGCACGGAGGCGTAGGTGGCCGCGCCCCTCGTCGTGGGCTGGGCCGAGTGGGTGGCGCTGCCCGCGTGGGGGCTGCTGGCCGTCTGTGCGAAGGTGGACACCGGCGCCGAGACCTCCGCCCTCCACGCGCTCGACGTGGAGCGGTACCACCAAGACCGCCGCCCGCGCGTCCGCTTCCGTGTGCAGCCGCTCGCCCGCCGCAAGATCGCCGTCGCCTGCGACGCCGAGGTGGTAGACGAGCGGGAGGTAAGGGCGTCGAACGGGCACGTCGAGCGGCGGCCCGTCGTGCGCACGGCGCTTCGCCTCGGTCTCCGCACCGACGCGCCTGCCTGGCCCATCGAGCTGACGCTCACGGACCGGCGGGCCATGCGCTACCGGATGCTCCTCGGCCGCCAGGCCCTCGCCGGCCACGCCCTCGTGGATGCCGCCGCGGCGTTTCTCCACGGCGAACCCTCCGATCCGTCGGCGTTCTACGGCTGAGGGCGGTCTTCCAGCACGGAGTACGAACCGAAGGCGCGGTTGAGCGCGAAGTCGTCGGGGAGGTGGGCCTCGAAGGCGAAGTGGGTCGCGTCGTACGCCGGGGTATTGCCCTCACGGTCGAATCGGGCGGGGCGGAGGCGCGCCCCGCGCGCGCGGAGGTCGGCCACGAGGTCGCGGCGGGCAAAGAACCGGAAGCCGTCTACGAAGAGGACCTCGTAGTCGGAGCGGAGGGGGGTGTGGCGCGGGAAGCCGCCGAGTGTCGTCCACCACCAGTGCGTCTCGATGAGGTCCGGTCGCTCGCGACGGTAGAGGTAGTCGGGCGTGGCGGCCCAGCCCTCGCGCGTGAGGACGGGGTCGCAGAGGAGGCCGAGGTCGAGCACGCGGAGGGGATCGCCGCGGTAGAGGAGGACCGCGCCCATGTCCGGCCCAGCGTACGTGAGCCGCTCACGCCCTGCCGTCACGCGCACCCGCTCGACGGCCTCGGCCACGCGCCGCACCTCGGAAGCCGAGATGAGGAACCCCTGCGCGGCCCACACGGCATAGCCCA
Source organism: Rubricoccaceae bacterium (assembly GCA_035628035.1). Classification (GTDB taxonomy): domain Bacteria; phylum Bacteroidota; class Rhodothermia; order Rhodothermales; family Rubricoccaceae; genus DASPKS01. Next base: position 12,382 of record DASPKS010000132.1, read on the forward strand.
TGTTCAGCATTGCACCGAGCGCGACGGCCGCCCACAGTAACCGCACCCCCCCCTGCACGACCTCGAACGCGCGCCCGAGCAGCAGCAGCGCCGCCGGGAAGGCTACAAGCATCATCCGGTTCTTCGGGCCCCAGTTCACCCCGACGACCGCGTTGAAGACGACGCCCGCCGCGACGATCAGTGCGAGGAGCAGGAAGTGACGGCCCCGGGGCAGGCTCCACGGGGCGAGCCACACGCGCCCGAGGCGGCGCCAGGCGAACACCACGACGGCGGCCAGCGGGAGCAGCGCGAGCGCGAACGCCACGAGCGGCTTGGCGTGGCTGACGAGCGTGGGAAAAAGCGGGAGGTCGGGCGAGTAGGGAGGGAGCCGCTTGGCGAGGATCGTGTTGGGCACGAGCGCGCCGAACGCCGTCCACCGCCAGAGCGTGGTGAGCGCGAAGACCGCTGCCCACGCGATCACCTCTGGGCGGAGCAGCGCGCGGAGGCCGTCACGCCGGAGCCACACCAGCGCGAACGGGACGAGGTACCACGCCGCCTCCCAGCGCACGAGCAGGAACGCCGTCGTGGCGAGGAGGAAGGCGAGCCGCTGCCGGACCGTCCTCGCCGGCCACAGGAGGAGGAGCGCGGCGAGGAAGACCGCCACGAAGAGCGGCGTCTCCATCCCGTTCACCGACTCGAACAGCGCCGCGCTCAGCGTCGCGTAGGCCGCCGTCACCGCGAGGGCAGTTGAGCGACGGTCGAGGTGGCGCCCGGCGAGGCGGTACAGGAGGGCGAAGCTGACGCCGTTGAGCGCGAGCGCGAGCAGCTTTGCCGTCGTCAGCAAGGCCCCCGGACCCAGGCCGAGCGCGGCAAGCCCGGCGTGGAGGAGCATCCACAGGGTCGTCGAGTAGCCCTCAACGGGGTCGGAGAGCGGCGTGGCCGCGACGGTGCCCGTTTGCGCGAGCGTGCGGGAGAAGGCCAGCGTGATTGCGCTGTCGTCCCACGTCTTGTCCCAGAAGACGACGGCGAAGGCGACGTGCAAGAGGAACAGCGCGCCGAGTACGAGCCAGGCGGTCTGTCGCGAGAGGTCCGCTTGCGGCGCGGCGGTCGCAGCCGTCATTCCTCGGTGCGCACGTCTGCTCGCCCCTGGCGGAGGGCATTGAAGTCCTGCTCGGCCTGCGGGCGGGTGTCGGCGTCACAGGCACGGCGGGCGTAGGCGAGTGCGTCGGCGAGGCGGGTCGGGTTCTCCGAGGCCGTGCAGTCCTCGGGGATCACCACACGAAACCCCCGCATGTGCGCGTCGAGCGCGGTGGCGAGCACGCAGAAGTCGGCGGCCACGCCGGCGAGGATGAGCGTCTCCGCGCCGAGATGCTCGAGGAGCACCTCCAGCGGCGTGGCGAAGAACCCCGAGAGCTTCGGCTTGAGGACGAAGTAGTCGTCCGGGCCTGGCTCCAGTGGCGCCACGAGCACGCGGCCGGCTGCGTCGTCGGCGGTGGCGCGGCGGACGACCTTCCGGAAGTCGTCCTGCCACCGGCCGAAGTTGTCGTTGGCG
>DASPKS010000133.1:0-8065 GCA_035628035.1 Rubricoccaceae bacterium
TCCCGGACACGACGGCGCCGTGGCGCTACTTCCCCCTGGCCGTCGGCAACGTCTGGGAGTACGACTTCGTGGACAACGGGCAGAACCCCCCGTGGACGGAGCGCCAGTACGTCGAGAAGGACACCGTCGTCGCGGGGCACCGGTACTTCGTCCTGAACCAGCTCGTGTTCAACACCGAGGGCGTCCCGTTCCCGCCGGCCCGCCGCGACCTCTTCCGGTTCGATACCCTCGCGGCCCAGGTGATCTGGCGGCTGAACGGCGAGGAGCTCGCCTACACCTGTCCCCTCGATGCGGCCTTCAACTCGGTCATCCCCTGCCAGGGCCAGCAAACCAGCGTCGAGGGTGGCTACGACGAAGTGGTCGTCTTCGAAGACGAGGAGGGGCCCGACACCGTGCGCACGGCCGTGAAGACGTACGCGCACAACTTCGGCCTCGACGCCCGCTACGCTGCGGGGATCGGCCCGCTCTACCGGTCCTGCATGGACTGCCCCGTCCGCACCCTCCGAGCCGCCATCATCGACGGCGTCGAGTACGGGGAGGTCCAGTATCCCCCCGTGAGCGCCGAGCCGGGAGCGCCCGTTGCGGCCTTCGCGCTGGCGGTGTCGCCGAACCCGGCACGCGGCTCGACCACGCTCTCGCTCACGCTCCTCGCGCCCGGTAGCGTCCGCGTGGCCGTGTACGACGCACGCGGCCGCGAGGTCGCCGTCGTTCTGTCCGGCGCGCGCGCGGCGGGCCGCCACGCCGTCGCCTTCGACGCGGCAGCGCTCCCCGGCGGTGTCTACTTCGCGCGCGCTGAGGCGGGGGGCGCCGTCGTCACGCGCCCGATCACCATCGTCCGCTGAGGGGCCTCACCCCTCCTTCAGCTTGAGGTCGGCCTGGAGCGCCTTGCTCTTGCTCGGCTTCCAGATGAACTGGTCCACGAAGTAGTGCTGGAGGGCGAACCCGAGGAGGAACGCCTTGAGGAGGGCGTCGGTGTGGAAGCTCCCGAACAGCGGCGTGTCGCTCGTGAGGACGAACGGGCCGCAGCCGGGGTGGACCTCGAACGAGCACCCGAACAGCCGCACGAGCAGCGCGAAGAACAGCGCGCACCCGAAGTAGACGCCGAGGTTCTTCGAGAGCTTCGGCGCCCACCCGAACCGGCTCTGGTCCACACCCGGCTTGTGGTACCGGTTCTTGTGGTGGAACCACACGATGGCGTGGTACTGGAAGTCGTGGAAGATGGTGACGAACACCGTGAACCCGAGGATGCCCGTCGTCAGCACGGCCGGCGAGAGGCACACGTAGACGTGGAGCGGCACCACCGCCAGCAGGAACAGCATCTTCGGGACGTTCACGGGGATGCCCTGGCGCACGCGCACCACCTGCCGCACGAGGAACGTAGCCACCGTCAGCGCCAGGAGCGCCGTCAGCCCGGCGACGGCCCACTGGTCCCACCCCCACGCGCCCACCCCTGCGGCGGGCCACCCCGCCCACACCTCGTCGAGCCCGAGCTGCACGCGCGTGTCGGGGTGGCGGAGGATGAACGCGATGTAGGGGAGGAGGAGCCCGCCATAGAGCAGCGCCCCGTCCACCCGGAAGTCCAGCGGCGCCACGTCGTCGTTCTTGCGCTGGTAGAGGCGGAGGAACCCGTAGTGCTGGCGGACGACGTGCCAGTACGCCCACAGGCTGAACAGCGCGAGGAAGACCTTCCACGGGAGGTCGTACGCGGGCACCCCGGCGTGGTACATCCCGTACCCGAGGAGGAGGACGGCCGGCCCGGCGAGGTACCACAAGAGGCTCCCGAGCAGCATCGTCCGCCGCTCCCTGAACTCCTCCCTGTCGAGGAACGTCCGGCTGATCGTCCCGAAGAAGTGCGGGCTGTCGATGAGGACGACCCAGAAGAACCACACCGTCACCATGTCCCAGCCGAGCCCGGCGTGGAGGAAGAACATCCCGTAGCCGGCCAGCGCCGCGCCGATGAACCAGATGAGGTCCATCCGGCGGCTGATGATCCAGCGGGCGGTGATGGGGAACGGCGGGGCGAGCGTAGGGGCCAGCGTCGACGACATAAGCTCCGGGCAGGGGGCGTTTTGGGCGCCCAAGCTAAGGCTTCCGCCCGTCCATCCAAACTCGATTTCGCGGGCGGGGGCGAGCCTGCGTAAGCTCCGCGCCATGCGGCTCCACTCCTTCGTGTGCCTGTTCCTGCCGGCCCTGGCCTCCTGGCTACAGGTCCTCTCGGCGCAGCCCCTCGCCCCTCCCCCTCCCGACTCGGTGCGGACCGCCCTCGCGGCCGACTCCCTCCCGCACGTCGCGTGGTGGCAGGTCGCCCCCGCGCCGACCGTCCCGCGCACCGGGCTCGTCCTCGGGGCCGGGGTGAGCAGCGCCGGGCTCGAATACGTCCGCCGCCTCGCCGACGACCGCCGCCTCACCGGCCCCTTCTCCGTTCGCTTCGACTGGAGCTACGCCCGCTGGGCCGACAAGCCCGGCCACGTCTACTCCTCGCAGGTGCTCTCCACCGCCTTCGCCACGGGCTATCGCTGGGCGGGCTACGGCCCCCGGCGCGCCGCCCTCCTCGGCGCCGCGACCGGCTTTGCCGGGATGGTGTACTACGAGACGCTCGATGGCTTCGGCCGGAATGAACACTTCTCCCCCGGCGACATCGCGGCCAACGCCATCGGCGCCGGCCTCGTCGCCGCGCGCGCGCACGTGCCCGCCCTCGACGCCGTCCACCTCAAAGTCAGCTACTGGCCCAGCGGCGACCCCTGCGACCCGAGCTGCGACTACGAGGGGCAGATCGCCTGGCTCGCCGTGAACCCCCGCGCGCTGGGGGCTCACCCCCTCCCCCCCTGGCTCAACGTGGCCGCCGGCTACGCCGTCCGCGATGGCGACATCCGGTACGGCTTCGACGAGAGCCACGTGCTCGTGGGGCTGGACCTCGAGCCGGCGGGGCTGCCGATCCGGGGGAAGCTCTGGGACGCGCTCGTGCCGTGGCTGCGGTTCGTCCACTTCCCCGCCCCGGCCGTGCGGATCACCCCCCGCCCCCGCTTCCTCTTGCTGGCCTACTGAGGGGCTGAGGTCACTCGGCGTGGGCGTTCCAGAACTTCTCGCCGGAGACGAGGATGGTGCTGGCGTAGAAGCGGTCCGGCCCCTCGGCGCCGTAGTCAGCGTAGCGCCGGAACGTGTGGTCACGCAGCCACGGCTCGCCCGCGATGTAGCGGGGGAAGTTGTCGGCCCACGTCGTCGCGATCATCCCCAGCACGCGCGGCGAGCGGAGGCGGTGGGCGTACGCGCTGAAGCTCCCGATGCGATCCACCACGTGGCGCGACGGCCCCGTGGGCTGGCCGGGGCTCCCGTACACGTTGAACCACGTGGCGCCGAGGACGCGGTGGCGCCGCGCGAGGCGGTCGAGCGAGGGGTAGCGGTGGCCGCCCCAGTAGTGCCAGTCGTTGAGGACGACGCGCGTGGGGATGTGGTCGAGGAGGTTGGCGTAGCGGCGGCCGTTCACTGAGATCCCCCCATTCATGTCCTCCACGGCCACGCCGGGCCCCCGGAAGTCCTCCGGATCGAGGAGGAGGTCAGCCCACATCCACATCTCAAGGCCGAGCCGCTCGGTGAGGTCGCTCATCCAGCGGATGTGGCGGAGGATGGCCTCGGGCGGGAGCGGGTTGTCCCGCGAGGGCTCGTCCATGGCGATGTGGAACCGGCGCGCGCCCGTCGCGGCGGCGGCCTCGCGCACGACCTCCTCGATGTACGCGGCCATTCCGCTGCGGGCGTCGTCGAGGAGCGCCGGGTCGTACATCGACGCGCTGTGCTGCCACTCGGGGCGGCCCCCCTCCGCGTGCGTCAGGAAGCTGAGCTGGGGGATCACCTCCAGCCCGCTTCCCCGCGCGTAGGCCACGATCTGCGCGAGGTCGCCCTTCGACCATGCCCCGGCACGCCACCCTCGCGCCAGGTTGGCGTCCCACCGGACCTCGCTCACCTGGAGGATCACCGCGTTGAAGTGGGCGCGGCGCGCGCGGGCGAGCACCTCGCGGGTCTCCGCCACGGTCGCCACGGTCCCCCGCGTCGTGAGGGGGAAGAAGTGGAGGACGCGGAGGCGGTGGTCGGGCCAGTCGCGGATCGTGCCCGCCGGGACGCGGCCGTCCGTCTCGTCCACCAGCTCCTCGAACGTCGAGAGGGCGTGGACCAGCGCCTCGGGACCCCCCGAGAGCACGGCGCCCTCGGCGTCGATCTCGATGCGGTACTCCTGCGGCCGGTCGTAGCTCGCGCGGCGGAGGCGGACGGTCCGTCCGGCGCCGCCGCGCCCGGCCTCGCGGAGGGCATCCTCGACGGCGTCGAGCGCCACCGAGAAGCCGGCCGTCGAGATCCCCGGATCCACGACCACACGGGCCCCTCCGAGGGCCACGGCGGCCCCGCTCAGGCGGACCTCTTTGGGCTGCGGCGAGAGGTCGGTCCGCTGGGCGGAAACGGCCGGCGCGGCGAGCGTGACCAGGACGGTGAACAGCAGCGCGGAAGCGAGCGGACGGCGCATCGGTGAAGCGGCAGGTAATACGGGTCGGAACGCGGAAATCGAGGGCGTTTCGTGCGTTCTACTCCCCGTCTGACAAGAACCGGACCGGCGGGGAAAACCCCCTCGTTTCGTACCTTCCCGGACGGTCTTTTTTCCTCCTTCCGAGCCCCTACTGATGGCTGAAAACGAAGGTTTCCCGCAGGAAACCCGCATCATTCCGATCAACATCGAGGAGGAGATGAAGTCCTCCTACATCGACTACTCGATGTCGGTCATCGTCAGCCGCGCGCTGCCCGACGTGCGCGACGGGCTCAAGCCGGTCCAGCGCCGCGTGCTCTACGGGATGGACGAGCTCGGGCTGGCCGCCGGGCGCGCCCACAAGAAGAGCGCGCGCATCGTCGGCGAGGTGCTCGGGAAGTACCACCCGCACGGCGACCAGTCGGTCTACGACGCCCTCGTCCGGATGGCGCAGGACTTCAACCTGCGCGGGCCGCTCGTCGACGGCCAGGGCAACTTCGGGAGCATTGACGGCGACGCGGCGGCGGCCATGCGCTACACCGAGGCCCGCCTCACGCGGCTCTCGGAGGAGATGCTCCGCGACCTCGACAAGGAGACCGTCGACTTCGCGCCCAACTTCGACGGCTCGCTGGAGGAGCCGACCGTCCTCCCCGCCGCCGTCCCGAACCTCCTCCTCAACGGGGCGGCGGGCATCGCCGTCGGGATGGCGACGAACATTCCCCCCCACAACCTCGGCGAGCTCGTCGACGGCGTCGTCGCCTACATCGACGACCCGGCCATTGAGGTGGACGACCTCATGGCGCACATCCCCGCGCCGGACTTCCCGACCGGCGGGCTCATCTACGGCTACGCCGGCGTGCGCGAGGCGTACCGCACCGGGCGCGGGCGCGTGATCATGCGCGCGAAGATCTACGAGGAGACCCTCCCCGGCGGTCGGCAGGCCCTCATCATCTCGGAGATCCCCTACCAGGTCAACAAGAGCACGCTGCTCGAGAAGATCGCCGGCGCCGTCCGCGACAAGCGGATCGAGGGCATCTCCGACCTCCGCGACGAGAGTGACCGCGACGGGATGCGGATCGTCGTCGAGCTCCGCCGCGACGCGGTGCCAGCCGTCACGCAGAACCAGCTCTTCAAGTACACCCAGCTCCAGCAGACGTTCGGCGTGAACATGGTGGCGCTCGTGGCGGGCCGGCCGCGCACGCTCACGCTGAAGGAGCTCGTTCAGCACTACGTCGAGCACCGTCACGAGGTCATCACGCGGCGGACGCAGTTCGAGCTGCGGAAGGCCGAGGAGCGGGCCCACATCCTTGAGGGCCTCACCGTCGCCCTCGACCACCTCGACGAGGTCATCGCCATCATCCGGCACTCGGAGGACACCGACGCCGCGCGGCGTAACCTCATGGCGGGCGTCTATCCGCAGCGGCTCACGGCGCAGCAGCGCAGCCGGCTCGGGCTCCCCGCCGAGCCCCCCGTTGTCCGGACGGGCCCGCGCGAGGCCACCGGCTTCGCTGCCGAGCGCGAGGACTTCCACCCGCAGCCGTGGCTCTCGGCCGCGCAGGCCGACGCCATCCTCGCCCTCCGCCTCTCCCGGCTCACCGGGATGGAGCGCGACAAGATCCTGGAGGAGTACCGCGAGGTGCTCCAGGAGATCGAGCGGCTGCGGAGCATCCTCGGTTCGGAGGCCCTCCGCATGCAGCTCATCAAGGACGAGCTGCTCGACCTTAAGGCGAGGTACGCCGACCCCCGCCGCACCGAGATCGACATGGCCGGCGGCGACGACATCGACGTCGAAGACCTCATCGAAGACGAGCCGATGGCGGTGACCATCTCGCACCAGGGCCTCGTCAAGCGCACGCCGATCTCGGAGTACCGGAGCCAGGGGCGCGGGGGCCGCGGCCTCCTCGGCGCCGGCACGCGCGAGGAGGACTTCGTCGAGCAGCTCTTCACGGCCTCGACGCACGACTACCTCCTCTTCTTCACCGACCATGGCCGGTGCTACTGGCTCCGCGTCTACGACGTCCCCGAGGGGAGCCGCACGGCGAAGGGGCGGAGCCTCCGGAACCTCATCCAGATCGCGCAGGACGACCGGGTCCGCGCTGTCCTCGCCCTCTCGAAGGACGCGTTCCGCGACGAAGGCTTCCTCGAGACGCACTTCGTGATGATGGCGACGAAGCAGGGCACCGTGAAGAAGACGCCGCTGGAGGCGTTCTCCCGCCCCCGCGCCGACGGCATCATCGCCATCGACATCGTCGACGGCGACGAGCTCCTCGAGGCGCACCTCACCGACGGCAACGCGGAGGTCCTCCTCGGGAGCTCCGGCGGGCGCGCCATCCGCTTCCACGAGCGCGACGTCCGCCCGATGGGGCGGAACACGCGGGGCGTCCGCGGGATGGAGCTGCGCGACGGCGAGGAGGTCATCGGGATGGTCACCATCAAGGGCGAGGGCGCGCAGATCCTCACCGTCTCCGAGCGGGGGTTCGGCAAGCGCACTGGGCTCGACGAGTACCGCTTCCAGTCGCGCGGCGGGCTCGGCGTGCTCACGCTGAAGACGACGCCCAAGACGGGCCGCCTCGTCGCGCTCAAGGCCGTCGCCGACGGCGACGAGCTGATGATCGTGACGGAGAACGGGCTGACGATCCGCATGCCGGTGGCCGACATCCGCGAGGTGAGCCGCAACACCCAGGGCGTCCGCGTGATCAACCTCAAGGACAACGACGGCATCGCCGACGTGGCCTGCCTCGTCCCAGATACGGAGGCAGCAGTGGAAGCGGCGGCGGAGGCGGCCTGAGTCCTATCAGGTTCTTGCGCGAGCGCCCCGGAAGCGCAGGCTCCCGGGGCGCTGCTCCTCTGGCGCCAGGCTGCTCGCTCAGCGTACGCGGGTGAGGAGTCCGCTCGCTTGGTGGTGCGTGCCTGCCCAGGAGGCCTCCACGCGGTAGACGTAGACACCCGATGGCAGTGCAATTACGGGCAGCGCGATCGACCGGCTCGCACCGGCTTCTACTAGGTGGGGCGCCAGCGTCACCACCTCCCGCCCTAGCACGTCGAACAAGCGCACCCTGACCTCCGCCGGCGCAGGAAGATCCACCCGGACGACGGCCTCTGCGCTGTGGGTCGGGTTCGGATACACTCCGCTCACCGCGAAGCCGGACGGCAGGTCGTCCCCGACGTCGGTGGGGGTGCCGACGGTGAACGTGCCGCCTGCGGCGAACGGGCCCCCGTTGAACGCATTGTCGATGGCCTGCACCCACCACTCGTACGTCCCCTCAGCGAGTCCCTCCAGCGTCCAATCGAGGTTGAGGCTGACGTTACCGGGCTCCGGAAGGAGTCGGCCGCCGTTCCCGCTGGGGTGTGCCTGCGGGCTCACGATATCAGAACCGGAGAGCGAACGGACGTGGATGTTGTAGGAGAGCGCGGAGGCGGGGGTATGGTCGTCGGCCGCTGGCGCCCAGGTGAGCGTGACCCCGCTGGACGTCGGGGATGCCTCCGGGTTCTGCGGCGGCGATGGGGCTGCGTTCGACCCCGATGCGTTGTTCCGGTATAGCCACGTGGTGAAGTTGT
>DASPKS010000134.1:0-13047 GCA_035628035.1 Rubricoccaceae bacterium
ATGGAGACGTTCGGCGGGCCGCAGCTCCAGCACCGCGCCGTGCCCGGCTTCGTACCCGAAGTGCTCCCAGCCGAGGCGACCGGCGTGGCGCGCTTCTCGCCCCCGGCCGTCACCGGCCTCGGCTTCCTCGAAGCCCTCGAAGAGGAGACCCTCCTCGCCCTCGCCGACCCCGACGACGCCGACGGCGACGGCATCTCGGGCCGCGTCCAACTCGTGGACTCGACCGACTTCATCGCCGAGATCGTCTCGCTCGGCGCCATCCTCGCGGGTGATCAGGGCTCGCCGCCCCGGCCCATCAACGGACGCTACATCGGGCGCTTCGGGCGGAAGGCGCGCGCGATCAACCTCCTCGAACAGACGGTCACCGCTTACGTGCAGGACATGGGGCTGACGACGGACCTCGTGCCGCTGGACGTCTTCAACGTGCAGGTCGGCCCCCAAACCGCCGACGGTGTGCCCGACCCGGAGGTACCGTCGAGCGTCGTCAGCAGCGTCGTCTTCTACCTGCGCACGCTCCGCCCACCGCCGCGCCGCGCCGCCGACGACCCAGACGTGCGGGCGGGCGAGGCGCTCTTCGCGCAGATCGGCTGCGCCGCCTGCCACATCCCGACCCTCCAGACCGGGTTCTCGCCCATCGCGGCCCTCAACCGCGTCGAGATCCACCCCTACACGGACCTCCTCCTCCACGACATGGGGCCGGAGCTGGACGACGGCTACACCGAGGGGACCGCGACGACGGCCGAGTGGCGGACGACGCCGCTATGGGGGATCGGGCTGGCCGTGCGCGCGCAGGGGGGGCAAGGCTACTTCCTCCACGACGGGCGGGCGCGCTCATTCGAGGAGGCCATCGAGTACCACGGGGGCGAGGGTGCGCAGAGCCGCGAGGCGTTCCGCCGCCTGACGCCGCAGGAGCACGACCGGCTCCTCCGCTTCCTCCGCTCCCTCTAGCCGCCATGCGCCGCCGCGACTTCTGCGTCCTCCTCGCGGGCGGTCCCGCCGCCTTGCTGGCGGGCTGCGCCACCGCCCGCCCCGCCCCGTTCAACGTCGAGGGCGACCGGCTGGCCGTGCCCCTCACCGCGCTCAACGCCGACGGGGCTGCCCTCCTCGACGGGCCGCTACTGGCCGAGCCGGTCTTCGTGCGGCGGACGGGTGGGGGGGCCTACACGGCCGTGCTGCTGCGCTGCACACACCGGGGCTGCACGGTCGAGCCGGCGGGCGACCGGCTCGGCTGCCCCTGCCACGGCAGCGAGTTCGCGTTCACGGGCGAGGTGCTGCAAGGCCCCGCCTCTGAGCCCCTCCTCCGCCTCCCTGTGACGGCCAACGGCGACCGTCTCCTCGTGGCGCTTCCGCCGCGCTGACGCCGCCCTCCCGATGAAGCCGCGTTTCCCGACCGCGTTCCTCCTCGCCGCGCTGGTGGCCTGCCCGCTCGCGCGGGCGCAGGACACGACGACGGTGCAGCAGGCGATCTACGACCGCCCCTACATCGCGGTGATGGGACGCGCGGCCGTGGGCGGCTACGCCGAGGCAAACGTGGGGTACGTCGTTGAGGACGGGATCAGCGAGGGGGTGTCGGCGGAGATGCGGCGGTTCAACGTGTTTCTCTTCGCTCCGCTCGGCAGCCGCCTCCGCTTCACATCGGAGCTAGAGTTCGAGCATGGGACCGAGGAGATCGCGCTGGAGACGGCCCTGCTCGACGTGACGCTGCATCCGGCGGTCGTGCTCCGCGGCGGCGTGCTCCTGCCGCCGGTCGGCGCCTTCAACCAGAACCACGACAGCCCGCGCTGGGACTTCGTGGACCGCCCGCTCGTCTCCACCGAGGTGCTTCCCGCCACGCTCTCGGAGGTCGGCTTCGGCGTCTACGGGCGGGGCTATCGGGGGCGGGCAGGCCTCAGCTACGACTTGTACCTGACCAACGGCCTCGGCGACGGCGTCGTCTCGAACGAGGTCGGCCGCACGTGCGTCCCCTGTGGGAAGGACGAGGGCGCTTTCGGAGAGGACAACAACGGCTCGCCGGCCTTCTCCGGGCGGCTCGCGGCCCTCCACCGCGACGTGGGCGAGGCCGGCGTCTCCTTTTACACCGCCCTCTACAACACCTTCGCCCGCGACGGCATGGACGTAGACACCCGGAGGCGCCTCACGCTTCTCGCCCTCGACGGGCAGGCGCACTTCGGCCGGCTGGCGCTGCGCGGCGAGGCCGCCCTCGCCTTCGTGGACGTGCCCGGCGATCTCGCAGACCTCTACGCCGAGCGGCAGTGGGCCGCCCACCTCGACGGCGTCGTTTTGCTGTGGACCCCGCGCCCCTTCGGCCGCCCGGCCCCCCTGAGCGCCGTCCTCCGCCTCGAGGCGGTGGATTTCAACGCGGGCACGTTCGACACGACCGGCCAGCGCATCTACGACGAGACGGTGGCGGCCGTGGGGGGGCTGAGCTTCCGGCCCGTGCCGGAGACGGTGGTCCTCCTCAACTATCGCCGACAGGGCTACCGCGACCTTGCCGGCAACCCGGCGGTGCAGATGGGCAGCGTCCGGTTCGGGTTCGCCACCTACTTCTGAGCGGCCCAGGCTACTCCCCGTCCAGCGTCAGCCTCAGCTTCCGTCGCTAGTCGCCACGAGGGCGGCGTTCTCCGGCAGCGCCGCCCGGCCGAGGAAGGCAAGCGCCTCCTCCAGCTGGGTGAACACGCCGACGCGGCGCCGCGTCGGCGGTCCGAGCTTGGGGAACAGCACCCACAGCGCCTCGTCGCCCTCCCGCGCGGCGATAGCCGAAGCGCCCCCCTCCCCGCGCGCCCGCGCGGCCGCCTCGAAGGAGGCTTGCACAGCGGGGAAGTCCTCGGGGAAGACGTGGAAGGACGTGATCGCGCGGGCATCCCACAGCGTTGAGAACCCCGGCTCCCAGTCGGGGTGGCCGTAGAGCGTGCGCATGGCCGCGCCGAGGTCGCCCCAGTCCACCTCGCCCGAGAGTTCGACGACGCCGAGCCCCTCCTTCTTCGACAATAGAACGCGGTACGGCATGGAGCGGTCGGGGGGTTTGCGAAGGCGCCGGGGCCCTTATCGGCACCTCAGGGGCTCCGGCATAACGCCTCCCGAGCAAAAAAGGTAGCCCCTGCTGTGCTCTCCGGCCTCAGCGGCCCTCGCTCTCCGCGGGTGTGTCTGGCACCGCGGTCTGGAAGGCGCGGTCGACGGCCTCGGGCTCCTCCACCCAGTCGGCCACGAAGATGTTGGTGTCGCGGGAGGGCTGGCGGTCGGCGCGTCGGTTCGACGCCCACACGAGCCGCCGGCCGTCGGGCGAGAACATGGGGAAGGCGTCGAAGGTGCCGGAGCGGGTGATCTGCTCCAGCCCCGTTCCGTCCACGCCGATCATGTACAGGTCGAAGCCTCGCCCGTGCGGGTCGCGGTGGTTCGAGGCGAAGAGGATCTTCCGGCCGGAGGGGTGGAAGAACGGCGCCCAGTTCGCGCCGGGGAGGTTCGTCACCTGCCGCGCGTTCGTGCCGTCGGCGTCGGCGACGAAGAGGTTGAGCGCGCCGGGCTCGACGGCGTGCTCGCGGAGGAGCTCGCGGTAGCGCGCCGCGTCGTCGCCCTCCGGGCGAGAGGCCCGCCAGACGATCCGCCGGCCGTCGGGCGAGAAGAACGCGCCGCCGTCGTAGCCGAGCGTGTTCGTGAGCTGGAGGTACGCGCCCGTCCGGAGGTCGAACCGCCAGAGGTCCAGGTCGCCGCCGCGCGTGGAGGTGAACACGACGTAGTGGCCGTCCGGGCTGACGGTGGCCTCGGCGTCGTAGCCCGGCCCGCCAATCAGGATGTGCGGGTCGGAGCCGTCGGCGTGGGCGGCGTAGATGTCGTAGTCGGGGAAGATGCTCCACACGTACCGCCCCATCGTGGAGGAGATCGGCGTGGGGCAGGCGGAGGCGGCCCCGTGCGTGGAGGCGTAGAGGAGGCGGCCGTCGCGGAGGAAGTAGCCGCACGTGGTTCGCCCGCGCCCCGTCGAGACGAGCCGGTAGCGCTCGCCGCTCTCGAGGGGCATGCCATCGGCGCGCATCACGAACTGCTGGTCGCACCCCTGCGGGTTGATCCCCGCGAAGTCGCTCTGGAAGATCAGCTCCTCGCCGTCGAAGCTCCAGTACGCCTCGGCGTTGTTGCCGCCGAAGGTGAGCTGGCGGATGTTGCGGAGGTGCGCCTCGCCGGTGTAGCGGAGGGAGTCGGCGGCGGGGTCGTAGGCCCGCCCGCCGGGCGCGTTCGAGCCGGCGCAGCCGGCGAGCAGGGGGACGGTGAGGGCAAGCGGAGCGAGGCGCATGGGGACAGGCAGGGGCGGAACCGGGCACGGCGAAGGTCCGCTACAAGCCGGGCGGGGTCAACGGCCCACTCCCCTCCCGGTTGCTTTTCGTGCTCCTTTCCTTGCATCTTCGATGACTGCTTCTACAGCGGACCGCTTCGCGGTCAAGGACTTTCAGCGCGAGGTAATCGAGGCCAGCCGCATGCGGCCGGTCCTCGTGGACTTCTGGGCGCCGTGGTGCGGGCCCTGCCGGATGCTCAGCCCCGTCCTTGAAAGGCTCGCTGACGAGGAGGTGGCCGGCGCTAACCGCTGGGCCCTCGCCACCGTCAACACCGACGAGCACCCCGACCTCGCCGCCGCGTTCGGCGTCCGGGGGATCCCCGCCGTCAAGCTCATCGCCGATGGGAGGGTGGCGGCCGAGTTCACCGGGGCGCTGCCGGAGTACGCCGTGCGGCAGTGGCTCGCGGAGGCGCTGCCGTCGGAGGCGAAGGGGCAGCTCGTCCAGGCGGAGGCTGCCCTGGCCGAGGGGGACCCCGCCTCCGCCCGAGCGCTCCTCACGGCCGTGCTCGACGCGGAGCCGGAAGGGCCTGCCGCTGAGGCCGCCCGCGCGCACCTCGCGCGGCTGCTCGTGTTCGAGGACCCCGACCGCGCCGAGGCCCTCGCAAAGAACCTCGTTGGCCCGGAGGCCGATGCCGTGCGGGCCCTCGCCGCTGCGCTCCGCCTCGACCCCCGCGCGCTCTCCGACGCGCCCGTCCGCGAGGCCTACGCCGAGGGCCTCCGCGCGCTCCACGTCCGTGACTTCGACACGGCGCTGGCGCGCTTCATCGCGGTCGTCCAGCGCGACCGCGCGTACGACGACGATGGTGCCCGCCGCCTCGCCGTGGCGCTGTTCACGGTGCTGGGGGAGAACGACCCCATCGTGAAGAAGCACCGTCCCGCGTTCAACATGTCGCTCTATTGAGCGGCGAGAGGCTAGGGGTGGGACGGCTAATTCGAGCGGAAGCTGTATGTTGTCCGCCCGCTCACCTCAACCCCGTCCGGCCATGACGACCCTCCTGCCCCTCCGGCTCTCGCTCATCGCCCTCTGCCTTCTGGCACTCTTCGGGATGGCCTGTGGCGGAGGCGGGGGCGACGATTCGCCTGCGCAGGATGACCAGTCGGCCGCCGAGGAGAGCACGGGGGAGGAGGCCGCGAACGAAGCCACGAACGAGCTGTTCGACACCCAGTTCGCCCAGGTCTGCCGGGGCACGGGCCAGCCCCGCGCGGCCGCCTACACCCCCGGTGCGGGCGTCCACCCCATCCTCGTCATGCGGTCGGACGACGGAACGGAGTACACCGGGTCGTTCGCCACGCTGCCGGAGGGCTGGGGCGCGCAGTGGCCCGACCTCGAGCGGACCGAGCTCGTCGCGTGCGAGCGGCGCGTCTCGGCGGAGCCAGGCGAGGTCTGCGAGGGGTACTCCGACGAGGACTCCGGCACGGAGTGGAGCGTGCAGATCCACGACGTCGTATACGAGTACGTCGTGCGCGTAGCGCGGACCGGCGAAGAGCTTGGCCGCCAGACGTTCGAGGTGCCCGCCGGGTCGTGCCCGATGATCACCACCTACACCGAGGGCGACCCCGTGCCCCAGCCCTATTATCCGAGCGTCGGGGCCGGCGAGGTGGAGCTGTTCGTCCGCCCGTTCGTGACGGGGAGCTGAGCCGACGTTCTACCGAGTGGCGGCGCGGCGCGTGGTAGCTTGCCCCATGCCGTCCGCCGACTACACCCTTGCCACGCTCGGCCGGTTCGTCGGACAGGAGCTCGGCGTGTCGGGCTGGCGTCGCATCGACCAGGCCACCGTCCACGCGTTCGCCGACCTCACCGGGGACCGCCAGTGGATCCACGTGGACGTGGAGCGGGCACAGCGCGAGAGTCCCTTCGGGGGGACCATCGCCCACGGCCTCCTCACGCTCTCGCTGCTCCCGGCGCTGCGCGCCGAGATCGGCGTCGTGCCGGACGACGTGGGGCAGGTCGTCAATTACGGCTACGACCGCGTGCGCTTCCTCGCGCCGGTGCGCGTCGGTGCAAAGGTCCGCGCCCGCGTGACGCTCCTCGCCGCCGAGCCGAAGGAGGACGGCCGCGTGCTGCTCCGCACGTCGAACACCCTGGAGATTGCCGGTGAGGAGAAGCCGGCGCTCGTGGCCGAGTCGCTCGTGCTGCTCGTCCCTGCCTAGCCTTTCTGCGCTATGCCGCTGTTCGAGAACCAGGTCGTTGTCATCACCGGGGCAGGGCGCGGGATCGGCGCCGCCGCCGCCCGCCTCTTCGCCCGCGAGGGCGCCCGCGTCGTCGTGAACGACCTCGACCTCGAACCGGCGGAGGCCGTCGTCGCCGAGATCGAGGCGGCCGGCGGCGCGGCGCTCGCCGTGCCGGGCAGCGTGACGGACCCGCCCTTCCCCGAGTACCTCCTCGAGCGCGCCGTCGACGCCTACGGCAAGCTCAACGTGCTCGTGAACAACGCGGGCTTCCTCTGGGACGGGATGCTCCACACGATGACCGACGAGCAGTGGCTCCGCGTGCTGGAGGTCCACACCTTCGCGCCGTTCCGGCTCATCCGCGCGGCGGCGAAGCACCTCCGCGAGCCGGCCAAGCGCGAGCTGGAGGCGGGGCGGCCATTCTCCGAGAACCGCTGCATCATCAACATCTCGTCGACCTCCGGGCTGCATGGGAACGTCGGGCAGGCCAACTACGCCACGGCCAAGATGGGCGTGGTGGGGCTCACGAAAACCGTGGCGAAGGAATGGGGGCGGTTCGGCATCCGGTGCAACGCCGTCGCGTTCGGGTTCATCGACACGCGGATGACGCGGCCCAAGGAGGAAGGCGAGGCCATCGAGGTTGGCGGGAAGGAAATCGTGCAGGGGATCCCCGAGGCGATGCGCGGGCGGGCGTTCACCAACAACCCGCTCGGCCGCCCCGGCACCGACGAGGAGGCGGCCGGCGGCATCCTCCTAATGGCCTCGCCGCTGGCCGGCTACGTCACCGGCCACACGCTGGAGGTGACAGGCGGCGCGGGGATCTGAGCCGCTTGTACGGGCGGATGGGCTGACGTACCCTAGCAGGGTACGTTCTCGGTGAGCGTCCTATGGCCTCCCTCGTTCGCTTCACGTTCGCGGCCTTCCCGCTCCTCGCGCTCTTGCAGGCGCCTTCCGCCACGGCGCAGGCGCCCAACCCCTGCTTTCCTGCGCCGTCCAACTCCGCCGACTACTTCCCCTTCGTGGTGGGCACCCGCTGGACGTACAACTACTTCGAAGAGTATTACCAGGCAGGTGGACAGAACGGCTATACCCGGACGGGCACCTACACGATCCAGCTCCTCTCGGTGGACTGCGGCCCGGAGAGGGCTACCTACACCGTCCTCGAGCGGTGGCAGTACGACGGAGGAGGGGAGAGCTCGTGGAATTCTGTCATGCGTGAAAGCGAGGCGGGCCAGATCACCTTTCTGCCCTCCCTCGCAAGCCTGACCCGGACCTTCCCGAGGTACGGCCCTGCCTCTGGGCCCAGCAGTCTGCTTTTCAACCCCGGCTACACCCTGTGGTGCGGCTATGGCTCTGGGTCTTCCGTGATGGAACTGGCACGGGACATAGGTATGACCCACCATTCTTTTGCCCGCACCTACATGGGTTACCGCTGTGTGCGAACGCTCAACCTTACAGCGGTAGTCGTAGACGCCGAGCCGCCCGCTGTCCCAACCGCGGCTTTCGGCCTCCGCGTGTTCCCCAACCCCGCACGGGACGCCGTCCGGGTGACCGTAAGCGGTAGGGACAGCGAGCGCGTCGTGCTGGACCTGCTCGACGTGCAGGGCCGGGAAGTCCGCAGCTTCGGCCAGACCGTGGTAAGCGGTTCGCCGATTCGCCTTGACGTGCGGGGCCTCCCGAGCGGGTCCTATTTCCTGCGCGCGACCTCCACGGAGAGCCGGATGGCGGTGTCCGCCTTAGCAGTAGTTCAGTAGACGCGGCGCTTCTCTCGATGGACGCCGTCGCTGACGACCTCCGCCGCACGGTCGCGCACGCGGCCGAGGCGATGCTCCTGCTGAGCGACGAACAAGCCGCGCGGCGGCCCGCGCCGGGCAAGTGGTCGCCGAAGGAGATCGTGGGCCACCTCATCGACTCGGCCTCGAACAACCACGCGCGGTTCGTCCGCGCGCAGGGGCAGGACGACCTCGTCTTCCCCGGCTACGACCAGGAGGCGTGGGTGCGCGTGCAGCGGTATCAGGAGGTGCCATGGCCGCTCCTCGTCGCGCTCTGGCGGGATTTCAACCTCCTCCTCGCGCACGTCATCGAGGCCACGCCGGAGGACGAGCGGCTGCAGCCGCGGCACCCGCACAGCCTCCACCGGGTTGCGTGGGTACCGGTGCCCGAGGACGCGCCCGCCACGCTCGACTACCTTATGCGCGACTACGTAGGCCACCTCCGCCACCACCTCCGGCAGATCCTATCCATTGCGCTGTGATCCCGATGCGCGACCTTAACTGGCTACGGCTCCTCCTCGTTCTGATCACGCTCGCCGCATGTGCGGCTCCGCGCCAAAGGGAGGCAGCCCCCACCTCTGCGGCCGGAAGCACCCGCGTAACGGACCTCGGCACGCTGCGCTGGATCGAGGGGCGGTGGCGCGGCACGCTGCCCGACGGCGGCTTCTTCTTCGAGGGCTACCGCTTCGCCAACGACTCCACGATCCTCACCTACACCTACCCCGACTCCACCTCCCTCACCCCGAGCGACAGCGGCGCGATCACGCTGCGTGGCGGTGTCGTGGCGACGGGGAGCGGCGGGTCTCGCTGGATAGCGACGGCGCTTCGCGAGGGGTTCGTCCGCTTCGACCCGCGGGAGGGCGCGCGCAACAATTTCGTCTGGGAACGGCTCTCCGACGACGCCTGGCGAGCGATCCTGCTCTGGCCCGCTACCGCCGACCGGCCGGCGCGCGAGGTGGTCTATCCCATGCGGCGGCTCCGCAGGTGACGCGCCCTGACATGGCCTTGTAGGGTACGGGCCTGCACGCTAGGTTGCCCGTATCCCCAACAGGAACGCCCATGGCCAGCAGCCGAGCCGCCACCGTCGACGCCTACCTCAACGAGCTGCCCGAGGACCGGCGCGCCGTCGTCTCCGCCGTGCGGAAGGTGATCAAGAAGAACCTCCCGAAGGGCTACCAGGAGACGATGAACTGGGGGATGATCGTGTACGAGATCCCGCTGGAGCGCTACCCCGACACGTACAACGGGCAGCCGCTCGGGTACGCCGCCCTCGCTGCGCAGAAGAACTACTACGCGCTCTACCTCCTCGGTCCGTACGGCGACCCCGCCCAGAGGGCGCGGCTCCAGGAAGCGTTCGACCGTGCGGGGAAGAAGATGGACATGGGGAAGTCGTGTCTCCGCTTCCGCCGCCTCGAAGACCTCCCGCTCGACGTGATCGGGGAGGTGGTGGCGAGCACGCCGCCGGAGGCGTGGATCGCGCAGGTCGAGGCGTCGCGGCAGAAGTAGCGCGCGCGGCCCTATGGATCCCGCCCCCTCGCGCGTCCGGGAGGACTTCGACCGGATCGCGCGGCTGACGACGCCGGAGGCCGACCGGGGCACGCGCTACGACGCGTTCCTGCTACGGCACCTGCCCGGCGGAAGGGTTCTCGACGTGGGCTGCGGCACGGGCGTACTCACACGGAAGCTGTCGGCGCGCGCCACGCACGTGACCGGCCTTGACCTCTCGTCTGAGATGATCCGCCGGGCACGAGCGGGGTCTTCCGGCCTGTCCAACGTCACCTACGTCGAGGGGGACCTGCTGACCGCCGACCTCCCCCCCGCCTCCTTCGACGGCATCGTCACTGCAGCCACGCTGCACCACCTCCCGCTAGAGCCGGCGCTCACCCGGCTGAGAGCGCTCCTCACGCCCGGCGGCGTCCTCGTCGTCCACGACCTTCTTGCCTCCAACGGATGGGCGGACCGTGCTCTCGACTTCGTGCGCTTCCCGGTATCGGTGGCCCTCCGCTTCGTGCAGACGGGACAGCTCCGTTCCTCGCGCGCACTGCGCGCCGCGTGGGCCGAGCATGGCCGCGGCGAGCAGTACATGACGGCCCGTGAGGTCCACGCGATGTGCGACCGCTACCTCCCCGGCGGCAGGGTCCACCTCCACTTGCTCTGGCGGTACACCATCGTCTGGCAGGCCCCCCGTTAACCCACTCTCGGGTGCGAGAATGGCACAAGAGGGGTTGTGCAGGCCGTCGGACAGCATGCCCGCGCGATTGCACACGCCGCTCGGTTTCTCAACGGCAACGCCGGGGCAATAGACCCAGGATGCCCACGTTTTTTGATTGATTGAGCCATTTGCTGCGCCCTAGCCCCCAAGATTCACCGTTCCCGTGGGGGGCCCGGCCCGATGCTTGCGTGGTTCCTCCTACAGCACTCCCCGTCTCCTCTCCTACACAGCCCTGAGAGCTATGCCGTACCTCCCTGTGCTCCGCCTGCCCGTGGCTGCTCGCTTTGTAGTCATCCTTGTTTTCGCCATGCTTGCCACGGAGGCGGGTGCCCAGTCGAGATCGGGGGGCGCGGCGCGGGTTGGGGCGGCGGCTTCAGCGGCCTCGGCCCGGATGGCACTCGACACCTACTGGAGCGGCGCGCGGGTGTGGGTGGGCGCGATGCCGGGCGCGGTCGTCGTCCGTCTCTCGGATCGAAGCGGTACCGTGGACCTCACCTTCTCGCCGGAGGCCGTCCGCTCGTGGGCGGCGCGGCCCGCGGCGTCCGAACTGACCACCGGCGCCGACGCGCTCGCCTTCCGGCAGCGCGGGGACGAGATCACGCTCCACGCACGCGGCAGCGCTGAGGCGACCCAGCTGGCCTTGTCGCCTGCGCAGCGGGGCCTGTTCGTCGAGCGCATGCGGACCGCGGCCCGTCGCGCTGGGCAGACGGTGCTGGGCTAAGGGCTCGAACGAGCGCCGCTCGGGCGGCCGTTCAGGATTCGCTCTGCGCGTCGGCCATCGCGCGGAGCGCTTCGTAGGCACCGGCGAGCAGGAGCCAGAGGGCGGTAGTGATGGCCACGCCCATCACGACGAAGCCGAGCGCGACGAACGTCCCGATCACCGAGACACCAAGGTTCACCCCGCGATCGCCTACCGCCGCGGCCACCGGGACGACGATGAGCAGCGCCCCCATCGCCACGAGAAGCGACCGTACGAGCACCTGCCGTTGTGCGGGGCTCAGCACGAGCCCGTCCAGCACGGCCGCGATGCCGAGGTAGAGGAGCCCGCCTGTGAGGACGCTCGTGTGAGCGGCGCGCCACGAGCGTTCGGCGTCGGCGCCCCACTCGAACCGGATGGCGGCCGCGAAGGGCAGGCCCAGGAGGATCCCGCCGAACAGCAGCACGGCCCCGTAGAAAACGATGAGGCGGCGCGCGTGGAGGAGCGAGGTCGGCACGGCGATCCCCTACGCGTCCAGTTCGCGGAGGCGGAACCGCTGGAGCTTGCCCGTCTGCGTGCGCGGGAGGGTGTCCATGAACTGCACCGCGCGGGGGTACTTGTACGGCGCGATCTCCTGCTTGACGAAGTCCTGCAGCTCCCGCATGAGCTCGTCTGATGGGGCACGTCCCTCGCGGAGGACGACGAACGCCTTGACGATCTGCCCGCGTGCCTCGTCCGGCACGCCGACGACGCCGCACTCGGCCACGGCCGGGTGCCGCAGCAGCACGCTCTCCACCTCCAGCCCGGCGATGTTGTACCCGCCCGAGATGATCATGTCGTCGGCGCGGGCCTGGTAGAAGAAGAAACCGTCCTCGTCCACGAGGTAAGCGTCGCCGGGGTAGTTCCACCCGTCTTTGACGTACTCGCGCTGGCGCTCCGGGTCGTCGAGGTAGCGGCAGCCCGTCGGGCCCCGCACCGCGAGGAGGCCGACCGTCCCCGCGGGCACCTCGTTGCCCTCCTTGTCCACGACGCGCGCCTCATAGCCGGGGACGGGCTTGCCCGTAGCGCCGGGGCGCTGTTCGGCGGCGGGAACCGAGATGAAGATGTGCAGCATCTCCGTCGAGCCGATACCATCCACGATGCGGAGGCCGGTGGCGCGGTGCCACGCCTCGGAGGTCGGCGCGGGCAGCGGCTCGCCGGCCGAAACGCACTGCTGGAGGCTCGACACATCGAAGCGCTCGAGCGCGCCGAGCATCGCGCGATAGGCCGTCGGCGAGGTGAAGCAGACCGTCGCGCGGTGCTGCTGGATGGCGTCGAGGAGCCCTTCGGGACCGGGCTTCGCCGGGAAGACCATCGAGGCGCCGAACCGCATCGGGAACAGGAGCAGCCCGCCGAGGCCGAAGGTGAAGGCGAGCGGCGGCGAGCCGGTGAACACGTCGTCGGGCGTGATGTCGAGGCACGAGCGCGGGAAGGCGTCGCAGATGGCGAGCACGTCGCGGTGGAAGTGCATCGTCGCCTTCGCGTTGCCCGTCGTGCCGGAGGTGAACGCGATGAGCACCACGTCGTCGGCCGCCGTATCCACCGCCTCGAATTGCTCGGGCTTGCTTCGCATCCGCGTTTCGAGCCCGTCACCCTCCTCCGCCCCGAAGAGGAGCACCTGCTTGAGCATGTCCGTTTGCTGCTGCGTTTTCTCTAGCTCGACCGAGCAGCTCGCATGGCAGAGCGCCAGCCGCACGCGCGCCTTCTCGACGGTGTACGTCAGCTCCGACGCGCGGAGCAGCGGCATCGTCGCGACGGCGATCCCTCCCGCCTTGACGACGGCGAACCACGCGGCAGCCAGTGTCGGCACGTTCGGGCCGTGTAGCAGCACGCGCTC
>DASPKS010000135.1:0-2362 GCA_035628035.1 Rubricoccaceae bacterium
CACCTCCACGGCCGGGTCGAGGATGCCCGTCGGGCGGATCACCTGCTCGACGACGACGCCCTCGCTCTTCTCCAGCTCGTAGTCGGCCGGCGTGGCGCTCACGAACAGGACCTGCCGGTGGAAGCCCTCGAACTCCTCGAACGTGAGCGGGCGGTTGTCGAGCGCGCTCGGGAGGCGGAACCCGTGCTCGACGAGGGTGAGCTTCCGCGCGCGGTCGCCGTTGTACATCGCGCGGACCTGCGGGATGGAGACGTGGCTCTCGTCCACGACGAGGAGGAAGTCTTTCGGGAAGTAGTCGAGGAGGCAGTAGGGGCGTGTGCCGGGGGCACGGCCGTCCATGTGGCGCGAGTAGTTCTCGATGCCGGAGCAGTACCCCACCTCCTTGATCATCTCGACGTCGAAGAGCGTCCGCTGCTCGAGCCGCTGCGCCTCGACGAGCTTGCCCTCTTCACGGAGCACCGCCAGCCGCCACCGCAACTCCTCCTCGATGCCCCCGATGGCGCGGTCCACCTGGTCCTTCGGCGTCACGAAGTGCTTGGCCGGGTAGATCGTGAGCGTCTCCTCGACCGGGCCTAGGAGGTCCCCGGTGAGGGGGTGGATGCGGACGAGCTTCTCGATCTCGTCGCCCCAGAACGTGATGCGGTAGGCCTGGTCCTCGTAGTACGCGGGGAACACCTCCACCACGTCGCCGCGGACGCGGAAGACGCCGGGCGAGAAGTCGGCCTCGTTGCGGGTGTAGAAGATGTTGACGAGGCGGCGGAGGAGCTCGTCTCGCGAGAGCGTGTCGCCCGGCTTGAGCTGGACGATCTGCGCCTTGTACTCCTCCGGCGAGCCGAGCCCGTAGATGCAGCTCACGCTCGCCACGATGATCACGTCCTTCCGCCCGCTCACGAGCGCCGACGTGGCGCGGAGGCGGAGCCGGTCGATCTCCTCGTTGATCGCGAAGTCCTTCTCGATGTACGCGTCCGACGAGACGATGTAGGCCTCGGGCTGGTAGTAGTCGTAGTACGAGATGAAAAACTCGACGGCGTTGTTCGGGAAGAAGCTCTTGAACTCGGCGTAGAGCTGGGCCGCGAGCGTCTTGTTGTGGGAGATCACCAGCGTCGGCTTGCCCACGTTGCGGACGACGTTCGAGACGGTGAACGTCTTGCCGGTGCCCGTCGCGCCGAGGAGGGTCTGGTACTTGTCGCCGCGGAAGAGGCCCTCCGTCAGCTCCTCGATGGCGCGGGGCTGGTCGCCCGTCGGGCGGAAGGGGGCGTCGAGGGAGAAGGGGGAGTCGAGCCGGGTGATCGTGGCCATGCGCGGAGGGGGAGGGGGAACCCGGAAGGGTAGCGCGGCGCGGTGCCAGCCCTCTGTCAGAGCGAACGTGTAAGTTGCCCCGTTCGATCCGCGTTCCCGCGATGGCCTACTGGATCTGGTCGATCCGTCCCGAGCACTACTCGGCGTTCGTGCGCACGGGTACGTTCGCCGTGCGGCGGCAGGGGCGGCCGGCGCTGGCGCGGGTGCGCCCCGGCGACCGGATCTTCGCCTACCTCCCGAAGAGCCGCGTCCTCGCCGGGCTGTTCGAGGCGACGAGCGGGGCGTTCGAGGACGCGACGGCGCTCGTCGCGGGCGGGCACTACCCCCACCGCGTGCGCGTGCGCCCACTCGTGGCGCTCTTCCCGGACGCCTGGGTGCCCTACGACGCCTTCGCCACCCAGCTCGCCGTCCTCAACGACTACGCCGACCGGCCCACCCCCGAGCTGCGGTTCCGCGCCGTCGTCCAGCAGGTCGTCCACCCGCTTCCGAACCTCGACGGGAAGGTGCTGGAGTTCCTCGTGCGCGCCCGCGAGGGGGCGGACCAGGAGGCCATCATGGCCGCCTACGAGCGGCTCAAGCAGGCGCGGGAGGCGCCCGAGGAAGAAGAGGCCCTGCCGGCCGTGCGGGAGGCCGCGCCGCGGTACGTCCCCGACCGCCCCTTCGACCGGGCCGACAGCCTGGAGCGGCTGGTCGAGGGGCTCGCCGCGACCGATCCGATCATCGGCGGCGGCGTCTATATGGGTCCGGTGCTCGACATGAAGTGGCTCTCCCGCCACCCCTTCTGGCCCGACGCCAATCCGCAGTCGAACGCGATCCCGATGATCCTCGGCAACACGAGGGATGAGACGCGCGGCTTCTTCGCGCCCGATCACCCGAAGATCGTCGGCCTCGGCTGGGACAATCTCGCCGAGCGAATGGCGCCGGAACTCAGGATGGACATTCACCCGGAATGGGTAGTGTCGCAATATCGGCAGCGTTTCCCCGATTGGTCGCCGGAGCGCGTCTTCTACGCGGCGACGACGGCGGGCCGCTCCTGGCCCGGCCAAGTGATCGAGGCGGATGC
>DASPKS010000136.1:0-3600 GCA_035628035.1 Rubricoccaceae bacterium
GACCTCCACGCCTGTGAATCCGCAGGATCCCGAAGGGAAACCTACCACCGAGCCCCGCCCGTCCCACTTCCTGCGCGAGATCGTCGCGCGCGACGTGGCCGCCGGCACCTATGGCGGGCGCGTCGCCACACGCTTCCCGCCCGAGCCGAACGGGTACCCCCACATCGGCCACGCGCAGAGCATCTGCCTCAACTTCGGGCTGGCCCAGGAGTTCGGCGGGACGTGCAACCTCCGGTACGACGACACCAACCCGGAGACGGAGGACCCCGAGTACGTGGCCGCGCTGGAAGAGGCCGTGCGCTGGCTCGGCTTTTCGCCCGCGGAGATCCGCTTCGCCTCCGACTACTTCGAGCAGCTCTACGCGTGGGCCGTTCTCCTGGTGGAGAAGGGGCTCGCGTACGTGGACAGCCAGACCGAGGAGGAGATCCGCGCGAACCGCGGCACCGTCACCGAGCCCGGCGTCGAGAGCCCCCACCGCGACCGGCCCGTCGACGAAAACCTCCGCCTCCTCGATGAGATGCGCCGGGGCGTCCACCCCGACGGCGCGCACGTGCTCCGGGCCAAGATCGACATGGCCCACCCCAACATGAAGATGCGGGACCCCCTGATGTACCGCATCCGCCGCGACGCCCATCACTACCGCCGCGGCGACGACTGGTCGATCTACCCGCTCTACGACTGGGCGCACGGCCAGAGTGACGCCATCGAGGGGATCACGCACTCCGTCTGCACGCTCGAGTTCGACGTCAACCGCCCGCTCTACGACTGGTACCTCGACGCCATCGGCATCCCCGAGCCGCGCAACCACCAGTACGAGTTCGCCCGGTTCAACCTCGACTACACCGTGATGAGCAAGCGGAAGCTCCGCCGGCTCGTCGAGGAGGGCCACGTGGCCGGGTGGGACGACCCCCGCATGCCGACGCTCGCCGCCCAGCGCCGCCGCGGCGTCCGCCCCGAGGCCTTCCGCCGGTTCTTCGACGAGATCGGCGTGACGAAGGTGAACGGGAGCACCGACCTCGCGCGCTACGAGCACGCCCTCCGCGACGACCTCAACGCCGTCGCCCCCCGCGTGATGGCCGTTACCCGCCCGCTCCGCCTTGTGATCGAGAACCTCTCGGCGGGCGAGACGATGTGGCTCGACGCGCCGTACTGGCCGCACGACGTGTCGCCTCCGGTCGGCGCGCCGCTCACACGACGCCTCCCGCTCGCGCGTGAGGTCTGGATCGAGCACGACGACTTCCACGAGAACCCCCCGAAGGGCTGGCACCGCCTCGCGCCCGGTGCGGAGGTCCGCCTCCGCCATGCCTTCGTGGTGAAGTGCACCGGCGTCGAGAAGGACGATATGGGGGAGGTCGTCGCGCTCCGGGCCGAGGCCGACCTCGCCACGCTCGGCGCCGAGCCTGAAGGGCGCAAGGTGCGCGGGGTGATCCACTGGGTCAGCGGCGAGCACGCGCGACCTGCCCGCTTCCGCCTCTACGACCGCCTCTTCACCCACCCCGCACCCGACGAGCTGGAGGACTTCCTCGACGCGCTCAACCCGGAATCGCTCGTGGAGACCGAAGGCTTCGTGGAGCCGAGCGTGGGGGACGACCCGCCCGAGGCGCGCTACCAGTTCGAGCGGCTGGGCTACTTCTGGTCCGACCCGAAGGACAGCCGCCCTGGCGCGCTCGTCTTCAACCGGATCGTCGCGCTCCGCGACAGCTGGGCGAAGCAGGCGAAAGAGGCACCCGAGGCGCCGCCAGCGCGGACCCCCCGTCCCGAGCCCCGCCTGGCTGCCGAGCGGGACCCTGCCGCTGCGCTCTCCGTTGAGCAGCGCGCGACGTATGACGCCCTCGTTGCACGGGGCGTAGGCGTCGAAGAGGCAGCGGTGCTCGCGGCCGACGACGCGCTCGTGAGCCTCTTCGAGACGGTGGTGGCTGCATTCGGCGCCGCACGCGAAGCGGGAGCGCTCCTCGTTCACGACCTGCGCCCCGCGCTGGGCGCCCGCACCCTGGACGAATCGAAGGCCACCCCGGAGGCGCTCACCGAGGTGCTGCGGTTGGTCGAGGCCGGCACGCTCACCCGCGCCGGTGCCCGCGAGGCCGTCGCCGCGCTGGTCGACGAAGGCGGCGACGCGGCAGCCGTCGTCGAGCAGCGCGGCCTCGCGGCCGTCCGCGACGACGCGGCCCTCGTGCCGGTGGTGGACGCCGTGCTGGCCGAGCACGCCGACGCGGCCGCGCGCTACCGCACGGGCGAGACGAAGCTGCTCGGCTTCTTCACCGGCCAGGCCATGCGCCGCGCGGGCAAGGGCGCCGACGCCGCCCGCGTGCAGGCGCTCCTCCGCGAGCGCCTCGGCGCCGAGCGCTCCGAGGTGTGAACCCCGGCGCACTTCCACCGCGTAGCCCCTCCCCGTCCCCGTTCTGACGATGTCCCCGGCAGCCCCTCCGATGGCGGCCCCTCCCATCCCTGACCGTCCCCTGCCTGGCCCCTTCGTGCGCCGGGCGTGGTTCGCGGCGGGCCTCCTCCTCGTCGGGCTGGGCACGCTCGGGGCCATCCTGCCCGTCCTCCCCTCAACCATCTTCTTCATCGGAGCGGCGGCGTGCTTCAGCCGATCCAGCCCGCGCCTCGAACGGTGGGTGCTGGACCTCCCGCACGTGGGGCCGCTCGTGCGCGACTACCGGAGCGGGCTCGGGATGCGCCGCCGCGCCAAAGTCATCGCCATCGCCACCATCGCCGTGGCTGTGACGCTGAGCGCCTTCGCGATCCCGTCGTGGACGGGCCGCGCCGCAGCCGTTGGCCTGGCGCTCGTCGGCATGTGGTACGTGGCCTTCCGGGTCCCGACGCGGGAGCGCGTGCTCGCCGCCCGGCCGTAGGCCCTACCCGAGCACCTCGGCGGCGCGGCGGAGGCGGCGGATCGTCGCCTCGCGGCCGATCACGACCAGGGTCTCGAACATCCCGGCGCCGGCCGTCGTCCCCGTCGCCGCGAGGCGGACGGGGTGGATGACCTGCCCGAACCCGACGCCCTCGGCTTCCGCGAGCGCGCGCATGGCGGCCTCGGTGGAGGCCTCCGTAAAGGCGTCGTCGGTCTCCAGCCGATCGGCATACAACCGAACGAGGCGGGCGCTGTCGGGCTTCCAGCGCTTCTTGACGCCGGTCTCCTCGTAGGTCTCGGGGTCCCGAAACAGGTAGGTGGCATCGGCGAGGTCGTGCGCGAACGCGAGCCGCTCGCGCAGCAGCGCCGCCGCCGCGACCAAGTGCTTCTCCTCCACCTGCCCCACGCGCGCTTCGACGGCGGCCCGCGCCCGCGCGGCGAGCTCCTCGGGCGCGAGGGCGCGGAGCACCTGCCCGTTCATCCACTTCAGCTTGTCGAGGTCGAACTTGGCGCCAGACCTGCTCACGCGCTCCAGGCGGAACGCCTCGACGAGCTCCGTGAGCGAGAAAAGCTCCCGCTCGTCCTCGGGGTGCCAGCCGAGGAGGGCGAGGAAGTTCAGGAGCGCCTCCGGCTCGTAGCCGGCGTCGCGGTACTGCCGGACGGAGACGGGGATGCCCATCGCCTCGGCGTTGCGCTTGGAGAGCTTGCCGCCGGAGGGGCTGAGGATGAGCGGGAGGTGCGCCATCGCC
>DASPKS010000137.1:0-6347 GCA_035628035.1 Rubricoccaceae bacterium
GGCCCCAGCGCCGCCGCGCGGACGAGCCGCCCGCGCCCGTCGCGGAGGGCGAGCGAGACGGGCGCCGCGCGGCGGAGCCGGAACGCCACCTCGGCCGACGAGCGGACGGGGTTCGGGAACACCCCCTCCACCGCGAGCGCCTCTAGCAAAGCGCCCGGCTCCGTCTCTGTAGCCATCAGCCCCATCGCGTGGGAGGTGGTGTAGATGTAGTCCCCGTTGGGGGTGAACCCCGAGTTCGAGGCGTTCCCGGCGGCGTAGATCCGCACAGTGTCGGGGGCGCCCGTCGAGGGGGCGAGCCAGGAGAACGTCCACGACGTGTCCACGACGCCCTCGGAGGTGTGCGTGACCCACTGGGGCTGGCCACTGGCGAACCGGATGCGTGTGGAGCCGCCGAGGTCGAGCGTGCCGACGTGGGCGAGCGTCGTGGCGTCCCGCACGGACGCCTCGAACCCCGTGCGACGGGGAGATCCCACCTGCGGCGTCGTGTTGTGCACGACGACGGTCACGACGACGGTGTCGCCAGGGCTGTAGGTCGACGGTGCGAGGATCCTCACCCACCCCGTGCCGGTCTGGTTGGAGTCGGGGTGGACGGAGTGGCAGGTGCGGCAGGTCCGCTCGGGGCCGGAGTACCCCGACGGCGCCCCCGAGGAGTACGTGTGGCCGAACGAGGCCGCAACCGTGAGGGCCAGGATTCCGAGGAGCGCCGCGATGGCGGTGTAGCCCAGACGTTTCATATCCGCAGAGGTCGCGGGCCGAGGCCGGCCCGACCCCAAAACGTACGACCGATTCGCCGGCCGCCGGGCGTCAACGCGGGGCGGCGACGATTTCGAACCGCAGCGTGATCTCGTCGCGGATCGGCAGCCCCACGATGCGCGGGCGCTCCACGCCGAACGCGCTGAGCTGGACGGGGAAGCTCCCGGTGGCCGTGAGCACGCCGCCCCCATACCGCACGTCGGCCTCTACGCGGAGCGGGCGGGTCTGGCCGTGGAAGGTGAGCGTGCCGCTGAGCGTCCACCGCCCGCCCTGGCCGCCGGCGACGGCGCCCCATCGCTGTACCTGCACCGCTGTCGCCTGGAAGGCGACCGTCGGGAAGCGCGCGGCCTCCGTCGCGCGGCGCATCTCGCGGTCACGCGCGCGGCTCCCGCTGTCGAAGCTGGCCACGGGCGCCTCCACGCGGATGCGGGCCCCCCGCGCGGGCGCGGCGGGATCGAACGTGACGGTGCCGGAGGCACGGCGGCTGCGGCCCGTCCAGTCGTGGAGGGGCGAGGAGCCCGTGTAGGCGATCTCGCTCCGCGCGGGGTCTATGGCGAGGGTCACCGGCGGGGCAGCCGGCGCAGCGATCAGCGCCGCGAGGAGGAGGAGCGAGGGGAGGGTCATCGAGGAGCCGTCTCAGCAGGCGGGTTCAACCGAGAGCCGCGGGCGTAGCTCCTTGCGTCACGAAGGGCCGAAGGCGAAGGCGCACGTCTCGCCCTCCACGCCGCCGGGCCCGAACGTCCGCTCGACGAAGCGCCCGCCCCCACCCTCGTCGAGGAGGAGCACCGTCGAGGCCCGTGTGCCGTACCGCTCGCTCGCGATGAAGAGCGCCGAGAGCATCCGCTCGCGTTCGAGGCCGACGCCGGTGTCGGGCAGCGCCTCGTCGGAGGGGCGGGTGTCGTCGTGGAGGAGGGCGAGGAACGGCTCCGGCTGAAGCGGCTCCTCCGCGAGCAGGCGCTCGAAGGCGGCGAGCCCGCGCTCCACCTTTGGCCAGGCCACACCGAGCGTGCTGTTCGAGAGCCCGTAGAGGCCGGGGACCAGCTCGGTAGGGCGGTCCTCGTGCGTGGAGACGTACCACACGGCGTCGGCATCACCCACGATCAGGTTGAAGGGGTTGTAGGCGTCGCGTGCGTCGAAGGTTCGCTGAGCGAACGCCTCCGCCGTCTCCTCGCCGACGAGGAAGCCGCGCACGAGGTCGCCGCGCGAGCGGGCACCGTCGCGGAGGCGTGTCAGGTCGCGGACGTTCGTGACGACGGCCCACCGGCCGGCGGTCGTCACGCCGAGCCAGGTGCCGCCCGCTTCGAGGTCGCGCCCGGCGAGGACGTGCGGGGCGTCCGTCCACCACGCCGCCGGGGCAGCAGGGCGGTCGTAAGCCTCGTCGCGGTTGCCCGCGAAGACGAGGGGGTAGCGCGAGTGGCGCCGGTGCGCGAAGAAGAGGACGCACATGGACGCTCACCGGGCGGCGCTCAGCGAGCCACGCCCAGCGCCGCCCCCCACCGGCGCGGATCGAAGAGGACCGGGTCGGCCTCGAAGCCCGTGCGGATCTCGGAGTACGCCTCCCAGAACACCTTCCGCCCCCCCAACCACACCTCTACGGTGGGGGCGATCCAGCCGCCGTCGAGCGGCTCGTAGTCCGCGAAGCGAACGTCCTGGATCTGCCCAGGCCCGGCGGGCTCGAGGAGGCGGACGAACACGAGGCGCTCGGCGTCCACCCACACCTCCTTCGTGGCGGGCGTCCCAAAGACGTACGCCGGGCGGCCCTCCCACGTGTCGGTGCGGAACGTCGAGAGGTCGAACCCGTCCTCTTCGAGCATCCGCAGCGTCGTCTCGGGGGGCTGGCCGTAGACGTCGAAGCCGAGGAGGAGGAGGGGGTTGCGCTCGGGCTCGGCCCGGACGACCTCGCTGCCGCGGACCACGAACGTGCTGTCGCGCGCGAAGAGGACACCGTGGCCGTCGGCGGCGACGCCGATCTCGATGCGGAGGCGGCCGGGGAGCGCCATCCACTCCCGCCAGGTCTCCGTGCGCACCGTGCTGTCGGGGAGAACGCGCGAGGTGGCCTGGGTGAAGGCGAGGGTGCGGTACCACCGCCCCGCGTAGCGGCCGTGCATCGCGCGGATGAGGGCGGGTGCGTCGGTGATAGCAGGTGCAGGGGAGGCGGCCGGGTTCGCCGGCAGCCGGGAGGAGGCGCAGCCCGCGAGAACCCCGAGGGGTAACGCGAAGCGAAGGGCGAGGAGGCCCGCGGCGAAGAGGCGCATGGGGCAGGGCTGGAGCGAACGGAGCCCCTACGCCCGGCTTCCGGCACGGTTGCGCATCGGGCCCGGTGAGGTTGCGGCCAAAATCCGCCCGGAGGGATCGGACGCACCCCGGCGGGGGTAGATGCAGCCGCTTCTCCCGCGCGCATGACCCTCCTCCGGCGCAAGCTCCTCGTCTTCCTCACGCGGTACTTCGTGCCGGCCCCGCTAGAGCACGACCTGCTCTTCCGGGCGATGATCCGCGACCTCTCCCGGCGGGGGATGGCCGTGCTCGGCGTGCTCGGCGTCGCGGGCGTCGTGGGGTACCTCGCGTTCTCGGTCGTTGCGGGGCGGGAGTTCGCCCTCATCGAGTTCGGGCTCGACCCCGTCGACACGGTCGACCTCTGGAACAAGCTCCTCGTGCTCGCGATGGGGCTCGGCCTGCTCGCGCTGAGCCGGACGGAGGTGGGCGCGCGGTACGGGCGGACGGCCTCCGCCCTGTTCCTCCTCGTCATCTGCTGGATGCTCATCGACCTCCACTACCCCAGGGAGGGCCCGACGAACCTCGTGGCGGGGTGGCTCACGCTCACGCTCATGCTCGGCGTGGGGGCCATCCCGTTCCAGCCCTGGCAGACGAGCGTGCTGGTCCTGGGGGTGATCGGCACGCTCGGGTACTACGCCGAACTCACGCCCGGGCGCGCCGGGGACATCCACCGCGTCATCTTCCTCGTCCTCGTGATGTGCGTCGCCCCCGTGCTCAGCTCGACGATCTACGTGGGGCACTACCGGCAGTACCGGGCGCTCCGGCGGATCGCCCGGCTCAAGAGCTACCTCTCGGCGCGCTCGCAGGCGCTCGAGCGCGCGCTGGAGCGGGAGCGCGCGATGCAGGACCAGCTCATCCAGAGCGAGAAGCTGGCTTCGCTGGGCCAGCTCACGGCGGGGATCGCGCACGAGATCAAGAACCCCCTCAACTTCGTCAACAACTTCGCCGCGCTCTCCGGCGACCTCGTCCGCGAGATCCGGGCGTGCCTCGAGGAGGACCCCGACCGCCCCACCAGCGAGACGATGGCGTGCGTGATCGACCTCTTCGACGACCTCACCGTGAACACGGAGAAGATCGCCGAGCACGGCCGCCGCGCCGACGGCATCGTCCGCTCGATGCTGGCCCACTCGCGGAGCGCACCGGGCGACCGCCGGGCCATCGACCTCAACCGCCTCCTGGAGGAGTACGCCGGGCTGGCGTACCACGGGATGCGCGCGCTCCACAGCGGGTTCCAGGTGGAGGTGGAGAAGGCGCTCGACCCCCGGGTCGGGGAGGTCCACCTCGTCCCCGAGGAGGTCGGCCGCGTCTTCATCAACCTCCTCGACAACGCCTTCGACGCCGTGCGCACGCGGAAGGAGGAGGAGCCCGCGTTCGTGCCGAAGGTGCGCGTGGCGACGCGCCGGCTCGGCGACCGCGTGGAGGTCCGCGTGTCCGACAACGGGATCGGGATGGAGGAGGAGGTGGCCGCGCGCGTGTTCGAGCCGTTCTTCACGACGAAGCCGGCCGGCGCGGGCACCGGCCTCGGCCTCTCCCTCACCTACGAGATCGTCACGAAGGGCCACGGCGGCACCCTGGAGGTGGCGAGCACGCCGGGCGAAGGGACCACGTTCACGATGACGCTCCCCGACCGGCCCCCGTCGACGCCCGACGAGGAGGACCTGGAGGACGCTGCCCGACCGGACGATGAGGCGGTGAACGCCTTCAGAACAGGCTGAGTTGGCCGCCGGGGCGGCGGAAGTGCGCGGTCGAGAGCCTGTGCGTGCGCTGGTTGAGGCCGTGCCGCGCGCAGGCGGCGCGGAAGAGCCCGTCGAGCACGTCCTTCCAGGGGCCCTGCGCGCGCATCCGGTGCCCGAACCGGGCCTCGTTCGGGTGGCCGCCGCGCGCCTCGCGGAGGCGGCTTAGCACGACGGCCGCGCGGTCCGGGAACGAGCGGCGCAGCCACGCCTCGAACAACGCTTCGACGGGCCCGGGCAGGCGGACGACCATGTAGCCGGCCCACATGGCACCGCGCTCGGCCGCCGCTTCGAGGATCGCCGGGAGCTCCTCGTCGGTGAGGCCGGGGATGAGCGGGGCGATCAGGATGCCGACGGGCACGCCCGCCTTCGCGAGCTGCTCCACTGCGAACAGGCGCCGCCCGGGCCGCGAGGCGCGCGGCTCCATCACGCCGGCCACCGCGTCGCGCAGCGTCGTCAGCGAGAGGGTGACGTGGACGGCGTCGTGCGCGGCGAGCGCCTGCAGAAGGTCGAGGTCGCGCAGCACGAGCGAGTTCTTGGTGATGAGGCTGACGGGGTTGCGGTACCGCGCGAACACCTCCAGGCATCCCCGCGTGATCTGGAGCCGCCGCTCGATGGGCTGGTAGCAGTCGGTGTTGCCCGAGAGTGCGACGACGGCGGGCTCCCACGAACGCTTGCGGAACGTCTCTTCGAGCAGCCGCGGCGCCTCCGGCTTGACGACGATCTTCGTCTCGAAGTCGAGCCCCGCCGAGAAGCCGAGGTACTCGTGGCTCGGGCGGGCGTAGCAGTAGATGCACCCGTGCTCGCACCCCCGATACGGGTTGAGGCTCCAGCGGAAGGGGATGTCCGGGCTGTCGTTCCGCGCGAGGATGGTCCTAGGGGTGTCGCGGAAGAGTTGCGTCGGCGCCTGGCGGCGTTCGTCCTCGTCCAGCGCCTCCGGGTCCTCTTCGAGGTGGAGCGGCTCGAAGCGGTTGGGCGGGTTCTCGGCGGCGCCCCGGCCGCGACGCGGAAGGGGGGTGGACTCGTCCATGAGGAGCGAGGAGAGAGGCGGGGCCAAGCTCCCTTTCCCCCATGACTACCCCCCGTCAGCCACCAAAAAAGCCGCCCGGCCAAACGGCCGAACGGCTTCAGGGTGCCCAGGACTGAGGCACAACAATGAAATCTGGCGCGGCCGACCGACTTCGAAAACCGGCCAATACGCCTCAAAAACGCGGTCCGTGAATTCGCCTGACCCCGTCTGATCCCAAAAGAGGTCCGGTTTACCTGTACCCCTACCTGTACCTACCTTCTCAGTGCCCACCTCTCTACTCGAACCCGATGCCCACCGTCAAGGCCCTCCTCAGAACCACTAAAATGGATGGGAACGGGGCCGCCCCGATCTACCTCCGCATCAGCGATGCCGAGGGTAGCCGGTTCCTGTCGTTGGGGGTCCGCCTCCACCCGTCGCATTGGAACGAGAAGCAGGGGAAGGTCCGGCGTTCCCACCCGAACGCGGACGAGCTCAACGCGCTCGTGTCCGCTCGCGTCGCGGAGGCCGAGGGCGAGATCCTCCGGAAGAAAGTGGAAGGGGGCGCTCCCACAGCTGAC
>DASPKS010000138.1:0-6645 GCA_035628035.1 Rubricoccaceae bacterium
GGCCCCAGCGCCGCCGCGCGGACGAGCCGCCCGCGCCCGTCGCGGAGGGCGAGCGAGACGGGCGCCGCGCGGCGGAGCCGGAACGCCACCTCGGCCGACGAGCGGACGGGGTTCGGGAACACCCCCTCCACCGCGAGCGCCCCGGGCGCGGGCCCCGGCTCCGTTCCGACGATCATTCTCGCCATCGCGTGGGAGGCGGTGTAGATGTAGTCGCCGGAGGGGGTGAAGTCGGTGTTCGCCGCGTTCCCGGCGGCGTAGATCCGCACGGTGTCGGGGCCGCCCACGGCGGGCGGCCTCCAGAAGAAGGTCCACGAGGTGTCGGCGTTGCCGGTGCCGGTGTGGGTCACCCACTCCGGGAGCCCGTCCGCGAACTGGATGCGCGTGGAGCCGCCGAGGTCGAGCGTGCCCGTGTGCGCGAGCGTCGCGGCGTCCCGCACCGACGCCTCGAACCCGGTCCGGCGCGGCGAGCCCTCCTGCGGCGTCGTGTTGTGGACGACGACGGTGATCTGGATGGTGTCGCCCGGCGCGTAGGTGGACGGCGCGAGGATGGTCACCGAGCCGGTCCCGCTGTTGGGGGCGAAGTCGCTATGGCACGCGGAGCAATTCTGCTCCGGTCCGGAGAACCCCGACGGCGCCCCCGAGGAGTACGTGTGGCCGCGCGGGGGGGACGCTGTGAGGAAAGCGGCCGCGATGGCCGCTGCGGAGGCGGCATATCCCAGCCGCAGGACCCAGGAGCCGAACGGGGACGACCGCACGGGGAGCGATTTCATCGAGACACCGGATCAGGGACGAGGGCGGTGCGGCCGGAACCTACAAACGTTTGGCCGCTTTCGAGCCGCAGCCGTTTTGACCCCCCGTTTTGCCTGTGCGCCGTCCCGTCGGCCTATCCGTCGTCGCCCTCCTCATGGCCGGGTGCGCCTCCTCGCCGGAGCCGCCGGCCCGCCCGCCCGCCGACAGCCTCCGTGCCGTCTGGGCGGCGTGGACCGCCGCCCGCGACAGCTTCTACCGCGCGCCGGACTCGCCCGTCCTGGAGGCGGACCGCGCCGCGTTCGCCGGCCTCGCCTACTTCCCCTACGACTCGACGTTCACGTTCGCCGCGCCGCTGCAGCCCGTCCTCGCCCACGACACCCTCTGGATGCAGACGTCCACGGGCGAGATGCGGCCCTACGTCCCGTACGGGCTCCTCCCCTTCTTCTCCCGCGGGCGCACCTTCCGCCTCACGGCCTACAAAGAGCTCGGGAGTGACGACGCGGCCCACCTCTTCGTCCCCTTTGCCGACCGCACCACGGGGCACACCACCTACGGCGGCGGGCGCTACCTCGACCTCCGCGAGCGGCCGGGACAGCGCGGCCTCTATGTGCTCGACTTCAACTTCGCCTACCACCCCTACTGCGTCGTCAACCCGGCGTACTCCTGCCCGGTGCCCCCGCCGGAGAACCGGCTCGACGTGGCGGTGACGGCCGGCGAGCGTTTCGGCACGGCGGCCCCCTGAAACGAAGCGGCCCGGCTCTCGCAAGAGAGCCGGGCCGCACCGGTAGTTGGCTAGGCCGAGACGCGCTCAGTCGTCGTCATCCTCATCGTCATCGTCGTCCCCGCGCCGGCGACGGCGGTCGTCCCAGCGGTCGTCGTCCTCGTCATCGCTGCTGCGGCGGACGTCGCGGTCGGGGTAATAGCCGCGGTCGTAGCACCAGTCCATCCCGAAGACGGGGTGCCCCTGGCCCGAGCGGCAAAACGCGGGGGCGCGCTCGCGGCTGCGGCGGTCGTCGTCGCGGCCGCGGCGGTCCTCGACGCGGGGACGGACGACCCGCGTGCCCGGGCGGCGGCCGTCGCTGCGGCGGTAGCCGTCATCGCGGCGGCGGTCCCGGCGGTAGTCACCATTGCGGTAGTAGCCATCGTCGTAGCGGTCGTCGTAGCGGCGGCGGTACTCGTCGCGCTGGCGAGCGTTGAGGACGCGCTCGATCTGGCGGTCGGTGTCTTCCCAGAAGCGCCGGACCTCGGAGGCGTCCCAGTTGGCGCCGCGCGGGAAGGGGTAGATCCGGTGGTGCTCGTAGGCGGACGTGCGGCGGAGGAGGTCGCGCGCGCGGTCGCGGACGATGCGGCGGGCGGCCATCTCCTGCATGCCGGAGAGGCCGAGCTGGCGGTCGAGGTCGTCGACGTAGGCGTCGGCGTCGCGGTCGACGCGGGCGGCGTAGCCGTAGCGGTCGTCGTAGTCGGGGCGGCGGTTGTCGCCGGGGTAGGGGACCGGGAGGGAGCGGCCCCAGAGGGGGTCCGTGGCGGCGCAGCCGACAAGAGCCGGCGCGAGGGCGGCCACGCCGAGCACGATGGCGAGGGCGGGCCAGAAGCGGGTCTGTTGCATGGGGGTGGCGGGAAGCGGAGCAGCCAAGAAGCCGCGACCGCCCGCCCCCAGGTATCGCCCTACTCCTCCGCCGCCGCTTCGACGGCCTCCTCGTCCTCCTCCACCTCGTCGGAGACCGGCTCGTCGTCGGAGGCGAGCGCGTCGAGGTCGAGCTCCTCGGCGGCGTGCTCGGCGGCGGTCTCGACGGGCGCCCGCGCGAGCTCCTCCCGCAAGAACCGCGACGTGGCGGTGTTGGCGGCGGCCAGCGCCTCGGGCGTCCCCTCGAAGAGGAGGTAGCCGCCCGCGTCGCCGCCGTCGGGGCCGAGGTCCACCACGTGGTCGGCCGTCTTCACCACGTCCATGTTGTGCTCGATGACGAGGACGGTGTTCCCCTTCTCGACGAGGGCCTGGAGCACGCGGAGGAGGTGGCGGATGTCCTCGAAGTGGAGCCCCGTCGTGGGCTCGTCGAGGATGTAGAGCGTGTTGCCGGTGCCGGGCCGGCTGAGCTCCTTCGAGAGCTTGACGCGCTGGGCCTCGCCCCCGGAGAGCGTGGTGGCCTGCTGGCCGAGGCGGATGTACCCGAGCCCGACGGCCTCGAGCGTCCTGAGCTTCTGGGCGATGCGGGGGACCGGCTCGAAGAACGGGAGCGCCTCGTCCACCGGCATCTCCAGCACCTCGGCGATGTTTTTCCCTTTGTACCGGACTTCGAGGGTTTCCGCGTTGTAGCGCTGCCCCTTGCACGTCTCGCACGGCACGTACACGTCGGGGAGGAAGTTCATCTCGAGCTTGACGATGCCGGCCCCCTTGCACGTCTCGCACCGCCCGCCCTTGACGTTGAACGAGAACCGCCCGGGCTTGTAGCCGCGGATCTGCGCCTCGGGCAGCCGCGCGAAGAGGTCGCGGATGAGCCCGAACAGCCCGGTGTACGTCGCCGGGTTGCTCCTCGGCGTCCGCCCGATGGGGCTCTGGTCGATGTCGATGACCTTGTCGATGTGCTGGAGCCCCTCGACGTCGTCGTAGGGGAGCGGAACGACGGCGGCGCGGTGGAAGTGCTGCGCGAGGATCCGGTAGAGCGTCTGGTTGATGAGGCTCGATTTCCCCGAGCCGGAGACGCCCGTCACGGCGGTGAGCGTGCCGAGGGGGAGGGTGAACGTGACGTCCTTGAGGTTGTGGCCCCGCGCCCCGCGCAGGACGAGGTGCTTCCCGTTCCCCGGCCGCCGCTCGGCCGGCAGCGGGATGTGCCGCTTCCCCGTGAGGTACGCCACCGTGAGGCTTTCTTTCTTCGCGGCCTTCCCGTTGCGGCGCGTGAAGTCCTCCGGCGGCCCGGCGGCGAGGACGTGCCCGCCGTACTCGCCCGCGCCCGGGCCGAGGTCCACCACGAAGTCGGCCGCCTCGATCATCTCGCGGTCGTGCTCGACGACGAGGACGGAGTTGCCGAGGTCGCGGAGCGCCGCCAGGCTGTCGATGAGCTTCGTGTTGTCGCGGGGGTGGAGCCCGATGCTCGGCTCGTCGAGCACATAGAGCACGCCCGTGAGCTGGGTGCCGATCTGGGTGGCGAGCCGGATGCGCTGGCTCTCGCCGCCGGAGAGCGTCCGCGCGGAGCGGTCGAGCGTGAGATAGTCCAACCCGACGTTGAGCAGGAAGTCGAGCCGCTCGCGGATCTCCTTGACGATGGGCGTCCCGATGGCGGCCTGCCGCCCTTCGAGCGTGAGCTCGTCGAACCACTGCCGGAGCGAGCGGAGGTCCATCTTCACGAGGTCGGCGATGCTCAGGTCGCCCTCGTACGTTTTCGTGTTGCCGACGCGGTAGGCGAGCGCCTCAGGCTTGAGGCGGCCGCCGCCGCAGGTGCGGCACGGGCGCACGCGCATGAACGCCTCGGCCCACCGCCGCTGCGTGTTGCTCGTCGTGTTCTCGTACGTGTGCCAGATGTGCTGGTACACCCCGCCGAAGCGGTGCTGGTACTTCACCTCGCGCCCCTTGTACCGGTACACGATGGCGAACTGCGCCTCACCGGCGCCCTCGAGGATCACCTCGCGTTGATCCTCCATAAGATCCCGCCAGGGGGTGTCGTAGTCAAACCCGTAGGCCGCGGCGACGGCCTGGAGCTGGCTGAACACCCACACGTCGCGGGGCTTGCCGAGGGGGGCGAGCACGCCCTCGTTGATCGTCTTGGCCGGGTTGGGCACGACGAGCTCGGGGGCAATCTCCTTCTTGACGCCGAGGCCCGTGCAGGCCGGGCACGCCCCGTAGGGGGAGTTGAACGAGAAGGTGTTCGGCGAGGGGTCCTCGTACGAGAGGCCGTCCTCGGGGGAGGTGAGGTGGCGGCTGAGCACGTGGTCGCCCTTCTGGAGGGCCTTCTCGTTGGGGCTCTCGAGGACGTGCGCGATGAGGGTCCCGCTCCCCATCCCGAGGGCGAGCTCGACCGACTGCGCCACGCGGGGGCGCAGGCCCTCCTTGATCACGAGGCGGTCCACGACGACCTCGATGTCGTGCACCTTGTAGCGGTCGAGCTGCATCCCCTTCGCGATCTCGCGGAGCTCGCCGTCCACGCGGACGCGCTCGAACCCCTGCTTCGCCACCTGCTCGAACAGCTCGCGGTAGTGCCCCTTCCGCCCGCGCACGACGGGCGCGAGGAGGAACACCTTCGCCCCCTCGGGCCAGCCCGTGATGGTGTCGATGATCTCATCGTCGCTCTGGCGCCGCATGGGGCGGCCCGAGAGGTACGAGTACGCGTCGGCGGCGCGGGCGTAGAGGAGGCGGAGGAAGTCGTAGATCTCGGTGACGGTGCCCACCGTCGAGCGGGGGTTCCGCGAGACCGTCTTCTGCTCGATGGCGATGACGGGTGAGAGCCCGTCGATGTGGTCCACGTCGGGCCGCTCCATCACGCCGAGGAACTGCCGCGCGTACGCCGAGAGCGACTCCATGTAGCGCCGCTGCCCCTCGGCGTAGATCGTGTCGAAGGCGAGGCTCGACTTCCCGCTCCCGCTCAGGCCCGTGATGACGACGAGCTGGTTCCGCGGGAGGTCGAGATCGACGTCCTTGAGGTTGTGCTCGCGCGCGCCGCGGATGGTGATCCGTTCGTCGAAGGGGGGCGCGTCGGGGCGGGCGGCGGCCATCGGGTGGGAGCGGGGTGGGGACCGGAGAGTACCGGCCGCGGGCCGCCCCCGTTCCGCACGGCAGCGGCCCGCGGCGCGGGTCCCGCGAAGTTCACCGGGGCGGCTGACGGCGTCGCGTCAGCGGAGGCCCGTCACCGCAGCAGCGTGACGGCGCGGACCTCGGTCCCGCCGGGCGCGATGGCGCGGACGAGGTACACCCCGCTCGGGAGCGCCCCCGCCTCGAACGGCACCTCGTACGCGCCCGCCTCCATCTCGCGGTCGAGCAGCACGGCGACCCGTCGCCCGAGCGCGTCGAACACGGCGACCTCGGCCTCCCCCGCTTCGGGGAGGTCGAGGCGGAGCGTCGTGGCGATGGTGAACGGGTTGGGGTACGGCGCCGAGAGCGCGAACGTCTCGGGGATCGTACCCCCCTCGTCGGTCTCGACGAGCGGGACGACGAGCTCGCCCGCGGCATGGGGGAACCGGAGCGGCGCCGCGAGGATGATCGAGCCGAATCCGGACACCGTCCCCTCTTCCTCGTTCACGCCGCCGGGGTTGAGCACGACGACGTCACCCACGCGGAGCCCCTCGGGCGGCTCGACGGGGAGCGTCTGCTCGCCGGGCTCCAGGGGGCCGGGCAGGCGCGCCATTGAGCCCTCCGTCGCGAAGAACACGCGGGCCTCGCCGGCCAGGTCCGGGTTCGTCTGCGAGACCGCGCGGACGATCACGACGTGGGCCCCCTCGAACCCGGTCGGCACGGCCACCCGTAGCGGACGCCGGCTCGGACGGCCTTGCACAAGCGGCACCTCGAACGTCGTATCACCGACGACCCATCCCTCGGGGTCGCGGATCGTCACGTCGAGCACGTCGTCGGCGAGGAGGAAGTTGCCGAAGGCGACGGAGAGGGAGTCCGCACCGCCGGGCTCCACGAGGACGACGGAGGAATCGGGCTGGACGTAGACGCCGACCGGCGCCATGAGCCAGGGCGTGAACGCGACGCCGGGGCTCACCTCGTCGCCGGCACCGGGGCCCGCGCCGCCGGGCCCGCTCGCGTCGCCCCACCAGTTGTCCGGCGCGATCACGACCGAGCCGCCCGTCGCCTGCTCGCCCTCGATGCGAATGCCGAAACCCCCGCTGCCCTCGATGTTGTTGCCGCGCGCCATCATCCAGCCGTCGCGGACGAGCACGCCGTCCCCGCTCTCCGACTCGATGCTG
>DASPKS010000139.1:0-7566 GCA_035628035.1 Rubricoccaceae bacterium
GCGGGGCGCGGGGGAACATGGCGGTGGTGGGCCGGGAGGCCCGATCCTACCGCCGCCCCCGCCGGGGGATCCTAGCCGGCCGCCTGGGGCGCGAAGCTCTCCGCCGCCGCGTCGGCGGTGGGGTGGATGGAGAACACGTCGTGGAGGCGGAACACGTTGGCCATCCACGTCAGGCGGGGGCTCGTCTCCATCGCGGCCAGCTTGAGGTCGCCGCCCTCGGCGCGCAGCGCCGTCGCCGCCGCGATGAGGGCGCCGAGGCCGGAGGAATCCATGAACGTGACGGCGCCGAGGTCGACGACGACGTTCTTCTTCCCCGTGGCGCGGAGCTTGTCGAGGGCCTCGCGGAAGGCCGGGCCGTCGGTGGCGCCGACGAACTCGCCCTGGAGCGTGAGGATGGCGGCGTGGTAGCGTTCGCTGGGGGTGATCGTCATAAGCAGAGGGGGGCAGTAGCAGGATGCCCGCTGGGAGGGTGGGCGAAAGCTACGGGCCACCCCCATACGGGTTACGGCCGCGCCGAACTTCCCTACGCCTTCACGCAGGCCCGAGGGCCCGGATCGCTTCGAGGAGGGCGTCGGGGTTCTCCTTCTCGACGTAGCCGACGGCGCCGGCCTCGCGCGCCTCGCGCACGTACGACTCGCCCGAGTGGGCCGACACGACGAGGCAGGGGAGGTCGGGCCGGAGGCGCTGGAGGTGGCCGATGAGCTCGAGCCCGT
Organism: Rubricoccaceae bacterium; assembly: GCA_035628035.1. Lineage (GTDB taxonomy): Bacteria > Bacteroidota > Rhodothermia > Rhodothermales > Rubricoccaceae > DASPKS01. The sequence continues at coordinate 714 of DASPKS010000139.1, forward strand.
TCATGCGCGGCATCGAGACGTCCACGAGGACGAGGTCGCAGTCGGAGGCGGGGATCTTCCGGAGGGCCTCCTCGCCCGACTGCGCCGTCCCGGACACGCTCAGATCGGGCTGCGACGCGACGAGGTCCGACAGCAACTCCACGATGAGCGGGCTGTCGTCGACGAGGAACACCTTGCGCCGGGCCGGCTCGGTCAAGGGGAAGAGAGGGGCAGGGGAAGCGAGAGGAGGGGGCAGAACGCGCCCGCCTGCCCCGGGGTCCGGCGTAACTTCATTTTGCCAGCGGGACAGCCGGAAGGCCCCGCCCCGTCTCGTCCGCATGCCCCTCTCCGAGCTCCTCACGAACGCGACCCTGCCCGGCGGTCCACCCAGGCTGCCTCGCCTCGACGCCGCCCTCCACGCCGTCCTCGACGCGGTGCCCGACGCCGTCCTCGTGTTCGAGCTGGAGGAGGAGGGGGCCGGCCCGTTCCTCGTGGCCAACGACGTCGCCGTTGAGCGGTACGGGTACAGCCGGGAAGAGCTTGGCCGGATGCCCCTCGGCGACCTCGTGGACCCGGCGAGCGTTGACCTGCCGGCGGTCCTCGATCAGCTTCGGCGGGAGGGGCGCGCGCGCGTCACCGCCGTCCACCGGACGAAGGGCGGACGCGCGATCCACGTAGAGATGTCGGCGAGGGTGTTCGAGGTGGAGGGCCATGCCCTCGTCGTGGGCGTCGCCCACGACGTGAGCCGGCGGAGCCGCCGCGCGCAGCACCAGGCGTTCCTCGCCGAGCTGGGCGCCAAGCTCAACGCGCTCTCCGACCCCGATGCCGTCGTGCACACCGCCGTGGCCGGCCTCGCCGAGCGCCTCGGCCCGGTCCGCGTCGCGCTCGACGAGGTGGACCCCGACGCGGGCGTCGTCCTCGTCGATCCCGCACACCACTCGGCGCCGCCACCCGTCCCGGCCGGCGCGTACCCCCTCGCGCAGGCCCCCGCGCTCCTCGACGCCCTCGCACGCGGGCAGAGCGTCGTCGTCGGCGACGTGCGCGAGCATCCTTACACCGCCTCGAAGGCGGAGGAGCGGTACCTCCCGCTGGGCGTCGGGGCGTTCGTGACGGTGCCGCTCCTGCGGGGGGACCGCTGGGCGGCCTACCTCTCCGCGCTCAGCCCCGGGCCGCGCGAGTGGACCACCGACGAGGTGGCGCTCCTCGAGGCCGTCGCGGGCCTGACGTGGACGGCCTACGAGCGCGCTCGCATCGAGGCGGCCCTCCGCGAAAGCGAAGCTTACCTCCGGGAAAGCGAGGAGCGGCTCCGCGTGGCGCTCAAGCACGCGCCCATCACCGTCGTCCGCGTGGACCGCGACCTCCGCTACGAGTGGTACGCCAACCCCACCTCGGACGCCCCACCCCAGCCGGTCGGCCAACCGCTCGGCGACACGCTCCCACCGGAAGAGGCCGCCCCGTACGAGGCCTTCGTCCGAGGGGCCATCGAGTCGGGCGCCGGGGCGCGGCGCGAGTTCACCTTCACCCTCCCCAGCGGCGTGCGCACGTTCGACCTCACTGCCGAGCCCGTCCGGGACGGGGGCGGCTCGGTCGTGGGAGCCGCCATCGCCGCCTACGACATCACCGACGTGCGCCGGACCGAGGCCGCGCTCCAGGCCGCCCACGACGACCTCGTGCGGGCCAACGAGGGGCTGGTCGAGGCGCAGCAGGCGCTGGAGCACGCGAACGCCGCCCTGGAGGAGCGTGTGGCCGAGCGGACGGCCGAGCTCTCGGAGGCCGTGGTCCGCCTCCGCGAAAGCGAAGCCTCCCTCCGGGAAAGCGAGGAGCGGTTCCGCCTCCTCGTCACGAGCGTCCGCGACTACGCCATCTTCATGCTCGACCCCGAGGGGCACATCGCGAGCTGGAACGCGGGGGCCGAGCGGATCAAGGGATACCGCGCTGAAGAGATCCTCGGCCGCCACTTCTCGACGTTCTACCCGCAGGAGGTCGCCGCGGCGGGGTTCCCCGAGTACGAGCTCAGGGTCGCCGCGTCGGAGGGGCGGTTCGAGGACGAGGGGTGGCGCATGCGGAAGGATGGCTCGCGGTTCTGGGCCAACGTCGTGATCACGGCGGTCCGCGACGAGCGCGGGGAGCTCCGCGGCTTCGCGAAGGTCACGCGGGACATGACCGAGCGCCAGGCGGCCGTGGAGGCGCTCCGCCGGAGCGAAGAGCGGTACCGGTCGCTCTTCGCGTCCACCCCCGTCGGGCTCGTCACCGTTGACGTCGACGGGCGGCTGCTCGAAGCCAACCCCGCCTTCCTCGCGCTTCTCGGCTACTCCACCGAGGAGCTTCGCGAGAAGACCTACACCGACTTCACGTACCCCGACGACCGGGCTACCAACCACACCCTCTTCCGAGAGGTCGTGGAGGGGCGCCGCGAGGGGTTCCAGATCGAGAAGCGGTACTGCCGGAAAGACGGCCGCATCGTGTGGGCGCTGGTAACGGTGACGTCCGAGCGCGACGAGGGGGGCACCGCCCGCTCGCTCATTGCCTCGGTGCAGGACGTCACGGAGCGGCGGCGGCTGGAGCAGGCGGCCGTCGAGGCCGCCGAGGCCGAGCGGCGACGGATCAGCTACGAGCTCCACGACGACCTCGGCCAGCAGCTCGCGGGCGCTACCGTCCTCGGGTGGACGCTGGAAGAACGCCTTCGGCAGACCGGCCACCCCGCCGCCGAGACGGCCGGCCGCCTCCGCGAGCTCCTCCGCGACACCGTCGCCCACACGCGCGCGCTCTCGCGCGCCCTCGCGCCGGTAGACCTTCTCGCCGAGGGGCTCACCGAGGCGCTCCGCCGCCTGTGCGGCGCGACGGAGGAGGCGTACGGCCTCCGCTGCCACTTCCAGTCGCGCCGCGCCGTCCGCGTGGAGGACCTATCCGTCGCCACGAACCTCTTCCGCATCGCGCAGGAGGCCGTCAGCAACGCGGCCAAGCATGCGGGGGCGGACGAGATCCACGTCGAGCTCATGCGAACGAAGGAGGGGCTCCGCCTCACCGTCCACGACGACGGCCGCGGGACCCCGGCCGAGGCGCTCAGCGAGGGGGCCGGGCTTGGCCTCCGCACGATGCGCGCGCGCGGCCGCGCTCGGCAGTACCCTGACCCTCGAGAACGCCCCTGACGGCGGCACCCTCGTCACGTGCACCGTCCCCGACGCCTCAACGCCTGAACCCACCTCGTCCGACCCCTCATGAAGCCGTGCCCGTTCTGCGCCGAGTCCATCCAGGACGACGCCATCAAGTGCCGCTACTGTGGGGAGTTCCTTGACGGCCGCACCACGGCGCCAGACACGCCGCGCGTGGAGCTCACCACCTTCGAGCTCCCGGCGGCTTCCTTCGCCGCCCTCTCAGCGGCCGCCGCCGGGTACGAGTACAAGTCGAAGGCGCACGTGTTCGGGTGGCCATTGCTCCACGTTACGAAGGGGGTGGACCCAGCCACGGGCCGCCCGCGCGTGGCGCGCGGCGTCATCGCCGTCGGTGACGTCGCCGTGGGGGCGCTGGCCGTCGGTGGCCTGGCCGTTGGGCTCTTCGCGCTCGGCGGGATGGGGCTCGGCTTCGTCGCCATCGGGGGGATGGCGCTGGGGTCGTACGCGCTCGGCGGGATCGCCGTAGGCGTGAACTGGGCCATCGGGGGGATGGCGTTCTCGCTGGGGTACGCCATCGGCGGGCTCGCCCTGGCGCCCCACACGATCAGCGGGGCGGGGGAGGACCCCGAGGTGATGCGCGCCCTGGAGCGAATGCTCCGCCGGGTGCAGGGCCTGTTCGGCCTCGTTGTTCGCCGCTGACCTCATCCCTCAGGGGATCCTGATGGTTCCCTGAGGGCTTGCGAGGGGACGGGGACCACAGCGTATGTTCAGGGCCGTTTGTGCGGTTCGCTCTCCCACGATGCCCCTCGCTACCCGGCTTCCCTTCGCGGCGCTCCTCGGGCTCTCGGCTTTGGCAAGCCCGGAGGTCTCGGCGCAGTTCAACACGCCCTCGATCAACTGCGACATCGGGGCCGACGAGTACGGCACCGGGAACGCCAACACCTACGTGTCGGGCGGAGCCACGTGGTACATGACGTGGGACGACACGTACCTCTACCTCTCGATCCAGAACGCGAACGAGACCGAAGCGGGCATCGTCTACCTCGACCTTGATCCGATCCTCCCCGTGAACGGGGGGGGGACGGGGAATGGCAATACGACCGGGCTCCCCGGCTACGACGGCCTCACGCCCGACCTCCCCTTCCGCGCCGACGCGGCGATCTACTTCAAGAACGACTACCGGGAGCTGCGCCGGCGCGGCGGCGCCGGGTCGTGGACGACCGTCAACGCAGGGAACAACGGGCTCGGCGGCGGCAGCGACGACTACGCCGACGGCCACTACTGCTCCCACACCCGGGGCAACGGACCCAACGGCGACGACGACCGCGAGCTGCGCATCTCGTGGAGCCGGCTCACGGGGGGCGGCAGCCGGCCCGCCGCCTTCAACTGGAACGGGTACCTCGCCTACGCCAACGGGATCTACGGCCAGGTCCCGGTGGAGAACCCGAGCGGCACCCTCGGCAGCGGAGCGACCCCCGACTTCGTCCGCTACTTCACGGTGTCGAACACGGGCAACGGCGTCTCGACCAACCCGTTCTCACGGAACTCCTACACCCACATCGGCGGCAACGTCGCCGGCTTCGGCGCGATCGCGGTCTACGACTTCACGATGAACACGGCCGGGTTCACCATCACCCGGAACACCACCACAGGCGGGGACTGGACCATCGCGCACGACCTCGTCGTCGCCGACGGGACGGTCCACTTCGGGGCGTCCGGTGGGGCGAGCTACGGCGCGACGACTGTCGGCAACCTCAAGCTGGCCGGCGACGCGTCCTTCACGCTGGCGGCGAACGGCACCCTCGAGATGGGGTATACCAACCAGCCGCTCGTCGTGCTCGACAGTCTCCTGACCTTCGACATCGGCGACGGCACGAGCGGGTGCGGCGGCTCCGATTTCCGCGAGCCCAACGTGTTCCTCTCGAACGACCCGGGGGGAGACATCGAGGTCGAGGGGGAGCTCGCCGCCTACGACGAGTCGTCAGTGACGACGCGGACGGGGGGCGGCGAGCTGGTCCTCACCTCCGAGCCGGGCCGGCTGGCCACCATCGCCCCGCCGCCCGTGATCGGGGGGCTCTGTGCCGGCGGCTCCGGCGTCACCAACGGCGACATCGTCTACGAGCGGTACTACAACGGGACGCAGGGGTGGCGGCTGATCGGGTCGCCGCTCCAGAACCAGCCCTTCACCACGCTCAACGACGACTTCCACACCCAGGGCGCCGTGGGGGCCGACTTCGAGCACGGCGGCGACATCCTCTTCGGCTTCGACGCGGACGCCCCCTCCACCGACCCCGGCGAGACGGACCGCTTCGTGTCTGTGGAGGATTACCACGCGACGATGGGGCAGGGGACCGGGTATGCCTTCTACGCCTACGTCGGCGCGCCCGGCGGCACGGTCCCCGCGCGGTGGGACGTGAAGGGCCAGGAGCGCACCGCCGACCTCGCGCTTACGCTCGACGGGTACGGCGACAGCACGTCGACCGCCGTCGTTTCCCGGTACAACCTCCTCGCGAATCCCTACGCCGGCTACCTCGACTGGAACGCCGTCTACGCCTCGTCGCAGCGCATCAAGGCCACCTACCAGGTGTGGGACCCGGACTGCAATGCGCCCAACGGGTGCTACCGCACCTTCACGGCGGGGGTAGACAGCCACCCCACTGGTGCTGGCCGCTACATCGCGCCTGCGCAGGGGTTCTTCGTCCAGGCGTTCGAGGCGGGGCCCGGCCCCCTCCGGCCCGTCGTGGAGTTCCGACAGAACCAGAAGGTGAACGGCGCGACCCCGAACATCTTCGGACGGGAAGGGGGGGAGCTCCTGCCTCACCTCCGCCTCGCGCTCGCGGGCGAAGGGCTCGAAGCGCCAGACGTCACTGTAGCCTTCACGCCGGAGGGCTCGACGGGCGAAGACGCGTACGACGCCACGCGCCTCGGCCCGCTCGGAGGGGAGACCCTCGGGCTGTGGATGCGGCGAGGAACCGAGCCGCTCGTCGTGCAGGGCCTGCCCGAGACGTTCGAGACGTCGCAGCGGCTCCCGCTCCGCTTGGCCGCCACGCGACCGGGGACCTACACCGTCACGTGGCCCGCGCTCCACACCCTCCCCGATGACTGGACGCTCCTCCTTCGCGATCTCGAAACGGGCGAAGTGACGAACCTTCGCGAGGCGGCCACCTACACCTTCACCACCGCCGCCGTCACGAACGTGGGGCGCTTCGAGCTGGAGATCACGCCGGGCGTGGTGACGGCCGAGGAGCCCACGCTCCCCCCAGCTGCTTTCGCGCTGAGCCCCGTAGCGCCCAACCCGCTCCGCGAAGCGGCCCAGGTGACGCTCCGCGTGGGGTCTTCCCAGCGCGTGACCGCCGACCTCTACGATGTCCTGGGTCGCCGCGTCGCGACCCTCTTCGAGGGCATGATCGCGGGCGGAGCGACCCGCGTGCTCACCCTCGACGGCAGCACCCTCTCCGCCGGGGTGTACGTCCTCCGCGTGGAAGGCGAGCGCTTCCAGACCGCACGTGCGGTGACGGTCAGCCGGTAGCCTACTTCTTGCCAGTCCTTTCTTCTCCCGCCCCAACCCGATGGCTCGCCTGTTCGCGCTCTCCGTCGTCCTCCTGCTCCCCCTCGTAGCCACCACCCAGTCGCTGCCGGAGTGGGCGGCGCCGGGCGGGCCCGAAGAAGCGGCGGCTCCCGCCGGCGGCGCGGCCGACGCGGTGGCCTGCCCCACGTCGCCCTGCCTCCCGCCCCCGCCCCCGGCGGTCCCCGTCGATGGG
>DASPKS010000140.1:0-2228 GCA_035628035.1 Rubricoccaceae bacterium
GTCCGGCTCTCGCTCTTCGTCTTGCCCCAGGCCACCATTCCCACGCCCGGGATCAGCACGACGGTCGGCTCGGCGCCGCGCATGGCCGGCGAGTTGGGATGCTTGTGGGCCTCGTAGTAGGCGGCGTAATCGCGGCCGTAAGCTTCGAGGCTCGCCTCCAGGCTCTTCTTGAGGGCGTCAATGCCCTGCGACGGCTGCCAGTCCGCGAACAGCGGCTTGATCTTCGTTCGGAGGAAGTGGTCCGGGCACGACGTCCCGCACTCGGCGAGGCGGCCGGCGTCCTTCGAGCCGATGAACTCCAGCGTCACGTCGTCGGCGTGGACCGTGCCGATCATCCGCTTCTGCTGGCTCACGCGCCCGCGCATCCACGGCAGCAGCTCGACGAGCAGCGCGTTCCGCTCGGCCTCGGGGAGGTCCTCGACGACGCGGCCGCCGAAGGCCTGCTCGCCCTTGTCGCGCGCGTTCAGGAACGCCGCCGCCTGCCCGATGAGGCGGAGCGACAGCTCGTAGCATTCCTTGTCGTCGTTGGCCCAGTTGATGAGCCCGTGGCCGCCCATGAGCACGCCCTTCGCGTTGGGATGCCGCTCGCAGACCTCCTGGAGCGCGAGGCCGAGCTCGAAGCCGGGCCGCATCCAGTCCACCCAGACGACCTCGTCGCCGTACACCTCCTGCGTGATGCGGGGCCCGTCGGCCGCCGTGGCGAGGGCGATGACGGGGATCGGGTGCGTATGGTCGACGTGCCGGTAGGGGACGAACCCGTGCAGCGGCGTGTCGATGGAGGGGGCGCGCGGGTTGAGGTTGAACGTCGTCTGCGCGAACAGGCCGACCATGGCGTCCTCGGCGGGCGTCTTCGGCCCCTTCTCCTCGGCGCGCGCGTAGACCTGCTGGAGGCCGACGAGCTTGTCCATGTAGAGCGACGAGAACAGGTCGCGCGTGGCGGTGCGGAGGTCGCCGCCGGAGCCCTTCACCCAGAGCACGTCGACCTGCTCGCCCGTGATCGGGTCGGTCTCCAGGATCTTCGACGACGTGTTGCCGCCGCCGGTGTTGGTGATGCGGGGGTCGGCGCCGAGGAGCCGCGAGCGGTAGACGAGCCGGTCGAGCGCGTCGAGGGTGGCGGCGTGGGCGTCGTCCCAGCGGGACTCGAACGGCTTGCTGAAATCGGAGAACACGTGGCGGAGTGGATGGACAGGTTCAGGAACCCGGCGCGGCCCGATGGGTCGCGCCCGTTCCGTGAGGATCAGGAGGAAGCCGGCTCGTACCGGCGGAGGTCGGCGCTGCGGCGGGCGACGTCGCGGAGCGACATCCCGGGCGGCAGGTCGCCCATCGTGCGGGCCTGGACGAGCAGGTTGCCGAGCGCGGTCGCCTCGGCCGGACCCGCCACGACGGGGATGCCGCACGCGTCGGCCGTCCACCTGCACAGCAGCGCGTTGCGCGAGCCGCCCCCGACGACGTGCAGCACGTCGACGGGCTCGCCTGTGAGCGCTTCGAGCGTCCGCAGCCGGTCGGCGTGGGCGGCGGCGAGGCTCCGCAGCACGCACCGGACGAGGTCCCCGCGCGTCTCGGGCGCCGGATGGCCGTGCGCCGCGAGCCACGCCCGCACGCGCGCCTCCATGCGGCCGGGCGACGCGAACGCCGGGTCGTCCGGGTCGAGGAGCCCCTCGTAGCCGGAGGCCTCGGCCTCGGCGAGCAGGACGTCGTACCCGTCGCTCGTGCCGGCAGCGCGCCACTCCCGCTCGAGCTCGGTGAGGATCCAGAGGCCGGTGATGTTCTTGAGGAAGCGGACGGTGCCGTCCAGGCCGGCCTCGTTCGTGAAGCTCGCCGCGCAGGCGGCCTCCGTCAGGATCGGCTCGGCGCGCTCGACGCCCACGAGCGACCACGTCCCGCAGGAGAGGTACGCCCAGCGCGTGGCTTCCTCCGCCGGCACCGCCGCCACTGCCGCGCCCGTGTCGTGCGAGCACGAGGCAACGACGGCGACGGCCGAATCGTCACGGAGCACGCCGATCACCGTCCCGGACGGCACGACCTCCGGCCACCCCGTCATCTCCAGCCCCACGCCCTCGATCACGGCCCGCGACCACGCCCGCGTCCGGGCCTCAAGCGCCGACGTCGTGCTCGCCATCGAGAGGTCGACGACGGGCCGTCCGCCGAGCCAGTGGTTGAGGTAGTCGGCGATGAACAGGCGGGTGACCGTGTGGGCACGCTCCTCGGGCGGGTCAGCGAGGACCTGA
>DASPKS010000141.1:0-3149 GCA_035628035.1 Rubricoccaceae bacterium
CTGATACTGCTCGACATCTCGCCGTAGCGGGAGGAACTGAGGCGCTTGTCCTCCTGGCGGGCGATGCGATCGGGCCTGGTTCTGTTTTGCCGACAAATACCTCTTTGCTCGCTTTTTTCCAGTACCAGCCGACGGGGGGACCTCCTATGACCGGGGGGCACTGGTACGGAGGAGAGGATGGATACCTAGGGTTCAGATTTCGGGACGCAGCGGGGCAGGACCACTATGCCTGGGCGCACCTATGGGCCGACGCCGGACAGATTCGCATTTATGAGTTCGCCTACGAGGCCACACCGGATCAACCGATCATTGCGGGCGACCGAGGCCCCGTCGCGAATGAGCCGGTACCTGACGCTACCCCTACGCGGCTGGGCGTGCCTTCACCGAACCCGGCAAACAGCTCTGCCTCGTTCACTCTCCGCACCGAGCGGCCTGAGCACGTCCACGTGGCGGCATACGACGCGCTTGGCCGGGAGGTCGTGGTGCTGTTCGAGGGATCGGTGACGGGCGCGCAACCTCTTCGCTTCGACGCGAGCGGGCTGCCGGCGGGCGTGTACGTCGTCCGCGCGCAGGGCGAGACGTTCACCGAAACGCGCCCGGTGTCCGTCGTTCGCTAGCGCTATTCGTCCGAGGGCAGGTCGCTGGCACGGGGGAGCGCGGTCGGGATGGGCGGCGGCGTGTCGGCGCCGTCGGCAGAGGGCGGCGCACCGCGGATGAGGCCGGGCTTCGCGTCCTCCTTGAACGCGTACACCCGCCGCGTGGGGTAGGCGAACTCGATGTCGTCGCGGGCGGCGAAGGCGTCGAGGATGGCCTCCCAGATGGCCTGCTCGCTCCCCCGCACGCGCCGCGGCTCGACGAGGTACCGCATCGTCAGCGTGATCCCGTACTCCTTCACGGTGGTGTAGACGGTCGGGGTGAGCTTCGTGTAGAAGATGAAGTACTCCTGCGCGGCGCGCCGCAGCCGCCGCTCGGCGTCCTCGGTCAGCGCGGCGGCGTGCTCGTGGGCGATCTCTAGGAGGATCTGCTTCGCCGCGCGCCAGTTGCTCTCGAACGGGATCGTCACGGCGACCTCGTTCCAGAGGTAGGAGAACCCCCGCGTGAAGTTCACCACGGCGTCGGTGAACACCCACCCGTTCGGGACGTGGATGATGCGGCCGGTGGACTGCCACGCGCCCGACCCCGTGCCCACCTCCAGTAGCGTGAACTGGAACACCCGCTGGTCGATCACGTCGCCGGTGAGGAGGCGGATCGTGATGCGGTCGCCCGGCGCGAACGGCTTCTTCCAGACGATGAACAGCCACCCGGCGAGGTTCACGAGGGGGTCCTTCAGCGCGATGGCGAGGCCGGCCGAGAGGAGCCCGAGGAACGTGCCGACGGAGCCGAGCGCGCCGAGCCAGATCCGCAGGAAGACCAGCGCGCCGATGAACACCGCCGCGTAGGCCGACGACTTCCGCCACTGGTACCGCGTGCGGACGTCGGCCACGCGGCGGTTCACGACGAAGAGCACGAGCGCCCGCAGCGCCCACAGCACGACGACGACGAGCGCCGACCAGATGAGGTCGGTCGCGATCTGCGCCGTGAGCCCCGTCACGCGGTGGAGCCACTCCGCGACGGGCGCGACGAGCCCGGCGAACGCCTCGGCCGTGGCGGACTTCTTGGCCTCGGCCAGCGCCTCCATCAGCACGCTCGTCGTGTCGGGGCCGACGAGGGTGTCGGCCTGCCCCCCGCTTCCGACGATGATCTGGACCGGCTCCGCGGCCGAGTCGATCGGGGCGAGCGCGGCACCCGCGGGATCGGGGGGCGGCGCGGCCTGGAGCGCGGTGTCGGCCTGGGGCATCGGGCAGAAAAACGGGGCGGCGGAAAGTACGAAGGGCCGCCGCCTCCCCTGAGACGACGGCCCCTTCGGGGTCTGCGTCGGCGCCTTAGCGCGCCCCGCCCTGGTGGGCCTGGTGGGCCGCCTCGATGAACTCGTTGAGGCAGGCCGCGCCATACGACTCGACGGTGGCCTCGACCACGCGCCCGTCCACGGCGAGCTTGGGCACGCTCACCCCGCCCTCGGGGCCGTCGATGGCCTCCGCGATGGCGCCGCGGTCATCCATCATCCGGCGGAACAGCGGGTCGATCTGCGTGGAGTCGCCGGCCTGGAGCTGCCCTTCGAGCGCGGTGAGGCGGGCGCGGACGGCGCTGGCGTTCATCCCGGCGTCGTGGGCCGAGGCGACGATCTCGTCCACGCTCATCCCCCAGTTCGCGTCCTGCCGCTCGAACATCGCCTCGACGAGCTCGAAGTACTTGCCCTCCTCGCGGGCCATGTAAAGGGAGAACACCTGGCCGAGCGAGTTCTCACGGAGCGCGAACGGGACGAGGAAGAACCGCGCGCGGCTCCCGTTCTCAGCAATCACGGGCTCCAGCGTCTCGCCCAGGTGCTTGCAGTGCGGGCAGTTCGGGTCGAAGAACTCGACCACGCGCACGGGCGCGCCGGCCTCGCCCCGGTGCGGCCAGTCCTCGCCCGTCCACCGGTCGAGGTCGGCGATGGGTGGGATGACGGGGTCGAAGGTGCACTGCGAGCCCGCGCGGAGGGGGACGCCCGGGGGCGTCGCCGGCGTCGCGGTCGTGTCGGCGTCGGCGGTGTCCGTCGGCGCGTCGTCGCCGCGGCGGGCGAAGGCGGCGGCGTCGACAATGAGGAGCGCGGCGAAGACGCCCCCGATGATCGCGTAGGGCCGGAGCGAGGGCCTGGCCACTGGGCCACGCTTCTTCGAGGGCTCGGCGGCGGGGGGCACGGCCTCAGGCCGACTGCGGAGGTGTTCCATCACGTGGAGGATCAACAGGAGGGTCACGGTGGCGGCCGACGTCATGCACAGCACGCAGAACGCGCCGATCTCGGCCACCTGGAGGTACACGAGGTAGAGCGTATAGAGGAAGCCCACGCCGACGACGGCGAAACTGGCCAGCCGCCACCGCTCGTTCCCCGTCATCGCGTAGGCCAGCCGGAGCCCCGCGACGGTGAGGTAGAAGAGGAGCCCCCAGACGAGGTTTGACACGCCCAGGAACGAGCTGTAGATGCTGTTGGTGACCTGGGCGCAGCCCTGGTCAGCCGCCTCGGCAGCGGTCAGCTCGGCCGCGCCCGTGCAGCCGTAGGCGAAGTCGGCCTC
>DASPKS010000142.1:0-12090 GCA_035628035.1 Rubricoccaceae bacterium
ATCGTGGCGCTGAAGGGGAGGAGGCCGAGGAGGTTGGAGAAGAGGATGAAGAAGAACGCCGTGAGGAGGTAGGGCATGTACTTCGCGTGCTTCTCCCCCATCGTTGGCTTGGCGATCTCCTCGCGGACGTAGATCACGAGGGCCTCCATCGCGTTCTGGAACCGCCCCTTCGGCGCTGTCTCGCGTCCGATCCCGCGGCGATACTTCGCGCCGAGCGGGAGGAAGAAGAGGAGGACGAGCGCGCCGGCAAGGAAGAGGAACACCGTGTGGCGCGTCACCGACAGATCAGCGATCACCTCGCCCTCCGATGGAACGATGCCCACGTCGAGCGGGTCGGCCTCTTCGAGCGTGAGCGTCGCCTCTCCCTCAGGCCCGGCTAGCTCCGCCGCGAGCGGCTCCTCGCCGGGGTCGTTGCCGACCACGTTCGGCTCGTCGCCGTGGGCTTCCGGATCGGTGACGCCGTGCGGCTCCTGCCCCTCAGAGGTGTGCCCATCGGCCACGTGGGAATCGGCAGCGTTCTCCTCGGCGCCGGCTTCGGCCGGGACCTCTGCCGCCTCGGCGTGGCCGCCGCCGTGCCCGTGGGGGTCGAGCACGTACCGGCCCGAGGCGACGGCCGCGTGTGTCGAGCCGAACACGTCGAGCCCCATGCCCCCGTCGGCGCGGCGGACGAGGAACACGCGCGGCAGCTCGATGTGGCCGAAGGGCGCGAAGTCGAGGTAGAAGCCGTCGGCGCTGTGGTGGAGGGCGTCGAGCTTCTCCTCTTCAGCGTGGGCCTCGGCCTCGGTGCCGTGGTCCTGGGCGTGGGCACCCGCCGCGAGGGCGAGGGGGAGGAAGCTCAGCAGGAGCGCGCGAAGGGTCCGCATGCAGGATGTGGGATGGGGGATCAGCCTTCCGCCGGGAGCGGCTCGGCGGAGGCACGCCGCAGCAGGATCACCTCGACGACGACCCCGATCCCGAACGCGAGGAAGAAGGCACCGACGAGCCATCCCGCGTGAACGGGGAGCACCACGAGCACGAGCGTGAGGAGCGCCAGCACCACCACCATCCGCGCCACCATCCCCCCGAGCATCACCTTCAGGAACGTGGCCTGGGGGCGGTGCCGGGCCGCGCGCCAGAGCGCGTAGCTGGCCACCGCGTTGGCGACGCCGAGCGTGACGCCGAGCAGGGCACTCAGCAGGGCCGGGGACACGAGCGAGATAGCGTGAGAGGGCAGAGCACTCCCGTCGGCAAAGAGGGCTCCCGAACGGAAGGACGCGAAGTTATCCAGCCCCCCCGAAGAGCCCCGACAAGCAGCGGTGAATTCCGGTCGAAAGGCCGGTGGAGCCTCAGGGCTGGCGGCCGCGCCGCTTCCGCGCGTCGGCCTCGCGGGCGAGGCGGATGAGGAGCATGAGCACGCCCGTCATCGCGAGCACGGCGCCCACGAGGATGCCCCAGGGAGAGGTATCCAGCCAGCGGTCGGCCGCGTACCCAAGACCCACGAAGAACACCATCGAGAACGCGATCTGAAGCCCGAGCCCGAGGTACGGCCCGGCCTCGCGCATGGCCGTCAGCTCATCCTTCGACGAGAGGCGGGGGCCCTCCCTCTTGAGGCCGCCTGGTGGTCGGCGCTCGACCCCTTCCCAGCGCGCGTCGCCCTCATTCCAGCGGCGGTCCGCCTCGTCGAGCAGGTCGCCGTCGTCGGGGACGTCTCCGCGGTTGTCCCAGGCATCCTCGGGGACGGGGGCGTCGTCGGGCACGGCCGGCTCAGGCCGAGGCCGGCGACGCGGGCGGGGCGCCCTCGGCGCCGAGGCGGCGCGTCGGGCGCTCGCCCGCTTCCGGCGCCGCGCCGCGCCCGCGCGGCGCCGAGGCGCCCATGTCGCAGCGGCCGGTGAACACGGCGCCCTCCTCGATGATGAGCTTGGCCGTGCGGAGGTCGCCTTCGATGACAGCGGTGGCTTTGAGCACGAGCCGCTCGGCTACGGCGAGCTGGCCCTTCACGTGGCCGCCGATCTCGGCCTGCGTCGAGACCACCTCCCCTTCGACGAGGCCGCCCGGCATCACGACCGTACGGCCCTCCACCTCCACGTTCCCGATCACCTTCCCGCTGACGTGGACGTTCCCCGCCGAGCGGATCGTTCCCTCGATGGTGGTCTCCTTCCCGATGATGTTGTGCTGCTCGGCAGGGTTCACGGCGGTGCGAGGGTTGGGCACGCCCCCGTCGGGGCTACCGGTGTTGAAGAGGGCCATGGTGGAGGCGCCTTGCGGCGCGGGCTCTAGCGCGGGACGGCGAAGAAGACGCGGGGGTCCTGCGCCAGCCCGTTCCGCCACAGCTCGAAGTGGAGGTGAGGACCCGACGTAACCTCGCCGGTGTTCCCGCTCAGCGCGACGGCCTCGCGGCTGCGCACGCGGTCGCCGACCCGCTTGAGGAGGCGCTGGTTGTGCTTGTACACGGAAAGATAGCCGTCCGCGTGCTGGACAGCAATCGTGAACCCCCCCTCGTGCGTCCAGTCGGCGAAGACGACGTAGCCGTCGCCGACGGCGCGGAGGGGCGTCCCGGCGCGCACGGCGAGGTCGATCCCGAAGTGCCCCGTCGAGGCGTTGAACCCCCTCGTGAGCACGCCGTCGACGGGCGGGAGCGCAGGGAGCCGGAGGCTGGAGAGGTAAGCCGCCGCGGCCGACCCCGGCGCCGGCCCGTTGCCGGACGAGGCGCTCAACCACGGAAGGTCGGGCGCGGCCGCCTCGCCCGGCGGGCTCGTCGGCGGGCGGCCCTCACCAGGCGGAGGTACGACGCGCCCGGGGGGCGCCTCCTCCCGTGCGGAGTCGGCGGCGCGAATGCCGAGGGCAGCCTCCACCTCGGCCGGGTCTGGGAGGACCGGCTCTCCTTCGGCGGCCTCCGCGAACGCGAGGCTGTCGAGGTCGCCGGTGATGAGCGCGCGGAGCTGCGTGATCTGCTGGTACTGGAGCGCGACCGAGTCCTCGAAGGCGGCCGCGAGGCGCGCGTTCCGCTCAGCGACCCCGCGCAGCTCCTCGATGTCGGGGCCGGTAACAAGGCGCCGCAGCGGTGTCAGCCAGAGCAGGCCGAGCAGCACCAGCGCGCCGAGGACCGTGCTCGCGAGGAGGCCGTAGAGGAGAGTGTTCGGACGGACCTCGTACTGGCGAGGCTCGCTCATCGTGGCCGGGTCCAGCAGGATCACCGTGCGGGCGGCCCCAGGCCGAGCGAGGAGGTCGCGTAGGAACGACAGGTTCACGTCCGTGCGGGAGTGGATCGGGGGGAGAGTGGCGAGGCGGAACGGCGTTTACCGCGGGAGGACCCCCAGTCGCTAAGCCGCCTCGGAAACGGCCGCGTCGGCGTACAGGAGGGGATGATGCAGAGGAGAGCTGGACGGCGACTAGACGGGAGAACTACCCCAGAAAGGAACAATGTGTTGGGAACCGTCCTCTAAGCCCCGTCGCCACCGCTTTCTGGCTGCGCCTCGGTTTCGCGGTATCTACATAGTAGGAGCCGCTAAATTACCCGCTGGGCGTGCCGCTGTGCGAAGCGCGTGGCGGTACGCCTTTCTTACATCTGCGCGCACCCCCGCCCCGTCTCCGCCCGCCCTCGACTTCGTCGTATGCCCCAGCATAAGTCCGCCGCCAAACGCGTCCGGCAGGATCTGAAGCGCCGTCTCCGCAACCGGATCGTCCGCTCGCGCGTTCGTACGTTGGTCAAGGACCTCCAGGCGACGACTTCCCGCGCGGACGCCGAGCCGAAGCTGAACCAGATCAAGGCGTACCTCGACCGTATGGCGACGCGCCGCCTGATCCACCCGAACAAGGCCGCCCACGCGAAGAGCCAGCTCGAGCGGTTCGTCCGGGCGCTCTCCTGATTCGCTGCGGGCCCCGCCCTCTTCGGTGTGGGGCCCCCGCCCCCTTCCCCGCGTTCTTTTCCTCACCCGCTCGTCCGGCCTGTAGCGGCTCCGTAAGCCGCCGGGCTCCCGCTCCCCACTGCGTGTCCTTGGGCTTTTGCCTGACGTCGCGCCGGGCTTTTCCCGGCGCGCCCTTGCTTGCAAGTCCGAGTTTTATTTCGCATACTTAGGCCGGGTTTGAGCGTCTGCCCCTCCCCGTCCGTCGCCGCGCGTCTGCGGCGCTCGCGGACGCCTCCTTTCCCAAGCCTCTCCGGCTTCACCCATCACCCCCCCTCTCCCCCAGCCCCAGAACCAAGGAGAAGACCATGACCCAGCGTCTACCATCTTCGCTCTTGCTCGGATGCGCGGCGCTCCTGTTCTTCGCCACCGCGGCGGAGGCGCAGGTCGTTCGCCCCTTCAGGACCCTCTTCATCCAAGTGCGCGGTGGAGCCACCGCGTACGGCGGTGAACTCGACGGCACCGGCTCGGCCTTCGGCGACCCCGAAGACGAGACCGGCTGGCTCTTCAGCGACCTCGGCTTCGGCGTCGCTGGCGACCTCGGCTACCAGTTCACCGATAACCTCGGCCTCTCGCTCGGCTTCCTCTACGGGCAGTACGCCAACCTCGACCGCGACGACTACCCCAACCCGATCACGGGCGTCACCGGCGCGATCAACGAGGGCAACACCGCCTACCAGGTCCAAGCCCTGTGGCGGTACAACCTGTTCCCCCGCGCGCGCATCTCGCCCTACATCATGATGGGCGGCGCGGCGGTCTTCGGCCGGGACCAGCTCGAGGACAGCGGGAACCCCCCGCCCGGCTTCGACGCCGGGGAGGGGATGGGCTGGGGTCCCGTCATCGGCGGCGGGTTCGACTTCCTCATCGGGCGCCAGCTCTCGCTCTTCCTCGAGGGCCACAGCACGTTCGTCTTCCCGGACGACGCGTTCGACCGCGTGGACCCGGGCGCGAACGCGCTCCCGTTCGGCGACGACGCCGACTTCGACAACGCGAACCTCTACGGCGGCGGCCTCCGGTTCTACTTCCGCCCGCCGATCACGGAGGTCGACATCCTCGAGGTGGACTGCACCACCAGCCTCGAAGTGGGCGAGACCGGCTCGTTCACGGCGATGGTCAACGAGGACGCGACCGAGCCCGTCTCGATCACGTGGAACTGGGGCGACGGCACCACCTCCGAGGGGATGACCGCCTCCCACAGCTACTCCGCCCCCGGCACGTACACCGTGAGCGTCACGGCGACCGGCCCGGCCAACACCGACACCGAGACCTGCACGGTGACGGTGACCCGCCCGCCAGCCCCGGCTACGCTCGCGAACTGCCGCGTCAGCCCGACCCGCGTCGGCGTCGGCGAGAACGTGACGGTGAACGCGACCGTGAGCGGCGCCTCCCCGGTCTCGGTGACGGTCGACTTCGGCGACGGCACGACGGCCAACAGCCTGCCGGCCACGCACTCCTACAGCCAGACCGGCACGTACACCATCACGATCACGGCGACCAACGCCGAAGGCTCGGATACCTGTACGGTCACCGTGACCGTCGGCGACACCTTCTGCGAGGAGGTCACCGAGCTCAACACGGTGTACTTCGGGTACGAGATGAGCTCGCTCACGGACGAGGCCCGCGCCCGCCTGGACGAGAACATCGAGGTGCTCCGCCGCTGCCCGGACATCTGCGTGGTCATCAATGGCTACTCGGATGACACCGAGCGCGACAAGCTCCGCCTCTCGCAGCGCCGCGCCGACGAGGTCCGCGCCTACTACATCGCCAACGGCATCGACGAGGATCGCCTCCTCGCGCGCGGCCTCGGCGAGGCGCCGGACGCCAACAACAAGGAGGATCCGGGGCCGGGCGACCGCAACGCCCGCCGCGCCGAGTCCATCCCGATGGACTGCGACCGGATGGAGAGCATGCGCGGGAACTGATCCCTCGCGATCTCTCTCCCCCTCTGAAGGGCGGCCTGCCTCCGGGCGGGCCGCCCTTCTTCTTTGGCGGCGGCTGGGAGCGGCGGTTTAATGACGCAGCTACGTGGCCGATACCGGCCCCGTCCACTTCGCCCGTACTGCCATGCGCTCCATCATCGTCCTTGCCCTGCTCGCTCCGGCCCTGGTGCTGGCCCAGCCCCTTCGCCCTTCGCGGGGCCTCTACGTGGGCGTCCGTGGGAACTCGACGGCGTACAGCGGCGAGCTCGACCGCACCGACGGGCTGAACCAGAGCTGGCTCTACGGGGACCTCGGCGCGGACATGGGCTTCGAGGCGGGCTACATCTACTCCCCCGCGCTGACCGTCGGCACCAGCCTCCGCTTTGGCACGCACCCCGCCTTTGACCGCCCCTACAGCCCCGAAGCCGACATGCCCTCGGCGCCGATGGCGACCAACGGGACGTTCGCGGTCCTCCAGGGGGTGCTCCGCTACTTCCCGCTCCCCGACCTCCGCTTCGCGCCGTACGCGCACCTCGGCGGCGTGCTCACCTACAAGAGCGGGCGGGTCGGTGATGGTGCCGCGGTAGGGTATGGGCCCGCCGCGGGGGCGGGCCTCGACGTACCGGCGAACGAGCGGCTATCGTTCTTCATCGAGGGGTCGGGCGCACTCGTCTTCCCCGACGCCGCCCTCGACGGCGTGGACCCGGATCATCAGTACCCGGGCGGTGCCGCGGCGACGAGCGACCGCTCACCATACGACCTCCTCGCGTCGTACACCGTCGGTGCGCGGTTCCTCGTGGGTACGCCGCCCGCCCCCCCCTCGGTGGCCCTCCAGTGCCCCGCTGCGCTCCATGTGAACGAGCCGGGGCCATTCCGCGGGCCGGAGTACCCATCGTCTACGCCGACCTGGTCGTGGGGCGATGGGACATCCGCGCGGGGTAGCGCGGCCGAGCACACCTACACAGCGCCGGGCACTTACACCGTCCGCTTCGCGGCCGGGCGTCGCGTGGCCGCCACGTGCGAGGTGGTGGTCCACGCCGGCCCGCCCCCTCCGGCCATCGAGGCCTGCACCGCCTCGTCCCTTCGCTCCATCACGGGCCAGCCGATCTCGTTCGACGGGCGCGTGAGCGCGCGGGGGTCCGCGCCGCGCTGGACGTTCGGCGACGGCACCGCTGCGCGCACGTTGGCCGCCTCCCACACCTACGAGGAGGCCGGTACGTACGAGGCCACCCTCACGGTTCAGACCCCGCGCGGCCCCGAGGAGTGCCGCGTGACGGTGGTCATGGTCTCGGAGGACGAGGTGTTCTGCGCCGGCGTACGCACCCTGGAGACGATCCACTTCGGGTTTGAGATGGACGCCCTCTCGATCACGGCCAAGGAGAGCATCGAGCGGAATGCGGCCACGCTCCGCCGCTGCCCCGAGATGTGCGTGCGCGTGGAGGCCTACGCAGACCACGAGGAAGGCGACCCGGCCGCGCTCTCGCGCTACCGCGCCGATGAGGTGCGCGCCACATACACGCGGGAGGGGGTCCCTGCCGCGCGAATTCATCCCGAGGGCATGGGGCGGGCGCCCGACGCGGGCCGGACCTCCGCGAACGGCCCCGGCGACCGGAATGCGCGCCGCGCCACGTCCACCCCGATGGCGTGCTCGCAGATGGAGCCGCCCGCTGGGGACTGACCCGGGGAGAGCCCCCGATCCACCTTCGGAAGGGCGGCCCACTTAGCGGGCCGCCCTTCCTTTTTCCCCGGTAGCGCACCGGGAAAGGTCCCTTCCCCGGGCCGATGGACGTCCCTTCTGGAGTCCCACAGCCCCTTGCGGGCGGGCTGAGACGAACCGGCTATTAGGAAGCGCAGGCGTAACATCGGTGGGCCCTTGTCGGGGCCTGAAAGGGCACGCGGAGGGCGGTGCCGGCTTTTTGATCAGAGCGGCCGCCGAACCCTCCATACATCCCGGCGCGGGCCGACCGCGGCCACCCCCTCAACCAGCCCCTTCACCACCGATGACCCCCCGCACGCTGCTCATCGCGCTCGGCCTCGTCCTCGCCCTCGTGCCGAGCGTGTACGCCCAGCCCGAGCCGGACTACTACGTGATCCGGGAGGAGACGGGCCCGGGCGTCCGTCTCGGCGTGGCCGCCGGCGCCTTCACCTACTTCGGGCCCGACGCGCTCTACCGCCGCCTTGACCAGGACGACGTCCGCGAGACGCGCCCGGCCGTGGCGGCCTTCGTCGCCATCCCCCTCGCGAGCGACCGCCTCTACCTCCGCCCGATGGTGGGCCTCCTCAACCTCGGCGCCGAGGACGACGGCATCCGCCCGTTCGAGAACCCGTTCCTCCACAACGAGCTCCTCCTCGCCGAGGTCGACCTGCTCGTCAACTTCCTCTCGTACCGCGACAGCCGCGTGGTCCCCTACGGCTACACCGGGTTCGGCGCGCTCATCGCCGACCCCTTCGGCGGCGACGGCGTGGCTGATGACCAGGAGCGGACGGCCCTCGTCATCCCGCTCGGGCTCGGCATCGACATCCCCCTCACGCGGCGGGTCTCGCTCTTCGCCGAGGCGAGCTACCGCTTCGTCCTCAACAACGTCGGCGGCGATCCCCGCGTGATCGCCGAGGAGTTCTGGGAGGAGGAGTTCCCCGAGAAGCCCGACATCGAGACGTACTGCGCCGAGTTCCCCGACGACCCGAAGTGCGACCTCGTGGGCGACGAGGTGATCAACGCCTTCGACCGCCGCTTCGGCTCGGCGCTCTTCCTCGGTGGCCTCCAGTTCAGCTTCGGCGGTGACGAAGAGCGGATCTACATCCCGCCGCCCCCGCCGCCGGTGTGCCCCGAGTGCCCGGACTGCGTGGAGTGCCCGCCGCCCCCGCCGCCCCCGCCGCCGCCCCCGCCGGTAGAGGTGTGCCCCCTCGTCGAGCTGAACTCGGTGTACTTCGACTACGGCACGGCCACGCTGACGGCTGAGGCTCGCGCCCTCCTCGACGAGAACATCCAGCTCCTCCGCGAGCACCCCGAGTGCTGCATCTACATCGACGGCTGGGTCGACAGCGCCGAGCTCGACCGGTTCGGGATGCCGCTCGGCGGCCGCCGCGCCCAGGCCGTCTACGACTACTACCGCAGCCGCGGGATCTCGACGAGCCGCATGCAGATCCGCAACCGCGGCGTCACCGTCCCCTCGTGCGACAAGGAGGACGAGGGCCCGGGCTGCCGCCGCGGACGCCGCGTCGAGTCCATCCCCGTCGATTGCCGGGACCTCATCGGGGGCTGACCACGGCTCCAGGGAAGAGAGGCCCGGAGGGCCCCGCAGCGGCCCCATCCGAAAGGGTGGGGCCGCTCCTTTTTCTTGGGGAAGAACCGGCGAACGGGAGAGCACCGGCCCCCGCTGCGCGTTCTTTCCTCTCCGCCCTCCCCCTCTCCTCCACGCCCGGCTTCGATGCATACGCCCAGGGTCAGCTCGCGAGCGAGCTGAAGGCCGAGGCCCGCCGCCTCGGCTTCGAGGCGTGCGGTATCGCGAAGGCGGAACGGCTCGACGAGGAGGCGCGCCGCCTCGAAGCGTGGCTCACTGCCGGCCGCCACGCCACGATGGGCTGGATGGAGCGGAACTTCGAGATGCGCGTGGACCCCCGCGTGCTCGTACCCGGCGCGCAGTCGGTGGTCTCCGTCCTCGCCAGCTACTACCAGCCCGTCGAGGCGCCGAACGACCCGGAGGTCGGGAAGATCAGCCGGTACGCGTGGGGCGACGACTACCACGAGGTGCTGAAGGAGCGGCTCGCGGAGCTGTTCGACTGGCTCGACCGCCGCGTCGGCGGCGCGGGCGGGCGCGCGTTCGTGGACTCGGCGCCCGTCCTCGACAAGGCGTGGGCCGCGCGGAGCGGGCTCGGCTGGATCGGGAAGAACACCAACCTCCTCAACCGCTCGCTCGGCTCGTTCTTCTTCCTCGGTGAGCTCATCGTCGACGTGCCGCTCGCGCCCGACGGGCCGGTGCCCGACTCCTGCGGCTCGTGCACGCGCTGCCTCGACGCCTGCCCCACCGGCGCCATCACCGAGCCCTACGTCGTCGATGGGAGCCGGTGCATCTCGTACTGGACCATCGAGCACCGGGGGCCGGACTTCCCCGACGACCTCGCGCGGCAGTTCGGGAGCTGGATCTTCGGGTGTGACATCTGCCAGGACGTGTGCCCGTGGAACAAGTTCAAGCGGCCCACCGACGAGCCGCGCTTCCTCCCGCGCGAGGGGGTGGCGGACACGGAGCTACGCGAGTGGGCCGAACTGGACCTCGGCGCGTTCCGCGCGCGGTTCCGGGGCAGCCCCGTCAAGCGCACGAAGTTCGAAGGCTTCCAGCGCAACGTGCGGAACGCGCTGAAGAACACGACCCGCGAACCGTGATCGGCTACTCGTTGCCCCTCACCGGGAACGTGACCTCGAACCGGCTGCCCCCGCCCTTCTCGCTCTCCACACGGATCGTCGCCCCCATCCCGTCGAGGAGCCGCTTCACGATGGCGAGGCCGAGGCCGCTCCCGCCGAAGGACCGGTTGAGCCGGTAGTCTTCCTGGGAGAACGGCTCGAAAAGCCGTTCTAGATATTCGGCCGCGATGCCCACGCCGGTGTCCTTGACGGCAAGGCGAACACTGCCTTCGTCGATCAGCGTGGAGATCGTGATAGACCCGGCCTCGGTGAACTTGACCGCGTTCGAGACGAGCTGATCCACCACCTGCTCGAGCCGCTCGGGATCGGCGAGCAGGAGCGGCTCGCCCTCGGCCCGCTCGACGTGGAGCGCGAGGCCCTTCGCGTCGGCTGCCGCGCGGTGCTGCTCCACCACCCGCTCGATGACGGGGTGCAGCTCGACCGGCAGGCTGCGCAGCGCGAGCGAGCCCGTCTCCAGCCGCGAGAGATCGAACAGGTTGTGGACGAGGCGGAGCGCTTGCTGGGTGTTCTCGGCGATGATCCCGGCGAACTCACCGATCTGTGGCGGCACGTCGCCCCCTCGGTCGTTGAGGTCGCGCACCTCCTCGGCCAGCAGCTCCGCGAAGCCGCGGATGGCCCCGAGCGGCGACCGGATCTCGTGGCTCATCGTGGCGAGGAAGGCGGTCTTCGCGTGGCTCGCGCGCTCGGCGGCGAGCTTGGCCTGGAGCAGCGTGGCCTCGGCGCGCTTGGCCTCCGTCACATCGGAGAGGAGGCCACCCGCAACAGGCCGCCCGCTCGCGCTCCGGCTCGGCGTCGCGCTCTCGCGGACCCACCGTACCTCGCCGTCGGGCCGTCGGATGCGGTACACGAGCTGGCTGGGGTCGCCCGACCAGAGCGCGGCGTCGTGCGTGGCGAAGGCGTCGGCGTCCTCGGGATGGACGACGTCAGTCATCCAGTCGAGTGCGCCTTCGAGCATCTGGTCGGTGGGCCACCCCGTGATGCGCTCGACCTGCGGGGTGACGAGGGTGTAGCGCCGGCGCCCGCTCCCCCCGAAGGCGAAGTCGAAGAGGCCGTCTTCGAGGTCAGCGACGGTCTGGCGGTAGCGGGCCTCGGCGCGGTTCCACGCCCAGAGCGTCTCGAAGAGGCGGGCGAGACCGCCGAGCGCGTGGACCTCGGCATCGTCCCACAGCTCCTCGCCGTCGCGTTCGAGGAGGAACAGGCCGGCCAGGCTGTGCTCGTCCTGGAACGGCGCGAGCACGGCGTCGGTGCAGCCCCACGCCGCGCGGAGCGCCGGCCACCGCGCGTCGGCGCCGGCGCGGACGACGCGCCCGGCCCCCACGGCCGGCCAGTCGGACACCTCCAGCGTGTCGGGTTCCGGCGGCTCCCTCCCCTCGGCAGCCCACACGGCGACGGTCACGAGGGGCGCCTCGGCCTCATCCGTCAGGAGCGCGCGGGCGCGGGTGGCCTCCGCCGTCTCGGCGATCAGCGCGAGGGCCGCCTCGAGGAAGGCGAGGGCGTCGGGGCTGGTGAGGGCGGCATTTCGGAGGGCCGGCTCCGCCCGGTCATACCGGGTGCGGACGCGGAGGGCATTCGCGAGGGCAGGAAGATTCGCGCCCCCGCCGGGCAGCGCCGTAGCGGGCGCACCATCGCCGGAGGGTTCGATTTCGGCCCGGAGGGGTCGGAGCGGGCTGTTTTCCGTCACGCGAGGGGATGTCGTCGGTCGTACCGGGCCCCCTTGCAAAAGGGGGGCCACGCCCCACCCCTACCCCGGCCCTTCCGCCCGGCGCTCGGCCGGCACCACGAGCGCCACCCAGGCGAGCCCGCTCAGCACCTGCACCCCGGCGAACGTCAGCACCGCCTCTCGGACGGTCACGCCCGCCTCCACGAGGAG
>DASPKS010000143.1:0-15846 GCA_035628035.1 Rubricoccaceae bacterium
GCCCTGCTGGCGGCGGAGCTCGAGCTTCTCTCGCTTCCGCGCGACGGCGGCGCTGTCGGTGGCAAGGCTATCGGTGAGGAGGCTATCGGCGTTGGCCACGCGGAGCGTATCGCGGCCCACGGCGGGGTCGAGGAGGATGCGCCGCTCGAAGGGGGACGGCTGGCGCTGCCGCTCTTCGAGGAGCCGGCGGAGCTCGGCGATGGTCTCCTCCGAGAACCCCCGCTCGCGCGCGGTGCGCTCGAGCGCTTCCGGCGAGGAGGTGTCCACGCCTGCCCGCTCGGCCTGTTCGAGCGCCTCCTCGGGCGTGATCCCCCGCTGCCGCAGCTCCTCTTGCGCGCGCGGGGAGACCTGGGCCGCGGCGGGCGCAGCGAGCAGGGAGAGCGCGGCGACAACCGCGAAGAGGAGGGGTACCCAACGGCCGCCCGGCCGGCGCCCTCCGGAAGGGGCGGAGGTCAGCGGCGGCAGGGAGCGACGGGGCACAGCCACACTAGGCTCGCGCAAGCGGATCTCTTTCGAGGGAGCCCGTAGGAGGGCTCGGAAGGGTTCAAAAAAAGCGCTGGAAGGTAGGACCGCCCCTGCCGGAGCGCAAGCGAACCCTCCTCGAAGGGGGCGGGCGCTTCCACGTGCCCCACCGCAGAGCCGGTGTGCGGTTGAAGCGGCCCCGCCCCCGACGCTAACTTCATGCTTCCTGAGGCCCCAGGACGACGAC
Source organism: Rubricoccaceae bacterium (assembly GCA_035628035.1). Taxonomy (GTDB): domain Bacteria; phylum Bacteroidota; class Rhodothermia; order Rhodothermales; family Rubricoccaceae; genus DASPKS01. The sequence continues at coordinate 710 of DASPKS010000143.1, forward strand.
GCGTCGGGGGCGCCCCGCCCGCTTGCGCGTTCCCCGGTTGCCCCTCGCCCGCTCTCCTTTTCGTTCCCCCTCCCCCGGGTGGGCGCAGCGGGCGCTCGTGCTGGGCCTCTGGCTGGGCGGCGCTACGGCCGCCGCCCAGGTGGACTTCGCGGCCTCCGTCGGCGGGGGGTACCTCGACTTCGGGGACGTGGGCCGCTTCGGCGTCGCCACGGCCGTCTACATCTCCTTCGCCGACCACGCGCTCGACCTCGTCCCCAACGCGGAGTACTACTACGGGAAGTGGAGCGTGGACAGCGACACGCCGGCCGAGACCATCTACGCCGTCGGGCTCGACGGGCACGCCAACCTCCCCCCCCTCGCCAACGTCCTGCGCCCGTACGTGGGCACGGGCGTCTCCTACGCCCGCCACGGCGGGGAGGGTGGCGTGGCGCTCGACCTCAAGACGGGGGCGTATGTCCGGGCCACCTGGAGCCTCCACCCGTACGCCCAGGTGACGTACCGCGTCGTGCATGACTTCGAGACGGTCGCCCCGCTCGACGTATACTTCCTGCAGGGCGGCCTGCGGGTGGACCTCTGACATGCGCGGCCCAATGGCGCGCAGCGGAGGGCCGGCCGGAGGGCACCGGCGCCGTATGCACATCCTCTACGTATACCAGTTCTACAACACGCCCGACTGCGCGACGACGGCGAAGCACTACGTGTACTTCCGCCACCTCACCGCCCAGGGCCACCGCGTCTCGCTCGTGACGAGCCGGACGTTCCTTGAGCAGCGGCTCACGCACGCGTTCGAGTGGCTCCCTGAGGGCGTCGACGTGCACTACGTCGACGTCCGCTACGCCAACGAGATGGGGAGTGCGGCGCGGCTCCGCGCCTACGCCACGTACATGGTCCGCGCCCTCACCGCGGCCCTCCGCTTCGGCCGGCCCGACGTCGTCGTCGGCGTCTCGACGCCGCTGACGGCGGCGTGGGCAGCGCGCCAGGTGGCCCGCGTCCGCGGCGTGCCGTGGGTGTTCGAGGTGGAGGACCTCTGGCCCGACTTCCCCATCCAGATGGGCGCCATCAAGAGCCCCCTCGCGCAGCGCGTGCTCCGCCGCGCCGAGCGCGCGCTCTACCGGAGCGCCGACCACATCATCGCGCACAGCCCCGACATGGCGAGCCACATCCTCGCGCACGGGGGGACGCCCGAGCGGCTGACCACGCTCGTCAACGGGACCGACTTCGACCTCCTCGACCGCGTGCCGGAGGCGCGCCTGGCCGAGCTCCGCGCGCAGCACGGGCTCACGGCGAAGAAGGTGGTCCTCTACGCGGGGAAGTACGGGCGGGCCAACGACATCCCGCTCCTCATCCGCGCCGCCGAGCGCCTCGCCGGCCGCGACGACGTGCGGTTCGTCTTCACCGGGTACGGGTTCCTCGCCCCCCTCGTTGAGGAGGCCGCCCAGCGCCTCCCCAACGTGGTGGCGCTGCCGGGGCTACCGAAGCACCTCGCCCTGGAGTGGTTCCGCGTGGCCGACCTCTCCCTCGTCTCGTTCATCGGGCTCCCCATCCTCGCCACGAACTCGCCGTCGAAGCTCTACGACAGCCTCGGCGCCGGCACGCCGGTGATCGTGACGAACCCCGGCTGGACGAAGCGGCTGGTTGAGCGGCACGGCGTCGGGCGCTACGTCCCCGCCGGCGACGCCGACGCCCTCGCCGCCGCCATCGAGGAGGTGTTCGCCGACGAGGCGGCACTCGCCGAGATGGGCCGCCGCGGGCGCGCGCTCGCCGAGGCCGAGTTCGACCGCGCCGCGCACGTGCGGCGCGTGGAGGCCATCTTCGAGGCCGTCGTCCATGGCGAGACGCTCCCGCCGTACCACGTGGCCGAGACGCCCACGGCGCGGAGCGCCGTGCTGAACGGGACCGCAGCGGAACTCCCCGAGCCCGCCGACGCCCTCGCGCGCTAGCGCGGCCGAGACGAAGCGCGGCGCTGGCGCGCAGCGTGCCACGCGGCCGGGTCGAGGAACGCGCCGCCGCGCCCGGCGATCCCCTGCGCGAGCGACCGGGCATTGGCCTTCAGGCGAAGCCGCCAGTCCCACCCCCGCCGCCGCGCTTCGAGCGCGTCCACGAGGAGGTAGCCGAGGTGGACGGCGGCCTGCTGCCACCGCCGCCGCCGCCACCCCATCCGCTTCCACAGGAGGTGGCGGTTGCGGAGGTAATAGGCGCGCTTCCAGTGGTCGGCGTCGGGCCAGAGCGTGAACGTCCCATCGCCCGTGATGTGGCGCTTGAGCGCGGAGCGGATGGGCACCTCGGTGAGCGGGAAACGGTGCTTCTCCACCACCGCGCGGCGGGCGAGCACGGCGGCGCCGGGCCCGAAGGCGCGGTAGTGCCGGAGCGACCAGTCGGTGTCGTCGGCCGAGATGAAGTAGCCCGCGTCGGGGAGGCCCACGCGCGCGAAGGCGTCGCGGTGGACGAGCGGCCCCTCGAACGTGAACACGTCGACGGGGACCCACCGGAGCGCGGCGTCTTCTTCGGCGGAGGCGGGCTCGTCGGGCGCCGCCCACCGCTGCGCGGCCTCGTCGACGACGGCCTCGTCGCGGAGGAGCGCGTCGGGGCCGCCATCGGTGAACCACCGGCGCGGGACGACGGCGCGCTTCCCTGTGAGGTCGGCGACGGCGAGGAGCTCGGCGAGACAGTCCGGCGCCGGCGCCGCGTCGTCGTCCAGAATCCAGACCCACGGTTCCTCGTGCGCGAGGGCCGCCTCGACGCCGGCGCGGTAGCCGCCCGACGCGCCGGTGTTCATTTCGAGCCTACGGACCTCGACGCGGGGATAGCGCGATGCGAGGAGGGCCGCCGTTCCGTCCGTGCTCGCGTTGTCGATCACGAGGACCGTTGCTGGCACCGGGCGCTGCGCGAGGACGGCGTCGAGGCACCGCGCGAGGAGCTCGGCCCGGTTGTAGGTGACGACGAACGCGCAGACCGGCGCGGTCGGCGGAGGCGGTGCGCCGAGCGAAGCAGCGGGGTCGAGCACAGAGGCCGGGAGGCGGGCGCGTCGGAGGGGGGCCGAAGATAGCGCCCGCCCCGGCGGCCCCTATCTTCGCGCGCCATGCCCGCTGCCTCCAATGCCCTCCCCGATCCCGCGCCTGCACAGGCCGAGCGCGCGCCCGCGCTGTCGGTCCTCGTCGCCGCGCGGGACCGCCCGGAGGCGCTCGCGGCGTGCCTCGCCAGCGTGGCCGCGCAGACGTTCGCCGACGCGGAGGTCGTCGTGCTCGACGACGCCTCGGCCACGCCGCTCGACGTGCCGGCCCGCGCGGGCGCGCTGCCCGTCCGCCGCCTCCGGAGTGAGGCGCCGCTCGGCGCCACCGGCGCGCGCAACGCCCTCATGCGCGCGGCGCGCGGGCAGCTTTTCGTCTTCCTCGACGACGACGCCCGCTTCGAAACCCCCAACGCGCTCGCAACCATCGCCGACGTGTTCGCGCAGGACCCGGCCGCGGCGCTCCTCGCCTTCCGCGTGACGGACCGCACCGAGGCGGGCACGCAGCCGCTCCTTCCCTACCCCCGCCGGTGGCTCGCCCGACGCCCGGGGCTCGACCGCCGTGCCGCGCCCGCCGCCGCCTTCGTCGCGTGCGGCTACGCCCAGCGCCGCGACGCCACGCCCGACGGCGGGCGCTACGACGAGCGGCTCGTCTACGGGCACGAGGAGCTGGAGCTGGCCTACCGCGTGCTCGACGCCGGCCACACGATTCGCTACACGCCGGAGGTGGCCGTCTTCCACGACCGCACGCAGCCCGTGGCGACGGCCCGGTCGGGCGCGGGTGGCACGGCCACGCGCCACTGGAAGACGTACTTCATGACGCGGAACCGGCTGCTCGTCGCGTGGGCCCACCTCCCCCTCCGCTACCTCCCCTCGCACCTGGCCATCTGGACGGCGCTCCACGCGCTCGACGCGCTCCGCCACCGCCACCTCGGCGCCTTCTTCGCCGGCCTCCGCGACGGCGTGCGGGACCTCGCGAAGACCAAGCGGCAACCCCTCTCGCCGCGCACGGTCCGCTACCTCCGCACGCATGGCGGGCGCCTCTGGTACTAGGCCGATGCCTCCGCCCCCCCGCCCGGACGTGCTCTTCGCCCTCGCCGGCGACGTGCGGAGCTCGTCGCGGGCGCTGCGGCAGGTCCGGGCGCTCCGGGAGGCGGGCCTCTCCATCGAGGTGCTGGGGCTCGGCGAGCCCACCGATGCGCTCGGCCCGGGCATCACAGCGCGCACGGTGCCGACGCCGCCGGGGCGCGGGCCGCGCTGGTTCCTGCGCCTCCACCGCCGCTTCCGCGACGAAGTGCTCGCCTGCCCGGCGCGGCTCTACTTCGCCAGCGACCTCTACGTCCTCCCCGCCCTCGCGCGTGCGGCCCGCCGTCACCGCGCCCGCCTCGCCTTCGACGCGCGCGAGCTCTACGCCCACCTCGACTCGTCGGCCGGGCGCCCGTGGGTGAGCGCCGTCTGGGGCGCCGTCGAGCGAAGAACCATCGGGCGTGCCGACGTGGTCTTCACGGTGAATCAGAGCATCGCCGACCACCTCGAAAAAACGTACGGGATCGCGCCGCCCGTCGTCGTTCACAACGTGAGCGAGCACGAGCCGGCGGCGCCGACGAACCGCCTCCGTGAACATTTCGGGTGGACGGCCGACCAGCGGGTTGCGCTCTACCAGGGGGGGCTGCGCGAGGGGCGCGGGCTGCCGGCCCTCCTCCGCGCCGTCGCGGCGGTGGAGGAGGCCGCGCTCGCCATCATCGGCGACGGCCCGCTGGAAGGGGCGCTGCGGCAGCAGGCCGCCCCGCTGGGCGCTCGCGTGGGCTTCCTCCCCTTCACCCCGCCGGACGAGCTGCTCGCGTGGACGGCCTCGGCCGACCTGGGCGCCCTCCTCATCGAGCCGCTGACGCTCAGCCTCCGCCTCGCGCTGCCCAACAAGCTTTTTGAGTACCTTATGGCTGGGCTGCCGGTCCTGGCCAGCCCCGGGCCGGAGATCCGCCGCGTCGTCGAGACCTTCGACGTGGGGCTCGTCGCCGACCCGGCCGACCCCGCTGCCCTCGCGCGCGCCCTCCGCCGCGCCCTCACCGACGACACCGCCCGCGCCCGCTGGCGCGCGAACCTCCCCGCTGCCCTCCACGCCTACCGCTGGGCGACCGACGCCGCCCGCTTCCAGGCCGCGATCCTCGACCTCCTCCGATGACCCGACCCCCCCGCGCACGTAGCGCGTTCATTCGCTTCGCGTTGCCCTTCGGGGCTCTCGGCTTCTTCGCCCTCGCGGCCCTGCCCGCCCGCGCCCAGGTCGACGCCTCCATCGTCCCCGACGACGCCCCCGCCTGGCAGCCGATGGCCGCCGCCATCGACTCGGCGAAGACCGACGACCGCCTCCTCCTCATCCACACCTACGCGAAGTGGTGCGGGTGGTGCGCCCGCCTCGACCAGGAGGTCTACACCGACGACGCCGTGCAGGCGTACCTCGGCGAGCACTTCGCCGTCACCCGCCTCGACATGGAGGCCGAGGATCCCGTCCGCTTCTTCGGCATGCAGCAGCAGCAGCGCGAGCTGGCCGCCAGCTTCGGCGTCACGGGCACGCCCACCATCCTCTTCTTCGACGCCGAGGGCCGCTACATCACGCGGTACCCCGGCTACGCCCCGCCCGACCGGTTCCTGTACCTCCTCCGGTACGTCAAGGAGGGCGCGTACGAGCTGATGCCGTTCCCCGACTTCATCGAGATGGCCGAGCACGCCGACCAGCGCGGCGGCTGAGCGCCCTCGCTCGACGGAGAAGGCCGGAGGATAGCCTAGCATCCTCCGGCCTTCTCCTGTTCAGAGCCACCGGCGGACGCGGGCGCGGTAGGCCGCGTAGTCCTCCGGGAACGCCGACAACAGGTACCGCTCCTCCGGTCGGATGACCGTCGCATAGAGGACGACGAGCACGAGGGGGAGGAGAAACAGCGGCCACGGCGTGTTGAGCAGGAGCGCCGCGCCGACATAGGCCACCGCGAGGGCGACATACATCGGGTTTCGCGAGAACCGGTACGGGCCGCGCTGCACGAGGGCGCTTGGCGGATAGAAAGGGATGATCGCCGTCTTCGCCCGGCGGAAGGCGAGCATGGCCCACCCGCCGAGCGCTACACCCACCACGATCAGCGCTAGCCCGATCCACCCCACGCCCTCCGCGTGCTCATCACCCACGATGCGAAGCGGGTAAAGCATGCAGAGCCCGTGCCCTACCGCGAATGCTACCACGAACAGCAGCGGCGGCGGGTACCTGACGCCAGGACGCGATACTGCGCGTTCCATGGTCGATTACGAAGCCAGCCACGCGCCGACGATGCGGGGGCGGCCGGCGAGGTCACGGCGGAGCATGGGGTCGGCCAGACCCGCCTCGGCGAACAGCGCCCGCACGGCCTCGCCGTAGTCGGCGTGGGTCTCTACCACGAGGCACCCGCCGGGCTTGAGGAGGCGCGGGGCCAGCCGCGCCAGCGCGCGGTAGAACACGAGGGGGTCGGCGTCGTCGACGAACAGCGCCGTCGGGGGCTCGTGCTCGATCACCTCCGGCGCCAGGGTCTCGCGATCCTTCGTCGGCACGTAGGGGGGGTTGGCCACGATGAGGTCGAACGTTGGCGGGGCGGCGTGGGCGAAGGCGGGGTCGAGCACGTCGGCCAGCACGAACGTGAGCTGGAGCCCGAGCACGACGGCGTTGTCGGCGGCGACGGCGAGGGCGGCCTCCGAGACGTCGCAGGCGAACACCTCGGCGTCGGGGCGGCGGTGCTTGAGGGCGAGGGCGAGCGCGCCGGAGCCCGTTCCGACGTCGAGCACCCACGGCCGCTCGACGGCGGCGAGCCGGCGGAGCGCCTCCTCAGCCACCTCCTCCGTCTCCGGACGGGGGATGAGCACGGCCGGCGTCACGCGGAGGCGGAGCCCGCAGAAGTCGGCGTGGCCGAGGACGTACTGCACGGGCTCGCGGCGGAGGCGGCGGGCCAGGAGCCCCTCGAACGCGGCGTGCGCCTCGTCGGGGACGGGCTCGTGGGGGTGGGCGTAGAGCGCGGCGCGGTTTACGCCGAGCACCTCTTCGAGGAGCCACTCCACGTTGCGCCGGGCGTCCTCCACACCCGCGCCCTCCAGCCGGGCGACGGCGTTCTCGAGGAGGGCGTGGCGGGTCATCCGTGAGGGGCGCAGGACGGAGGGGGTAGCGGCCCAAAGAAAGGCCGCACGCCCCGCATTTCCAACCCCCTCCCCCCTCCTCAATACTCGATGGAGAACGCCGTATGGCGGCCGGTCGCGGGCTCCCAGGTGACGTCGACCTCGGCGACCTCCGCCAGCGGGGGGCCTTCGCGGAGGCTCGCGAGGTACCGCTCTAGCGCCTCGCGCCGCCCCTCCGCCACGACGGTCACGCCGCCGCCGGGCTCGTTCCGCACGAACCCGTACAGCCCGAACCGCTTCGCCTCGGCCCGCGCGAAGTACCGGAAGCCCACGCCCTGCACGCGGCCCGAGATTTCGGCCTCGACGCGGACGGCGTCGGGGGCGGGAAGCGCGGGCGGTGGGGGCGGCACCTTCGCCTTCGCCTTTGGCCTGGAGACCACTACCTCTGGGGGCTTGGCCTTCGGCACCTGTGCCGGGGCCGTCTCGGGCGGCGCGGGCAGGGCCTTCGGCGCGCTGGCCGGGGCCGCCTTCACCGGGGCGGCCTTCAGCGCCTTCGCAGGCGGAGCTTTTGCCGCCCGAACGTCGGCCGACACGGCCTTGTCGGACGCGCCCTTCACACGCGCGAGCTTCGGGGGCGCAGCCTTGGCCTTCGGCGCCTCAGCGAGCGCAGGCTTCCCCATCGAAGCCTTCGCCGCGACCTTGGCCGGTGGAGCCTTTGCCGGCGCGGCCTTGGCCCGCCCGTTCTTCGCAGGGCTGACCTTCTTGGAGGCCACCTTCGCAGTCCCCTTCGGCTTCGGAGGCTTGGCCACCGTCTTCATGGCCGGGCCCTTCGCCTTCGGTCCCTTGGAGGGTGCCGCCTTGGCCGGCCCGGACTTGCCCTTCGGTGTTTTGGCCGGCGCCGCCTTGACCGCCGATCCCCTCCGTGCCGCCGCCTTGGGCGGCGCGCCCTTCTTCGATACAGCCTTGCCCTTCAGCGCCTTGGTGGCCGGCGCCTTAGAAGAAGGGCGCGTGGTCTTGACACCGCGCGCCCGGGGCATCATAGGGGCGGACTGCCGGGGCAACGGACTCAGGCGGAGAGGAGGCCCCGGCTCGTCGCCCACGCCCGGAACTCCGTCACGAGCTGGTCGAACGACTCCAGCACGAACAGGATGGGCTGGAGGTGCCACACCTCGTAGTCCTGGTTGATCACGGCGTCGACGGAGAACGGGCGGTGCTCGGCGTTGTCGAGGGCGTGAACGACCTCGCCTTTGGAAGAGAGCACGCCGGCCCCGAAGATGCGGATCTCGTCGGGATCGCGGATGAGCCCGAACTCCACAGTGAACCAGTGGAGCCGCTCGAGGCTCTGCCGGTCCATCCCCTTTGCGCCGAGGGCAGCCTGCCCGAAGAGCTGGTAAAAGTCGGCGAAGGCCGGCTGCGTGAGCATCGGCATGTGGCCGAAGATGTCGTGGAAGAGGTCGGGCGCGGGGGTATAGTCGAGCTCGTGCTTCCCGCGGATGTAGTCGGTGCTGGGGAATTCGCGCCGGGAGAGGAGCGTGAAGAAGTCGCGCTCATGGAGGAGGCCGGGGATGCGGGCCACCTTCCAGCCGGTCTCGCGGTCGAGCGCGCGCGAGAGGTCGGCCAGCGCGGGGATCCGGTCCGGCGTCATGTCGAGCTTCCGGACGCCTTCGAGGTAGGCCGCCCCGGCGCGGCCCGGCAGCAGCTCCATCTGCCGCTGGAAGAGGAACCGCCAGTTCTCGTGGTCCTCCTCCGTGTAGTCGGGGTAGACGATCTCGTCGCCGACGGGCGGGGGGCCGTCGAGGGTCTGCGGGACGCAGCGGGGGTCGATCTCGGCCACGCCCTCCTTCTCGTAGGCGGACTTCGGGGCGTCGGCGTCGACCGGGTCGGCGTCGACGGGGAGGGTCGTCTCGTTCATGGCAGGAAGGGCTCAGGGGAGCGCCGGCAAGGTACGCGGCGCGGCGGTTCGGTCAATGCTGAATCGGCCGCTCCTCGGTGCCGGCCCGGCCCCGCCGCGCAAGCATCACGCCTACAGTGAGGAGCGCCGCCGCTGCACCGACGGCCGCGGCGAGGGCCCAGCTCGCCCCCTCGTCGTCCGTGAGGCGCGGGGCCGCAAGGGCGGCCAGCATAAACACGGACAGCCCTACGATGAGGGCGGTCCACCAGCGGAGGTTGCCGGGGGCGGGGGGCGGAGCAGGGTCGGAGGCCATCGCAGAGGGGGCAGGATGACGGGCCGGAGCGGGAAACGGCCCCCGGCGGGGGGAGGTTTCGGGGCGCGCTCAGCCCTGCCGGAGCCGCGCCGCGAGCGCGCGCTGGCTCGCCGGCACATCGCTGAAGGTGACGAGCCGCGCCGTGGCGCCCTCCAGCCCGTCGAGCCCGCGCGGGCTGCCGAGCGCAGCGAGCACGGTCGGCCGCGTGCGCATGGCCTCCTCGACGAGCGGGCGCGCCGCCTCCGGCAGCCCGAAGGCCCGCCACGCCGCCGGCTTCACGACGAGCGCCACGACGACCTTCTCGGCCCGCTGGAGGTCCATGTGGAGGGAGGGGAGCCCTTCTTCGTCGGTGGCGACCCACTCTCGGTAGACCGCGAAGGGGAAGGCCTCGCGGACGGCGGCGCCGAGCGCCTGCTCGGGCGGGTCGAGCGGAGAGGCGTGCGGGCGTACGAGGAGGACGAGGACCCCCTCCCCCTGCCCGAGGTGCGGCAGGTCGCCCTCCAGCAGGGTGACGGCGCGTCGGGCCACGTCGTCGGCCAGGGCGCGGTGCGCCTCGGCGCCGACCACCGACTCGGGGTATGCGAGCGACGGATCGCGGAAGACGCCTTCGCCGAACCGCGTGCGCAGCCGGGTACGCATCGCCTCCACGCGGGTCAGCGCCTCGTCGAGCCGTTCTTCTTCGAGGCCTCCTTCCTCCACGGCCCTCGCCAGTCCTTCGACCAGCGCCTCCGGGTCCTGCGGGTCGAGCAGGAGGTCCACGCCGGCCGCGACGAGCTCGGCGGCCATCTCGGCCTCGCTGCGGCTGGCCTCGCGGATGCCGCCCATGTGCAGGCTGTCCGTGACGACGACGCCCTCGAACCCCATCTCGTGCCGAAGAAGCCCCGTGAGGATCGGGCGCGAGCGCGTGGCCGGGCGTCCGGACGGGTCGAGCGCGGGGTAGGCCACGTGGGCCGTCATCACGAGGTCGGTGCCCGCGTCGAGCGCCGTGCGGAAGGGGACGAGGTCGGTGGCGCCGAGCACCTCGCGGGGGTCGCTCACCGTCGGAAGCACCGCATGGGAGTCCTCGGCGGTGGCGCCGTGCCCGGGGAAGTGCTTGGCCGTCGTCGCGAGCCCCTCCCCTCGCGCGGCTTCTACGTAGGCGCGCACGAGCCGCGCCACCCGCGCGGGCTCCTCCCCGAAGGCGCGCGTGGCGATGATGGGGTTGTTCGCGTTCCGGTTCACGTCGGCCACCGGCGCGAAGGCCACGTGGACGCCGGCGGCGAGGGCTTCGCGGGCCCCCGCCGCCGCGAAGGCACGGACGGCCGCTTCGGCCTCGTCGTCGGGCATCGCGCCGAAGGCGCGGAGGTGGGGGAAGACCGTCGGGCCACCGTCCGGCGGCGGGTGGACCTGCTGGCCGAGGCCGCGCTCCATGTCGGTCATCACGAGGAGCCCCGCGTCGCTCTTTCGTTGGAGGTCGAGGAGCGTCTCGCGCGTGGTGGGCCACCGCCCGTTGAACAGGATCAGCCCGCCGACGGGGTGGCGGTCGAGGAGCGCGGCGACGGCGGGCGCGTCGTCCTCGGCCGTGCGCGGCGGCACCATGTTGGAGCCGAGGCGGACGACGAGGAGGGCGGCGGCTTTTTCTCGGAGGGAGAGGGGCACGAGCAGAGGGGATGAGCCGACCGAATGATAGGGCCCTTCCCTCTCCTAGGGCCCGCTCCCTACGCCGTACAGTCCGCGGGCGGCGATGTAGTCCCGCACCGCATCGGGGACGAGGTAGCGGACGGTGCGGCCGGCGCGGAGGCGAGCGCGGAGCTCAGTGCCAGAGAGGTCGAGCAGCGGTGCGTCCACGAACCTCGTGCGCGCGAGCACTTCGGCCGCGACGGCGGCCTCGTCGAATCCGGGCCGGCGGTAGACGACGAGGCGGGCGAGGCGGAGGATCTCGTCAGGCGCGCGCCACGTGGAGAACTGCGCGAGGCTGTCGCCGCCAAGGATGAGCACGAGGTCGGCGGCGGGATACGCCTCCCGCAGCGCGCGGAGGGTGTCCACCGTGAAGGAGACCTCGCCCCGCCGGATCTCCAGATCGGACACCTCGAAACGTGGGTTGTCGGCCGTCGCCACACGCGTCATCGCGAGGCGGTCCTCGGCCGAGGCGAGGGCGGGGTCGGCCAGCTTGTGCGGCGGCGTCGCGGCAGGCATCCAGACGACGCGGTCGAGGCCGGCGGCGTCGGCCGCCGCCTCGGCGACGGCGAGGTGCGCCACGTGCGGCGGGTTGAACGAGCCGCCGAAGAGCGCGAGGGGCGCGGCCGTCGCCATCCCCTCCGCTTCAGCCGCCATCCCGGCCGTCGGTCGCCACCGGGGAGGCGGCAGGCTGCACCGCGCGGAGGCCGGCGTGGGCGCGGGCGTAGAGGGCTTCGGCCTCCGGCAGCAGCGGGCTCTGCGGGAAGAGCTGGACGAGCCGGTCGTACGTGTCGAGCGCCCGCTGGTACCGCTCGGCCTGCCGCTCCCGGATGCTGGCCTCGGCGAAGCGGATGTAGGCACGGATCGCCCCGACGAGGGCGTCGTCCGCGTAGGGCGAGGTGGGGAACTGCTCGAGGACGGCCTCGAACGAGAGCGCGGCGGCCTCGAACAGCTCGCGCCGCTCGTAGAGCCGGCCCGTCTCGTACTGCTTCCGCGCGAGCTTCTCCTGCAGCTCCTCCAGCACCGCGACGAGGTCGGCCGTCCGCGTGCTGGTGGGGTACCGCGTCATGAACGCGCGGATGTAGGCGATGGCCGTCTCGGTGTCGGTCTGGTCGAGCTGGTAGGGCGGGCTGAGGGCGGCGTAGCTACGGATGCGCTCGAACGCCGCCTCCTCCACGCGCGGGTCGTTGGGGTAGAGCTCGATGAACCGGGTGTACTCGGTGCCCGAGAGGAGGTACTGCTCGTCCTCGTAGTAGGCGCGGGCGAGGTAGAACTGCGCGTCGTCGGCCCACTCGTTGGTGCGGCCGAAGTCGAGCGCGGCGCGGAAGTGCTCGATGGCGCGGTCCCAGCGGCGCGCCTCGTAGGCGAGCATCCCGCGCTGGTAAGCCTCCTCCGGGCCGGCGGCCGTGAGGGGGGTGCTCGGCCCGCAGGCGGCCCCCCCGACGAGGACGAGCAGGCAGAGGAGGCGCACGAAAGGACGCATAAACAACGGGACGCGGGACCGAACGACGCGGGCCAGAACGCCGCGCGCGCGGGGCTTAGTATCGCGGCGAACGGCTAGGGGCAGGATACGCACGCCCACTTGCGCCGCCCCCCGCCCCACCCGTTTCGCCGGGATCTTCAAGGTTCTGCCCTACTCCTCCATCAGCACCGCGCGGCCGTCGCGGTAGGCCATCACGAACACGGCCGTGTTGATGGGGCCGCCGCCGAAGTCGAACCGGTGGGCGAGGCCCTGATAGCGCGGGGCCTGGCGGATGAGGTCGGGAATGGCCTGGCCGGGCTCGCGCGCTTCGAGGAGGCGAAGGAGGAACCGCGTGACGTCGTAGCCGATGAGGGAAAGCCGCTCGGGCGGAATCCCTGCGAGGGCCCGGTAGCGCCGCTCGAACTCGGCCCCGGCCGCCTCGTCGTAGTGGAAGTCGGTGTCGTAGACGGTGCGGAGCTGGCTGGCGCGGGTGCGCGAGGCCTCGAGGTCCTCCCACTCGAGGTTGCCCAGCGGGCGCGTGGGGCCGCCCATCGCTTCGAGCTGGCGGAGCACGCGGGCGGCCTTCTCGGCGGCCTCGTCGCCGGTGACGGGGAAGTAGGTGGCCTCGGCCTCGCGGAGCCGCGCCGCGCCGACGCGCTCGCGGAGCCGCCCCCAGTCGGCCGCGCGGACGCGCTCGAAGAACGGCACCTCGGCGCCGAGCTCGCGCGCCTCGTCGGCGAATGCCGCGCCCATGGCCTCGCCGTACGTGCCCGTCTCGGCGACGACGCCGAGCCGCCGGAGCCCCATCTGCTGAACGGCGTGGCGGGCGAGCGCCCGGCCCCGCGCGGCGAAGGTGGGGTTGGCCTGGAACACGAACCGCCGCCCCGCCGATACGTCGCCATCGGTGGCGAGGGGGGCGACGAGCGGCACTTGCTCCCGCTCAGCGATGGCCGCGGCCTCCCGCGCCTCCTCGCTGAACAACGGCCCGATGACCAGCTCGGCGCCGGCCCCGGCCACCGCCTCCATCGCCCGCGCGGCGCCGCCACCAACGGGCCCGCTGTCGCGGAAGACCATCCGGACGGGCCACCGCCCGGCCTCGTTGTGCTCGTCCACGGCGAGGCGGACGCCGTTGAAGAGGGCCTGCGCGAGGTAGTCCTCTTCGCCCGACGCCGGGAGGATCACGCCGAGGGTGACAGGAGCGGGCGGCGTCTCGGGCGTGTACCCCAGCGCCCGCTGGCGGACGCGCTCCGCCTCTTCGGTGTAGCGGCTGTGGGGGTACTGCCGGAGGAGCGTGGTCAGCGCGGAGACCGCGCCGTCGGTGTCGCCGGCGGCGTAGAGCGCCTTACCCGCCATGAGGAGGGCGGCCGTCGTGCGCGCGTTGTAGCCGAAGTCGCGCCCGGCGCGGAAGAAGAGCCGGGCCGCCTCCTCGTACTCGCCCCGCGTGTAGCTCGCCAGCCCGTTCTCGAACGCGCTCTCGGCCTCCGCCAGCGTGTCCGCCGTGGCGGGCTGGGCTGAGCCGACGGGCGCCGAAGCCAGCGCTGCCAGGAAGAGGACGAGTAGGGAGAGGGGCCGGAGCATGGTGAGGGGCTACGGTCGGGGCCGGAGAATAGGCACCGCGCGGGGATCGTCCACCCCCCCTCCTGCTCACTCCCACTCGATCGTCGCGGGCGGCTTGCTCGACACGTCGTAGGCCACCCGGTTGATCCCGCGGACCTCGTTGATGATCCGGTTCGACACGCGCCCGAGGAAGTCGTACGGGAGCGGGGCCCAGTCGGCCGTCATCCCGTCGGTGCTCGTCACGGCGCGGAGGCAGACGGCCTGGTCGTACGTCCGGTAGTCCCCCATCACGCCGACCGAGCGGACGGGCAGGAGCACGGCGAACGCCTGCCAGACCGTGTCGTAGAGCCCGCTCGATTTCAGCTCCTCGATGAAGATGGTGTCGGCCTTGCGCAGGAGGCTGAGGCCTTCGCGCGTGATCGGGCCGAGGTGACGTACGGCGAGGCCCGGACCCGGGAAGGGGTGCCGGCCAAGGATCGTCTCAGGCACGCCGAGCGCGCGGCCCACCTCGCGCACCTCGTCCTTGAACAGCTCGCGGAACGGCTCGACGAGCTGGAAGCCGAGCTTCTCCGGCAGCCCGCCGACGTTGTGGTGCGTCTTGATCGTCGCGCTCGGCCCACGGAAGCTCACCGACTCGATCACGTCGGGGTAGAGCGTGCCCTGGGCGAGAAAGGCCGGGCGGTGGCCCACCTCCTCGGTGATCCGCTTGGTCGCCTCCTCGAACACCTCGATGAACGCGTGCCCGATGACCCGCCGCTTCTGCTCGGGGTCAGCTACCCCATCGAGCCGTTCGAGGAAGAGGTCGGTGGCGTCGACGGCGTGGAGGCGGATGTGGAAGTGGTCGCGGAAGGTGGCCTGCACCTGCTCGTACTCCCCCTCCCGGAGGAGCCCGTTGTTCACGAACACGCACGTGAGCCGGTCGCCGAGGGCCTCGTGGAGGAGGACGGCCGCGACGGAGGAGTCCACGCCGCCGGAGAGGCCGAGGAGCACGTGTTCATTGCCGACCTTTTCCGCGATCTCGCGCTTCTTGTCCTCGATGAATGAGCCCGTCGTCCAGTCGCCCCGGCACCCACACACGTTCAGGACGAAGTTGGCGAGCATCTCGGCGCCGGAGGCGGTATGCACC
>DASPKS010000144.1:0-2070 GCA_035628035.1 Rubricoccaceae bacterium
CATGAACGAGATCGCGAACCTCTGCGAGCGCGTCGGCGCCGACGTCGAGGAGGTCCGCCGCGGGATCGGGACCGACAGCCGGATCGGGGCGAAGTTCCTCTACGCCGGGATCGGGTTCGGCGGCTCGTGCTTCCCGAAGGACGTGCAGGCGCTCCACCGCACCGCCCGCGCCGAGGGGTACGACTTCAAGATCCTCGACGCCGTGCTCGCCGTGAACGAGGCGCAGAAGCTCGCGCTCCTCCCGCGCATCACCGAGGCGCTCGGCGGCGACGCCGGCCGCCTCGACGGGTGCCGCTTCGCCGTGTGGGGGCTCGCCTTCAAGCCGAACACCGACGACGTGCGCGAGGCCCCCGCCCACTACGTTATCCGCGCCCTCACCGAGCGCGGCGCCGACGTGTGCGCGTTCGACCCCGAGGCCATCGAGACGAGCCGCGCGGTGCTCCGCGAGGGGCGCCTGAACGAGGGCACCATCGCCTACGCTGCCTCCGCCTACGACGCCCTCGCCGGTGCCGACGCCCTCGTCATCTGCACGGAGTGGCCGGAATTCCGCCGGCCCGACTTCGAGCGGATGCGGCGGCTCCTCAAGCGGCCCCTCGTCTTCGACGGGCGGAACGTGTACGACCCCCAGCACATGGCCGAGGCCGGGTTCGACTACCACTCCATCGGCCGCCCGCACGTCGCGCCGGTGCCCGTCGAGGACGACGAGGCCACGGCCGCAGCCTGAGCCCGCTGAGGCGGAAGCCCATGCCCCGCACGCTCATCACCGGCGGCGCCGGGTTCCTCGGCTCCCACCTCTGCGAGCGGTTCCTCGCCGAGGGCTACGAGGTCGTCTGCATGGACAACCTCATCACGGGGAACCCCGACAACATCGCCCCGCTGATGGGGCACCCTGGCTTCCGGTTCGTCCACCACGACGTGACGAACTACGTGTACGTGGCCGGCCCGCTCGACTACGTGCTCCACTTCGCGAGCCCGGCCAGCCCCATCGACTACCTCAAGCTCCCCATCCAGACGCTGAAGGTGGGCGCGCTCGGCACCCACAACGGGCTCGGCCTGGCGAAGGAGAAGCGGGCGCGGTTCCTCCTCGCCTCCACGAGCGAGGTCTACGGCGACCCCCTCGTCCACCCGCAGGAGGAGACCTACTGGGGGAACGTCAACCCTGTGGGCTTCCGGGGCGTGTACGACGAGGCGAAGCGGTTCGCCGAGGCCATCACGATGGCGTACCACCGCTACCACGGGGTCGAGACCCGCATCGTGCGGATCTTCAACACGTACGGCCCGCGGATGCGGCTCGACGACGGCCGCGCGCTCCCGACGTTCATGGGGCAGGCCCTCCGCGGCGAGCCCATCACCGTCTTCGGCGACGGCTCCCAGACCCGCTCGTTCCAGTACGTGGACGACCTCGTCGAGGGCGTCTACCGCCTCCTCCTCAGCGGCGTCGCCGAGCCCGTCAACGTCGGCAACCCCGACGAGATCACCATCGCCGCGTTCGCCGAGGAGGTCCGCGCCCTCACCGGCACCGCGAGCCCCGTCGTCTACGAGCCGCTCCCGGCCGACGACCCGAAGATCCGCCAGCCCGACATCACGCGGGCGCGCGAGGTGCTCGGCTGGGAGCCGCGCGTGGGCCGCGCCGAGGGCCTCAGGCGCACCCTCGATTATTTCAAGGCACGCGTGGCCGTGCCGGTGGGTGAGAAGGGGTGAAAGGGGGATGGGAGAAAGGGAGAAGGCACGCGCTCCCGCCCAGCCCGTCCGCTCCCTCGCCCTTTCACCCGCGCTCCCGCTCCCCCTTTCTCTCCATCCCATGTCCCTCGACCTCCCCACCCTCCTCCCCGCCGTCCGTCGCCTCGCCGAAGAAGCCGGGCGGCGCATCCTCGACCACTACGAGAAGCCCAGCCCCGTCGACTACAAGGCCGACGACTCCCCGCTCACCGTCGCCGACCACGCCTCGCACGACTACCTCGTCGCCGCGCTCCAAGCGCTGACGCCGGACGTCCCCGTGCTCTCGGAGGAGGACGACCCCGGCGACTACGCCGCCCGCCGCGGCTGGGACCGCTTCTGGCTCGTGGACCC
>DASPKS010000145.1:0-2601 GCA_035628035.1 Rubricoccaceae bacterium
AAGAACCGTGAGGTGGAGGAGACGCTCGCCGAGCTGAAGGCGGCGCAGCAGCAGCTCATCCAGAGCGAGAAGCTCGCGTCGCTGGGCCAGCTCACGGCGGGGATCGCGCACGAGATCAAGAACCCCCTCAACTTCGTCAACAACTTCGCCGCCCTCTCCGTCGACCTCGCCGACGAACTCATCGAGGAGCTCGATGCGGGGGCCTCGCCGGATGAGCTGAAGGAGACCCTGGCCGACCTCAAGGCGAACGCGGAGAAGATCGAGGCGCACGGCCGCCGGGCCGACAGCATCGTCCGCGCGATGATGCAGCACGCACGCGGCGGGAAGGGGCAGCGCGAGTCCGTGAACCTCAACGCGCTCGTGGAGGAGCACGTGAACCTGGCTTACCACGGGAAACGCGCCCAGATGCCCGACTTCAGCGTCACCCTGGAGCGCGACTACGACGACGCCATCGGCCACGTGACGGTGGTCCCGCAGGAGATCGGCCGCGTGCTCATCAACCTCGTCAACAACGCCTTCGACGCCGTGCACGAGAAGCGCGCGACGGCCGATGACGCCTACGTCCCGACCGTCCGGGTGTCCACGGTGCGCCTCCGCACGGGGGTGGAGGTGCGCGTAGAGGACAACGGGACGGGGATCGCGGAGGAGGCGAAGGCCCGCGTGTTCGAGCCGTTCTTCACGACGAAGCCGGCCGGCACCGGCACCGGCCTCGGCCTCTCGATGAGCCACGACATCGTGGTGCAGGGGCACGGCGGCCACCTGCGCGTCGAGAGCGCGGAGGGGGAAGGCGCCACCTTCGTCGTGACGCTCCCCCGCTAGCGGCGCCGGAGAGAGGAGCCCCTCCGGCGCCGTGCGGAAGCCTCAGCGCTTGCCCACCCAGACGCGGAGGAGCGACGTGAGCTGGTCGACGTTGACGGGCTTCGTGATGTAGTCACTCGCGCCGGCCTCGAGGCACTTGTCGCGGTCGCCCTCCATCGCCTTCGCTGTCACCGCGATGATGGGGAGGTCGGCGAAGCGGTCGATGGCGCGGATAGCGCGCGCCGTCTCGTAGCCGTCCATCCCCGGCATCATCACGTCCAGCAAGACCACGTCGATGTCGCTGTCCTGCTGGAGGAGCTCGATGCCGTCGCGGCCGCTCTCGGCGTAGACCACCTCCATCTTGTGCTGCTCGAGGAAGCTCTGGAGCGCGAAGATGTTGCGGATGTCGTCGTCGACGATGAGCACCTTGTGCCCGGCCAGCGACGTCTCGGGGCGGTGCCGCCGCTCGAGCCGCTCGCGCTGGTCGTCGGGGAGCATCGCCTCCACGCGGTGGAGGTAGAGCGCCGTCTCGTCGAGGAGCCGGTCGAACGCCTCGACATCCTTCGCGATGACGGCCTCGGCGAGGGCGTGGAGCCGCTCGGACTCCTGCGGCGTGAGGTCGCGCCCGGTGTGGACGAGGATGGGGAGGTCCTCGCCCCCCCGCTCGCGGCGGATCGTCTCGAGGAGGTCGAACCCGTTCATGTCCGGGAGGCCGAGGTCGACGAGGACGCAGTCGAACGCGCCCTCGGCGAGAGCCCGCAGCGCTTCCTCCCCCGTCCCCACCCCCACGATCTCCACGTCCTCCCCGCCGATGGAGTCGGCGACGACGCGGCGCTGCACCTCGTTGTCCTCGACGACGAGGAGCCGCTTGACGGGCCGCGCGGCGAGTTCCTTCGCCCGGTCGAGCTGGCCCTCGACGGCGCCGCGGGTGACGGGCTTCTGGAGGTGGCCGAAGACGCCCCGCCGCTCCCGGCGTGGGAGGCGGTTCGTGATCGAGACGATCTGGACGGGGATGTGGCGGGTCTCGGGCTGGTTCTTGAGGCGGTCCAGCAGCGCCAGCCCGTGCATGCCGGGCAGCTTCACGTCGAGCGTGATGGCGGCGGGCTTGAACCGGCGGACCGCCGTGAGCGCGGCCTCGGCGTGCTCGGCCACGATGGTTTTGAACCCCTTCTCCCGCGCGATGTCCACGAGAACGCGGGCGAAGTGGGGGTCGTCCTCGACGATGAGGAGGACGCTGTCGCCGGGGCCGATGGCGTGGCGGTCGTCGCGGACGCCGGGGCGGGCGAGGGAGGCCCCGCCCCGCCCGTCGGGCAGGACCTCGGGCTCCGCGACGGCCGTTTCCGCCGACGACCCCGCCTCGGGCGCAGCGCCCGCACGGCGCGCCTCGGGGGTCGGGCCGCCGTCCCTCCCCACCGGCCGGCCCGAGCCGGCCTCCGGCGCCGGCGGCGCGGCCACCCTGGCCGGCGGCGACGGGCCGGGCAGCCCGTCGCCGCCGGTGACGACGGCGGAGACGACATCGCCGGACCGCTCGCCGTCGGCGCTGCCGGCGCGCTTGGCCGGCGGGGCATAGTGGAGAGGGAGGTAGAGCGTGAACGTGCTCCCCTCGCCCGGCACGCTCTGGAGGTGGATCTCGCCGCCGAGCAGCCGGGCGATCTCGCGGCTGATCGAGAGACCGAGCCCGGTCCCGCCGTAGGTCCGGTCCACGGAGCCCTCGGCCTGCTGGAACGCCTCGAAGATGATCCGCTGCTTCTCCGGCGCGATCCCGATCCCGGTGTCGGAGACGGCGAAGCCGATCACGCGTTC
>DASPKS010000146.1:0-8928 GCA_035628035.1 Rubricoccaceae bacterium
GGACGCGTTCGTCCGCCGGTGGGGACCACGGGTGTACGCCGCCAACGTGCTCTTCCCTGTCGGGATCTGCCTCGTGTTCGGCGCCCCGCTGGCCGGCCTGTTCGGGCTCGCGGGCCTGTCCGTGCCGATGGCGCTGCTGAAGATTCGGAGCGGCGCGCGGCGCCGGGAGGTGGTGCCCGCATGAGCACGCTCGTGCTCCCCCTCCCCGCCGGGGCTACGCTCCCGCGCCTCCGCCCCGGCGCCTCCCGCGCCGAGGAGGACCGGTTCCTCCGCCTCGCCTTCCGCCACCACTCGCGGACGTTCTCGCTCGCCACGCAGCTCCTCCCGCGGAACGTCCGCCTCCCCGTCGCCACGCTCTACCTCTACTGCCGGACGGTGGACGGGATCGCCGACCACCGCGTGCTGGAGGTGGGCCCGCAGCGCGCCCGCGCCGAGCTCGACCGCGCGCGCGACCGCCTCGCCGCCGCCCTCGACGGCCGCCCCGCCGACGACCTCCTCTGGCGCCGGCTCGCCGAGGTCCACCAGCGGTTTGGCCTCCTCCCCCGCCCGCTGTTCCAGCTCCTCGACGGCGCCGCGTGGGACCTCGAAGGCCGCCCCGTCGAGACCGAGCGCGACCTCCTCGCCTACGCCGACCTCGTCGCCGGGAGCGTAGGCGCGATGATGCTGCCGTTCCTCGTCGAGCGGCGCACCGACATCCCGGCTCTGGAGCCGCCCGCCCGCGCGCTCGGCGTGGCGATGCAGGTGACGAACATCCTCCGCGACGTGGGGGAGGACTTCCACACGCTCGGGCGCGTCTACCTCCCGCGCGACTGGATGGCACGCCATGGCGTCCCGCCCGACGCGCTCGGCGGGCCGGCGGCGCTCAACGGGCACCGCCGCGCGTACGTCGCCCTCACCGAGGGGCTCATGGCCCGCGCCGAGGCGCTGTTCGACGAAGCCGAGCCGGGCATCCGCGCGCTCCCCTCCGGGACGCGGCGCGGCGTCGCCGCCGCCGCGCGGATGTACCGCGAGATCCTCAACGAGGTGCGCGCGGCCGGCTACGACAACCTCGGCCGGCGGGCCGTCGTCTCCCTCGCGCGGAAGCTCCGCCTCGTCGTGCACGACGACTACGCGCGGCGGCGCGCCGCCCTACGGGCGGGCCCGTCCTAGCCGATGACCGCCCGGCGCCCGCCGCTCGCGCGCCTGGCCCGCCGCGCCGCCGGGGCGCTCATCGTGCGCGACCTGAAGCGGTCGTTCCGGCGGGTCGTGTGGGTGGGTCCGCCGCCGAGCTTGCCGGACGCCCCCGTCGTCCTCTACGCGAACCACCACGGCTTCCACGACGGGTACCTCCTCTGGCTCCTCGCCGGAAAGCTCCTCCGCCGTGAGACGACGCTCTGGATGGAGGAGTGGCGCCGCGTTCCCCTCTTCGGCCCGCTCGGCACGCTGCCTTTCCCGCCCGGCGACGCCCGCCAGCGGGTCGCCACGCTCCGCGAGACGGCGCGGCGGATGAAAAAAGAGAACCCCGTGCTCGTGCTCTTCCCCGAAGGCGCGCTGCGCCCGCCCGACGCCGGGCTCGGCCCCTTCCGCGCCGACCTCCCGCGGCTCGCGCGCGTGCTCCCCGCGGAAACGCGGTGGTGGCCCGTCGCCCTCCGCGCGACGTGGTGGGGCGAGGACCTCCCGACCGCCCTCCTCACCGCCGGCCCCCTCTACGAAACGCCGGACGGCCAGGAACCTGACCACCTCCGCGTGCTCCTCACGAGCCTCCAGGCCGTCCGCCCCGACGACCTCGCGGCTGGCCGCGCGCACCTCCTCCTCGACGGGCGCCGCGCCCCCCACGAGCGGTTCGACCTCTCCGCGCTCGCGCCCCTCTTCCGGCGCTGGACTTGAGGCCCCCCCCTCGACGCTTCGGTAGCTTGCCCGACCGCTCCGCTTTGCGCTCCGGCATGCGCCCGTCGGCCTTCTTTTTTGTTTCCTGTGTTGCGCTTTCCCTTGCCCAAGCGCCGCGGGCAACCCCCGTCACCGACTCCCTGACGCACTACTACGCGCAGCACGACGTGGCTGGCGTGCGCCGCCTCCTCGGCCGCGCTACCACGCGCGAGGAGCGGCTCCTCGTCCTCTACCGCCTCTTCCCCCTCACGCTCGACGACGCGTGGCTGGCCGACCTCCCCTCCGAGCGGGGGATGACGTCGGCGCGGGAGATGGCGCTGCTCGCGGCGCTGTGGGCGTACCGCGCGAAGAACGCGCCCGCGTGGCGGCTCCCCTTCTTCGGGCGCCGCTCCGAGGGCATCCTCCGCCGCGCCCAGCGCATCGACCCCGCCGAGCCGTACGTCCTCCTCGTCGACGGGCAGTCGCGCTACTACAAGCCGGCGGTGTTCGGCGGCGACGCGGCGGCGGCGTACCGGCAGTTCGTCCGCCTCCGCGACCGGCTGCGCGGGCGCACCGTGCCCGGCCTCCACCCCCTCGAGGCGGAGGTGTGGATGTGGATGAGCCTCCGCCGCCTCGGCCACGCCGACGCCGAGCCGCTCCGGCAGCGGCTCCTCGCCCGCCGCCCGCCACCGCTGTTCCGGCAGTTCCTCCTCAGCCCCCCGTGAAATTTTTTTAGCACCGTGCACACGAGCCCGGCGCAGCGGCCCGTTCTCCCATCGCCTTCTCCCGGTAATCCTGCGTTGGTGGACGCGGGTCGTGCAGGGCGCTCCCCAGGGCGCCCTGCACGTTTTTTAGCAAGCACCCCCGTAACACGCACGAACCGCCACGGAATCGCCGTTCCACGGCGGCACGCCCGGCGCAACCATTCGGGGCATCGTGCGTGCGAGCGCGTGTCTCCGAACCGCCCCCTTTTCGTCTGACTGACATGAAGCGCAAGCTGTCCGTTGCCCTGCTGGTGGTGGCCGCCTTCGTCGGCGGGGTGTTCTTCGTCTCTTCCGCCGGCAGCCTCTTCGAAGACCTCCGCCTGACCGGCCCCGACGCCCGCGCCGACGAGGCCCTCGCCAACACGACCGAACTGGGCGAGGCGTTCGAGGCCGTCGCCGAGCGCGTGAACCCGGCCGTCGTCCAGATCCGCTCGACGCGGCTGCTCTCGCAGAACGAGCAGCAGGACCCCTTCGGCGGGCGGAACCCGTTCGAGGGAACGCCCTGGGAGGACTTCTTCGGGCGCCCGCCCGGCGGGAGCGGCCCCGGGATGCCGTTCGAGCAGAACGGGCTCGGCAGCGGCGCCTTCGTCCGTGAGGACGGCTACATCGTCACGAACAACCACGTCGTCGAGGGGGCCGACGAGCTCACCGTTCGCCTCTTCGACGGGTCGACGCGGACGGCGGAGGTCGTCGGGAACGATCCGTTCTCCGACATCGCCGTGCTGAAGGTGCAGGGCGACGGGTACCCCGCGCTCGCCTTCGGCGATGTGGGCGAGCTCCGCGTGGGGCAGTGGGTGCTCGCCTTCGGGAGCCCCCTCTCGGAGGACCTCTCGAACAGCGTCACGAGCGGGATCGTCTCGGCGCTCGGGCGGTTCGGCCAGGGCGGCGGCAACTCGATCTCGAACTACATCCAGACCGACGCCGCCATCAACCCCGGCAACTCCGGCGGGCCGCTCGTCAACCTCCGCGGCGAGATCGTCGGGATCAACTCGGCCATCGCCACACGGACGGGCGGGTTCCAGGGGATCGGGTTCGCCGTGCCGGTCGACATCGTCCGCAACTCCGTCGAGCAGCTCATCGAGAGCGGGCGCGTGGAGCGCGGGTACCTCGGCATCCGGTTCACCGAGGTGAGCCCGTCGCTCGCCCGCGCGCTCGACGTCCCGCTCGGCTCGGCGCAGATCGCCTCCATCGAGCCCGACGCCGAGGGGCGCCGCCCCGCCGCCGACGCGGGCCTCCGCGAGGGCGACGTGATCGTGGGCGTGGGGGGTCGCCGCCTCTCCGACGACCGCGAGCTCGTCTCGCTCATCTCGAACCGCCGCCCCGGCGACCGCGTCGAGGTGGAGTTCAGCCGCGACGGCACGCGCCGCACGGCCACCATCACGCTCGGCCGCCGCCCCAACGACGCGACGGCGCAGAACGAGACGCCCGACCGCCCCGGCCGGCCGGCGCCCGAGGACGAGGCCGAGCCGACCTCGGTGGAGAGCCTCGGCCTCACGCTCCAGGACCTCTCGACGACCGTCGCCGACCGCTTCGGCATCGACAAGGAGGCGCGCGGCGTGGTCGTGACCGACGTCGTGCGCACGAGCGAGGCGTTCCGCGAGGCGAACCTCCGCCCCGGCGACATCATCCTGGAAGTGAACCGGCAGGCCGTCGGCACCGTGCGCGACTTCGAGCGGGCCTACGGGGCCGTCCGTGCGGGCGAGACGTTCCTCCTCCGCGTCCAGCGCGGCGCCGCCGACAACAGCGCCGCGTTCCTGACCGCGCTCACGAAGCCGAGCTGACGCACGGCGCGCTGATTCTAGCGGGGGCGACCCAGAGGTCGCCCCCGTTCTTTTTCGCGTGAGCGGGCCCGCCTTGCCTCGGTTCGGGGGACGTGGCTACGTTGCCGTCCCCCTCTCCCCTGCCCCTCTGATGCAGACCACGCTCGTCACCGGCGCCCTCGGCCAGATCGGGAGCGACCTCGTCCGCGCGCTCCGCGAACGCGAAGGCGCCGAGGCCGTGCTCGCGACCGACATCCAGCCCGAAGACGAGGTCGACACAGCGGGCCCGTACGAGGTCCTCGACGTCCGCGACGCCGCGCGGCTGAACGACCTCGTCGGGCGCTACGACGTGGGGACGGTGTACCACCTCGCCAGCCTCCTCTCCGCCACCGGCGAGCGGAAGCCCGACGTGGCGTGGGACGTGAACGTGAACGGCGTCCGCCACGTGCTGGAGGCCGCAAAGGCGCATGGCCTCCGCGTGTTCTGGCCGTCGTCCATCGCCGTCTTCGGGCCCTCGACGCCGCGCCACGCCCCGCAGCAGACCGTGCTGGAGCCGACGACGGTCTACGGCGTCACGAAGGTGACGGGCGAGCTCCTCTGCAGCTACTACCACGCGAAGGCCGGCGTGGACGTGCGGAGCCTCCGCTACCCCGGCATCATCTCGTACGACACGCCGCCCGGCGGGGGCACCACCGACTACGCCGTCGAGATTTTCTACCGCGCGCTCGAAGAGGGACGATACACGTGCTTCCTCACGCCGGAGACGCGGCTCCCGATGATGTACATGCCCGACGCGCTCCAGGCCACGCTCGACTTGATGGAGGCGCCGCCCGAAAACCTCACCGTGCGCACGAGCTACAACGTGGCCGCCTTCAGCTTCTCGGCCGAGGAGATCGCGGCGGCCCTCGCGAAGCGCGTCCCCGGCTTCACCGTCGAGTACGCGCCCGACTTCCGCCAGCAGATCGCCGACTCGTGGCCCGCCTCCGTCGACGACGCGCCCGCCCGCCGCGACTGGGGCTGGGCGCCGGCCTACGACCTCGACGGGATGGTGGACGACATGCTCGCCCACCTCCGCGCCAAGCTGAACGTCCCCGCTGCCTGACCTTTTCCGCCCGCGCCATGGCCGACACCGACACCGCGACTACGCTCTACCGGGGCCTCCTCGACGACATCCGCGCCGCCGGCCTCTACAAGGAAGAGCGCGTGATCACGACGCCGCAGGACGCCTCTATCGCCGTCGAAGGCCCGGCGCCCGCGCCGGCCATCCCGCCGGGCGACGAACCCGACGTGGCGACGCCGCGCGAGGTCATCAACTTCTGCGCGAACAACTACCTCGGCCTCGCCAACCACCCCGACCTCATCGCCGCCGCGAAGGAGGGGCTCGACCAGTACGGCTTCGGGCTCGCCTCCGTCCGGTTCATCTGCGGAACGCAGACCATCCACAAGACACTCGAAGAGCGCATCGCCCGCTTCCACGGGAAGGACGACGCCATCCTCTACACCTCCTGCTTCGACGCCAACGCGGGGCTGTTCGAGACGCTCCTCGGCGAGGACGACGCCGTCATCTCCGACGCGCTCAACCACGCCTCTATCATCGACGGCGTGCGGCTGTGCAAGGCCCGCCGCTTCCGTTTTTCCCACGCCGACATGGGCGAGCTGGAGACGGCGCTGCAGGAGAGCCAGAAGGACCGCCTCCGCCTCATCACCACCGACGGCGTGTTCTCGATGGACGGCGACGTGGCGAAGCTCGACGCCATCTGCGACCTCGCCGAGCGCTACGACGCGCTCGTCCACGTGGACGAGAGCCACGCCACGGGCTTCTTCGGGCCCGGCGGGCGCGGCGCGGCCGACTTCTGCGGCGTCCTCGACCGCGTACACATCATCACGAGCACGCTCGGGAAGGCGCTCGGCGGCGCCTCCGGCGGGTTCACGACGGCCTCCGAGGAGGTGGTGGCGCTGCTGCGGCAGCGCTCGCGGCCGTACCTCTTCTCCAACACCGTCGCGCCGGCCATCGTGAACGCCTCGATCCGCGTGCTGGAGATGCTCGACGGCGCGGCCGACCTCCGCGAGAGGCTGATGGAGAACACGCGCCACTTCCGCGAGCGCATGACGGCCGCCGGGTTCGACATCCGGCCGGGCGTCCACCCCATCGTGCCCATCATGCTCTACGACGCCAAGCTCGCGCAGGACGTGGCGCGCGACCTCCTCGAAGAGGGCATCTACGTGATCGGGTTTTCTTATCCCGTGGTGCCGCAGGGGCAGGCCCGCATCCGCGTGCAGGTCTCGGCCGCCCACACGCGCGAGCACCTCGACCGCGCGGTGGAGGCGTTCACGGCCGTCGGCCTCCGGCACGGCGTGGTACCGGGCTAGCCCCCGACGGAGGAAGCCATGATCGAGGTCCGCCTCATCGAGAAGAAAGGCTGCGCGTGGGTGGCCGGGTCGGTGTTCTCGCTCGGCCTGCTGCCGCTCTTCGCCGCACGGCAGACGCAGCGGTCGCCCGAGCGGCTCACGGTGGACGAGATGATCCTCCGCAACGGGACGTGCATCCCGTGGGGCCAGTTCACGCGCGTCACCATTACCGAGGTGTACCTCAACCGGCGGTACATCCGCACGCAGTACGCGCTGAAGTACCCGGGCGGTACGGTGCTCCTCGCCAACGACGCGATGTACGACGCCGACCGCGTGATCCAGTTCGTGCTCGACCACGTCCCGCCCGAAGCCCTGCAGCGGTGACATGAAGACCGGCACGTGCCCCAAGTGCGGCGGCAAGGCGATCCACCGCGTGGACGGCAACCGTTTCGGGCCCGACATCACCCTCGGCGGGATGTCGAAGGCGTTCCTCAACGCGTACGTGTGCGTGGCGTGCGGGTACGTGGAGCTGTACGTGGAGGACCCCGCCGACCTCCCGAAGATCGCCGCGCGCTGGCCCCGCGCGGAGGGGTAGCGGGGGCGTTGCGCGGGAACGGGCCGGGGCGTAGGCTACCGCCCTCACCCAGCCGGAGCCGGTATGGCCTCGATCCTCGTCCACGTCACCCACGGACCCGAAGCGCCCACGCGGGCGGCCCTCGCCTTCCTCGTCGCCAGGACCGCGCTCGACGAGGGGCACACGGTGACCCTCTTCCTCGCGGGCGACGCCGTGCAGCTCCTCCGCGACGCCGTGCTCGACAACCTCGCCGGGCTCGGCACGGGGAAGCTCCGCGAGCACTACGATGCCATCGTGGGCGGGGGCGGGCGGTTTTTCCTTTCGGGGATGTCGAGCAAGGGACGCGGGCTGAGCGAGGCGGAACTGGAAGGGAAGCCCGCGACGATGGCGATGCCGAACGTGCTCGTGCAGCTCGCCCTGGAGCATGACCGAATGTTTACCTATTGAAGGGCCCCACGCGCATGCCCCGCATCGCCCCCGAGATCTTCCGCAAGCGCCTCCTCATCGAGGGCTCCTCCCAGCGGCCCGACGTGGACGCCGACACGCCCTCGTGCTCATGACCCACCGCCTCCTCGCGCTCTGGCTGCTGGCTGCCTGCACGACCAGCCCCCCGACGCTCTCCGAAACGGACCGGGTCGTCCTCGCCGACGTGACGGTGATCGATGGGACCGGGGCGCCCCCGCAGCCCCACCTGACTGTGGTCCTCGACGGCGGGCAGATCGCCGCCGTGTTCCCTACGGGGAGCCGGCCCCTCCCGGAGGGCGCCCGCGTGCTCGACGTCGCCGGGGCCTACGTGATGCCCGGGCTCATCGATGCCCACGTCCACCTCGCCACGTTCGAGCGGCCCCCCGAGATGCTCCGCGGGCTCCTCCGCTACGCCCTCCTCGGCGGCGCGACGACGGTGCGCGACATGGGCGGCAACCCCGAGCGCGTTGCGGCCCTCGCTGCCGAGAGTCGGTCCGGCTCCGCCCCGTTCCCGCGGATCTACTTCTCGGCCGTCGTGGCGGGTCCGTCGTGGTTCGCCAGCTACGACCCCGAGCGCGTCCGCTTCTGGTCGGGGGACCACCCGCCCGGCACGGCGCCGGGCGTGCGCCTGCTCACCGACACCACTGACCTCGGCGCGCTCGTCCGCGAGGCGGCGGCCCTCGGCGCCACGGGGATCAAGGTGTACGCCGACGTGCCGGCCGACCGCCTCGCCGCCCTCGCCGCCGAAGCACACCGGCAGGGCCTCCGGGTGTGGACCCACGCCGTCGTGCCGCCTGCCCGCCCTGAGGAGGTCGTCGCGGCCGGGGCGGACGTCGTCAGCCATGCCGACCAGTTGATCTGGGCCACGGCGCCGGCTGGGGCCAACGTCGGCGACCGCGCCGCGCGGAGCCGCCTGCTCCGCACCACCCCGCCCGAGGTCCCTGCCATCACGGCCCTCCTTGAAGCGATGCGGGCGCGCCGCACGCTCTTCGAGCCGACGCTGCTCGTGATGCAGCTCGGTGCGGAGTGGAACGGGACGGGGGAGCGGCCCCCGCTCGACACCGTCCCCGCGTGGGCCGTCGGGGTGTCGCGCCGCGCGCACGCGCTCGGGGTTCCCCTCGTCGCCGGCACCGACGCCCTCGGGAGGGAGACCCCCAACATCCACTCGGAG
>DASPKS010000147.1:0-16521 GCA_035628035.1 Rubricoccaceae bacterium
TCGACGTCGTCACGTTCACGTCGTCCTCGACCGTGCGCCACTTCCTCGCCCTCCTCGGCGACGAGGCGCGCCCGCTGCTGGCCCGCGCGCTCGTCGCGTGCATCGGCCCCATCACGGCGCGGACGTGCGAGGAGGAGGGCCTTGCCGTCGGCCTCGTGGCCGAGACCTACACGCTCGACGGCCTCCTCGACGCGCTCGTGCGGCACTTCTGCGCCGTGCCGGCTTCCATCTGATCGCCATGCTCCAGATCGACCTCCAGCTTCCGACGCCGACGCGTCGCCCGCGCCGTCTTCGGACGACGGCGGCGCTCCGCCGCCTCGTCCGCGAGATACGCCTCACAGCGGATGACCTCATCTACCCGCTCTTCGTCGTCCACGGCGAGGGCGTGCGCACGCCTGTCGCCTCGATGCCGGGCGTGTTCCAACTCTCGGTGGACGAGGCCGTACGCGAGGCGCGGCGCGCCCACGACCTCGGCATCCCGGCCGTCCTCCTCTTCGGCATCCCGGCGCACAAGGACGCCGCCGGGAGCGAGGGGGCCGACCCGGAGGGGGCCGTCCAGCGCACGACGCGCGCGATCAAGGAAGCCCTCCCCGACCTCCTCGTGATCACCGACGTGTGCCTGTGCGAGTACACCGCGCACGGCCACTGCGGCCCCCTCAATGAGGGGCGCCACCCGCACCTCCCCGACAGCTACGTCCTCAACGACGAAACGCTCGCGGCCCACGCCGAGGTGGCCCTCTCGCACGCCCGCGCCGGCGCCGATGTCGTGGCGCCGAGCGGGATGATGGACGGCCTCACGGCCGCGCTCCGCGCCGCGCTTGACGGGGAGGGCTTCCAGCACGTGCCTATCCTCGCTTATAGCGTGAAGTACGCCTCGTCGTTCTACGGGCCCTTCCGTGATGCGGCGGAGAGCGCGCCCGCCTTCGGGGACCGCCGCACGCACCAGATGGACCCGGCGAATGGCCGCGAGGCCCTCCGCGAGGCCGCACTCGACGTCGAGGAGGGCGCCGACTTCCTCATGGTCAAGCCTGCCCTCCCTTATCTGGACGTCCTCGCCCGGCTCCGCGACCGCTTCCCCGAGGTGCCCCTCGTGGCCTACCACGTCAGCGGGGAGTACGCCATGCTCAAAGCGGCTGCCGCCAACGGGTGGCTCGACGAGCGCGCAGCCGCGCTCGAAGCGCTGACCGCGATCAAGCGCGCCGGCGCCGACGCCATCATCACCTACTACGCCCCGGACGCTGCCCGCTGGCTGTCCGAGTAACGCCACCCGCCATGGCCCTGAACGTAGCGACCGCTTCCCCTGCCGAGGCCGAGCCTCACGCCGTCGGGCTCGACCTGGCCGAGCGTGGCAAGGCCGCCGACGGCGCCCCGCTCCGCCTCGACCGCCGCCTGTTCGTGCAGCTCCTCGTGTTCGACGGCTGTCCGGACGTGGCGCCGCTGGCCCGCGCCGCCGCCGAGGCGGGCCTCCACGGCGTCGTCTACGAGGACCTCAACAACCCGCGCGGCGCCGCCCTCCTGACCTTCAGCGAGGATCCGGCCTACTTCGCTGAGACCGTCCGCCCCCTCGTGAACGACGCGCCGTTCCGAGACCTCCGGCACCTCCCCGAGCGGACGCTCCTCGGCCGCACCTACTCCATCGGCTACGAGAAGAACCTGGAGGAGATCGTCCTCTATGGCCCGATGCGGCGGATGACGAACCCCGCGTGGCCGTGGGCGGTGTGGTACCCGCTCCGCCGCTCCGGCGCCTTTGAGCAGCTCTCGGCCGAGGAGCAGCGGACGATCCTCATGGAGCACGGCGGGATCGGCCGTGCCTACGGGCGGGGCGACCACGCCCACGACATCCGCCTCGCCTGCCACGGCCTCGACACCTTCGACAACGACTTCATCGCGGGCCTCCTCGGGCGCGAGCTCTTCCCGCTCTCGCACGTCGTCCAGCGCATGCGGAAGACGCAGCAGACGAGCCGGTACCTCACCAGCCTCGGGCCGTTCTTCGTCGGCCGCGCGCGATGGCAGGCCGCGCTCGACCTCCCGCTGGCCGACCCCGATGCCCACTGACGCCGCTCCGCCCATTCACCCCATGCAGCCCTCCGCCGTCGGAGCCCCCCTGGATCTAGGGCAAGCCGAGCCAACATCGCGGCTCCTCCGCGCCTGCGGCCGCCTCGCCGTGGACGCCACTCCGATCTGGCTGATGCGGCAGGCCGGCCGCTACATGCCCGAGTACCGCGCCCTCCGCGAGCAGCACTCCATGCTGGAGGTGGTACAGGCACCCGAGCTGGCGGCGGAGATCACGCTCCAGCCCCTCCGCGCGTTCGACCTCGACGCGGGGATCATCTTCGCCGACCTCCTCCCGCCGCTGGTCGGGATGGGGCTTTCGCTCGACTACGAGAAGGGCCACGGGCCCGTCATCCACAACCCCGTGCGGACGCCGGCCGACGTGGACCGCCTCGGCGTGCCGCCTGCCGACGAGCAGCCGCTGCTGGCCGGCACGCTCGAGGCGATCCGACTCGTGAAGGCCGAGGTGGACGTTCCGATCATCGGCTTCGCCGGGGCGCCGTGGACCCTCGCGAGCTACGCCGTCGAGGGCGGGGGCTCCAAGAACCACGAGCGCACCAAGGGCCTCATGTACCACGAGCCGGCCGCGTTCAAGCGGCTCATGGAGAAGCTCGTCACCGTCTCGTCCGACTTCCTTCTCGCGCAGGCCCGCGCCGGCGCCGACGCGCTCCAGGTGTTCGACTCGTGGGCCGGCGCCCTCAGCCCGGCCGACTACGTCCGCTTCGTCGCGCCCCACCTGCGCGCGCTCTTCGGGCGGCTGAAGGCGGCCGGCGTCCCCCTCATCCACTTCTCAACGGGCACCGCCGGCTTCGTCGAGGAGGTGGCCGAGGCCGGCGGCGACGTGGTTGGCCTCGACTGGCGGCAGCCGCTCGACCGCGCGTGGCGCCGGATCGGCTTCGACCGCGCCGTCATGGGCAACCTCGATCCCGTGGCCCTCCACGCCCCGTGGCGCGAGCTGAAGCCGGCCGTCGACGACGTGCTCGACCGCGCCGCCGGGCGCCCCGGCCACGTCTTCAACCTGGGCCACGGCATCCTCCCCGGCACGCCGGTCGATCACGTCCGCCGGGTGGTGGACTACGTCCACGAGCGCACCGCCCGCTGACCCCGCTCTGCATGTCCCCCATCGGCGTACTCGTCATGGCCTACGGCGGGCCGGAGCGGCTCGACGACCTCCCGGGCTACCTCGCCGACATCCGCCACGGCCGGCCCACTCCGAGGGCGGTCCTCGACGAGATCGCGCGGAACTACGGGCACATCGGGGGCCGCTCGCCGCTCCTCGACCTCACGCGGCAGCAGGCCGCGGCCGTCGAGGCGCGGCTCAATCCGCCAGGGGCGGCGCCCCGGTACCGGGTATACGTGGGGATGCGGCACTGGGCGCCGTGGATCGAGGAGGTCGTCGGCGAGATGATCTCCGACGGCATCGAACGCGCGGTCTCGCTCGTGCTCGCGCCGCACTTCAGTGGGATGAGCGTGGCGAAGTACCAGCAGAAGATCGCCGCCGGCCTCCACCTCTACCGCGGCGACATCGCCTTCGCGCATGTCGCGTCGTTCCACGACGACCCCCTCCTGATCGAGGCGCTCGCCGACCGCGTGCGGGAGGGGGAGGCACGGTGGCCCGAGGCCGAGCGCGCCCGCGTGCACGTCGTCTTCTCCGCGCACAGCCTGCCGGAGCGGATCGTTCGCGAGGGCGACCCCTACGCCGATCAGCTCCTCGAAACGGCCGGCCTCGTCGCCGAGGCAGCCGGTGTCCCTCCTGATCGGTGGTCGTGGAGCTACCAGTCGGCCGGGCGGAGCCCGGAGCCGTGGCTGGGTCCCCAGCTCGACGAGCACCTCGGAGTCCTCGCTGCGCGGGGCATCCGCGACGTGGTGAGCGTGCCGGTGGGGTTCGTCTCCGACCACGTCGAGGTCCTCTACGACATCGACGTCGCCGCGCAAGCGGTAGCGACGACGCTCGGGATGCGGCTGGAGCGGCCCCCTGCGCTGAACCTCGACGAACGGTTCATCCGGCTCCTCGCGGAGCGCGTCGAGGCGAAGGCTGCGGAGGCCGGCTGGGTGGCCTCGAATGAGGTGGAGGCGGCGTGAGCGGGCCCGCATCCGGCAGCGCTCTGCCCCATGTTGCCGTGGTGGGCGGTGGGATTACCGGCCTCGCCGCCGCCTACCGGCTCCAGCACCTCGGCGGCGTCCGCGTTACGCTGCTCGAAGCGACGGGCCGCCTCGGTGGCAAGATCCACACGTGCACGCTCAATACCCCCGACGGCCAGTTCCTCTTCGAAGCCGGCGCCGACCTCTTCCTCTCACGGAAGCCGTGGGCGCTCGACCTCGTCCGCGAGCTGGGCATCGAGGGCGAGCTCGCCTCGCCGCTGCCTGCCCGGAGCCGGTCTTACATCAAGCGCGGTGGCCGCTTCGTCCCCCTGCCCGATGGGCTCAGTGGGCTGGTGCCGGCGGCGCTGGGGCCGCTCCTCCGAAGCGACCTCCTCTCGTGGCGGGGAAAGCTCCGCGCCGCCGCCGAGCCCTTGATCCCCGCACGCCGAGACGACGCAGACGAGTCGCTCGCTCAGTTCGTCGAGCGCCGGCTGGGACGGGAGGTGTACGAGCGGATGGCCGAGCCGCTCCTCGCCGGCATCTACGGGGGGGACGGCTCGTCGCTCAGCCTCGCCGCCACGTTCCCGATCCTCCGCGAGGCTGAGCGGCGGCACGGCAGCCTTCTCCGGGGCCTCGCCGCGGCAGCGCCGCCGAACGCCGGCCAGCCTCCATTCCTTTCGTTCCTCGACGGCATGGAGCGGCTGCCCGAGGCCCTCGCCGAACGGCTCACCGACGTGGACGTGCGGCTCGACCAGCCCGTCCACCTCCTCGCTCCCGACGAGGCGGGCTTCCGGCTGGACACGGAGGCGGGCGTGCTTCACGCCGATGCCGTGCTCCTGACGACGCCCGCCGCCGAGGCCGCCCGCCTCCTCCGTCCTCTCGACGCAGAAGCGGCCGACGCCCTCGCCGCCATCCCGAATGGCTCGGTGGCCACCCTCTCCCTCGCCTTCCGCGCGGACCACGTGCCGACGGAGAAGCTCGACGCCCACGGCTACCTCATCCCGCGCACGGCGGGGCAGCCGATCCGCGCCTGCACCTGGACGACCTCGAAGCTTCCGCACCGCGCCCCTGAGGGCTTCGTGGTCTTTCGATTCTATTTCGGCCGGGCCGGCCACGACGACGTCCTCGAAGCATCCGACGACGCGCTGGAAGCGCTCGCCCGCGCCGAGCTCGCCGACGTGCTCGGCATCACGGCCTCGCCCGTGCAGAGCTACCTCTACCGCTGGACCGACGCGATGCCGCAGTACACGCTCGGCCACCTCGACCGCGTGGCGCGCGCCGAGCGGCGGCTCGCACGCTTTCCCGGCCTCCACCTTGCGGGCTGCGCCTACCGCGGCGTCGGCATCCCCGACTGCGTGCGTCAGGGGGAGAGCGCCGCTCGCGCCGTCCACGACACCCTTCATCACCTGCATCCGGCCTTCCCGTAATGCCAGCTCCCGCCGACGCCTTGGTCCCGTCTATCACGCGCTCAGAGGCCCTCTTCGCCGAGGCGCGCGCGCTGATGCCCGGCGGTGTGTCCTCGCCCGCCCGCGCGTTCGGGGCCGTAGGCGGCACGCCGCGGTTCATCGCACGCGGCGAGGGGGCCTACCTCGAAGACGTGGATGGCAACCGGTACGTGGACTACGTCCTCTCCTTTGGCCCCCTCGTGCTTGGCCACGCGCATCCCGCCGTGGTCGAGGCGCTACGCGAGGCGGCGGCGCTCGGGACGAGCTACGGGGCCCCGTCACCGCTCGAGGTTGATCTCGCCCGGCGCATCCAGGGTGCGATGCCCTCCCTGGAGCGCGTCCGCTTCGTCAACTCGGGCACCGAGGCCACGATGAGCGCGCTCCGTCTGGCCCGCGCCTACACCTCGCGCCAGAAGGTGATGAAGTTCGAAGGGAACTACCACGGCCACGCCGATCTCCTCCTCGTGCGCGCAGGCTCTGGTGTCGAGACGCTTGGCCTGCCCGACTCGCCCGGTGTGCCCCGCGCGGCGACGGCCCACACGCTCGTGGCGCCGTACAACGACTTCGCCGCAGTCGAGGCATTGTTCGCGGAGTACCCCGAACAGATCGCAGCGGTGATCGTCGAGCCGGTCGCCGGCAATATGGGGCTTGTGCCGCCGGCTGAGGGGTTCCTCGAAGGGCTCCGCGCACGGACCGAGCGCGAGGGCGCTCTGCTCATCTTCGATGAGGTGATGACCGGATTCCGCGTGCATCCCGGCGGGGCGCAAACCCTCTACCACGTCACGCCCGACCTGACGACGCTCGGGAAGGTCATCGGGGGAGGCTTACCAGTCGGCGCCTACGGCGGGCGCGCCGACGTGATGGCGCTCGTAGCGCCGGACGGTCCGGTCTACCAGGCGGGCACGCTCTCCGGCAACCCCCTCGCGATGGCCGCGGGGCTTGCCACGCTCGACGTCCTCCTCGCCCCTGGGGCATGGGACCGCCTCGAAGGGGCGGCAGCCCAACTCCACACCGGGCTTGCCGCCATCACGGAGCGCCTCGGTATGCCCGCGTGGCACGCCCGGGCGGGCTCGATGCTGGGGGTGTTCCTGACGGAAGGCCCCGTGACCGACCTCATGAGCGCACGGCGATCGGATACGGGCCGCTTCGCCCGCCTCTTCCATGCCCTGCTGGATGCGGGGGTTTACCTACCGCCGTCGCAGTTCGAGGCCTGGTTCGTCTCGCTTGCGCACAGCGACGAGGAGGTAGCGAAGACGCTTACGGCCTTCGAGCGGGCAGTACGGTCCCTCGCCTAGCAGGCGAGCCGCCCTCCACCTCGGTCAAGGATTAATGAAAGCTGCCTCCCGAGGCTCATTGCCACTCCAGCTCACGACTTACATTAGATCGAGTCTAGATAGCGTCCCTGCCCTCCTCCCAATGCGCCCGCTCCTCCTCATCCTTCTCCTGACCGCCTCCTTCGTTGCGCCCTCCGCGCAGACCGTCACCGGCACCATCACCGCGGAGGGGGGGGCCGCCCTCCCCAACGTCAGCGTGCGACTGGAGGGCACCGGTCTCGGCACCATCACAGACCCTGACGGCCGGTTCGTCCTCTCGACCGCGCCGGGCGCCTACACCCTTGTGGCGTCCTCCGTCGGCTATGAGACGACGCGGGAGGAGATCGTGCTGCAGTCCACTGAGACCGTGACCGTGGCACTCGTGCTCGAGGCGGCGACGCAGGACCTCGGGGAGGTCGTCGTCACGGCGAGAGAGACGCTCACGGGGCTGGGCGTGATCGACCTCCCGGGGTCGGCGCACTACGTCGGCCCGGAGGTGCTCGGCCGGTTCGCCCATGGCGACCTCCACCGGGTGCTTCGGGAGGTCCCCGGCGTGCAGGTCCAGGAAGAGGAGGGCTACGGCCTCCGCCCGAACGTGGGCCTTCGCGGGACCGGGAGCACGCGCTCGAGCAAGATCACGCTGATGGAGGACGGCGTGCTGATGGCGCCGGCGCCGTATGCGGCCCCCGCCGCCTACTACTTCCCCACGGTCGGGCGGATGGACGGCGTGGAGGTCCGCACGGGCGCGAGCCAGATCAAGTACGGCCCCTACACGACAGGCGGCGCCCTCAACCTCCTCGCGGCGGCCATTCCGTCGGCGTTCGAGGCGCGGGCCACCGCCCTCGCCGGCGCGAACGGGCAGCGAACGCTCCACGCCCGCGTGGGGGAATCATGGGCGGACCTCGGTGGGGTCGGGCTCGGCTTCGTCGTCGAGGGCTACCTCGACAACGTAGACGGGTTCAAGCGCCTCCAGGGGCCCGGCGGCGAGACGGCTGAGGACTACAACACCGGCTTCGACAAGGGTGACCTCTTCGGCCGCCTCCGGCTTTCGACGGTGCCCGGAGCACGCGTCTTCCAAGCGCTCACCCTCACCGCCGGCTACACCGACGAGGTCTCGAACGAGACGTACCTCGGCCTCACCGCCGAAGACTTCGCGGCGACCCCGTTCGTCCGCTACGCCGGCTCGCAACTGGACCGGATGGACGCCGAGCACCTCGCCCTCCGGGCCCGCCACGTCGCCGTCTTCTCCGAGCGCTTCGACCTCACCACGACGCTCTACCGCAATGTGTTCAGCCGCAACTGGTACAAGCTCGACACCGTGGCCGACGGCGTCGCCGACGACTCGACGGACAGCGGCGTCACCGACCGCGCCTTCGGCATCGCGGCCATCCTCGACGACCCCGTTCGGTTCGCTGACGAGCTGGCCGTCATCCGCGGCACCGATGGGGGGCAGCTCCTCGTGAAGGCGAACAACCGAGACTACTACAGCCACGGCGTCCAGAGCGTGGCCGGCCTCCGCCTCGGCGGGGGCGCCTTCGGCGCGCTCGTGGAGGTCGGCGTCCGCGTCCACGGCGACGGGATGGACCGCTTCCAGTGGGCCGATGCCTACACGATGGGGGATGGCCAGATGGTGCTCGTCAGCGAGGGGGCGCCTGGCACCGACAGCAACCAGCTCGTGGATGCGCGCGCCGTCTCCTCGTTCGTCCAGGCGGAGGTGACGCGGGGTCGCCTCTCCCTCACGCCCGGCCTCCGCTACGAGCGGGTCACCCTCCGCAGCCGGAACTACGGGCGGAACGACCCCGAGCGCACCGGTGCCGACCTCGTCGTGACGGAGAACACCGTGGGCGCCCTCATCCCCGGCCTGGCCGCCCTCTACCGCGTGACCGGCGCCCTCTCCTTCTTCGCGGGCGTCCACCGCGGCTTCGCACCGCCCGATACCCGCCCCGAGACGCGGCCCGAAGAGAGCGTGAACGTGGAGGCCGGCCTCCGCTACGGCACCCCGTCCCTCGCGGTGCAGGCCGTCGGGTACTTCCACGACTACGCGAACCTCCTCGGCGCCGACCTCGCCGCCGGCGGGGGCACGGGCTCGCCCGACCAGTTCAACGGCGGGGAGGTGGACGTGAAGGGGGCCGAGCTTTCCCTCACGGCCGACCTCGCGCGGCCAGCCCGCATCGCCGGCTGGGCCTTCCCCCTCCGCTTCGCCTACTCCTTCACGGATGCCCGCTTCCAGTCCTCGTTCGTGAGCCCGTTAGAGGGGTGGGGCACGGTCCACGTAGGCGACGCGCTCCCGTACGTCCCGCGTCATCAGGTAGGCGCCAGCCTGGGCGCCGAGCGCGGGCCGGCCTCGTTCGCCCTCGCCGGCGCGTACGTCTCCGAGATGCGTGCGGTGGCTGGGCAGGGCGCCATCCCGGACGCCGAGCGGATCGGCTCGCACGTCGTGCTGGACGCCGCCGCCGAGTGGGCAGTGCGCCCGCAGCTGTCGCTCTTCGGCCGCGTCAACAACCTCACAGACGCCACGTACCTCGTGGCCCGGCGACCCGCCGGCCTCCGCCCGGGCCTGCCACGGACGATCGCGGTCGGCGTCCGCGCGCGCCTCTAGCGAGCCCCTCGAAGGGACGGGGAGAGGCAGCCCCCGAGGTCTACACCGGGTATTTCCCGCGCGTACGCGTAGGGAGTGCCCTCAGGAGCACTAGGGAGCTACGGAAGCACGTTCCGGTAGCACCGGGTGCTCAGGCGCGCTCAAACCGGGCCTTACTTTATGGCAGAACGGGTTCCCCCATGACGCCCCCCCGCCTCGTTCCTCTCTGTTTCCTCCTTGCCCTCTGGCCGCTGGCGCTGGACGCTCAGCCCGGCCCGGAGGTCACCATCGCCCGCGTGAAGTACGGTGGGGGCGGCGACTGGTACAGCGGCGACCCCCTCCCGAACCTCGTCGCCTACGCGCGGGCCCACACCCTGCTCGACCTCAACCCCGAGCCGGCCACGGCCGAGCTCGACAACGACAACCTCTTCCGGTACCCGTTCCTCTTCCTCAACGGGCACGGCAACGTCGTCTTCACCGAGCGCGAGGCCGAGCGGCTCCGGCACTACCTCACCCACGGGGGCTTCCTCTACGTCAACGACGACTACGGGCTCGACGCGGCGATCCGCCGCGAGATGCGGAAGGTGTTCCCCGATCAAGAGTTCGTCGAGCTCCCCTTCGCGCACCCGATCTACCACGCCCACTTCAGCTTCCCGGCCGGGCTGCCGAAGGTACACGAGCACGACGGGAAGCCCGCGCAGGGGTTCGGGCTGTTCCACGAGGGCCGCCTCGTCGTCTTCTACGCCTACGAGAGCGACCTCGCCGATGGGTGGGAGCCCCCCGGCGTCCACGGCGACCCCGAGGCCGTCCGCGAGGCGGCGCTCCAGATGGGCGTCAACCTCCTCGTCTACGCGATGTCCCGGTAAGCCCCCTCACCCACCTGCCCTCCCATGAAGTTCCTCTTCTTCCTCCTGATCGTGCTCGGCACGCTGGCCCTGTTCAACCCGAACGAGGAGGACTTCCGCTACTACGTCCAGGAGCGGATGACCGACACGATCAGCGACCACGCCCGCGACGTGGGCGGCGGCTTCCTCGGCGACATCGTCGGAGGGGTGGGCGGCACGCTCGCCTCGGCCCTGGCGAGCCGCACCGTGGACCGGAAGAACTTCCTCGTGTTCAGCCTCTACACCATCGACCTCAACGGGGCCGACCGCGAAGGCGGCGAGTGGCGGTTCCTCGGCGTCGCCAAGCAGTTCATCCCGCTGGAGCAGCCGCAGCTCTAGGCCGGGAGCGGAGCGGCGGGCGGGGCGTACCTTCCTCGCCCTTTCTTCGCTCCCGCCCATGCACGCCCTCCAGCAGCAGGACCCCGAGGTCTTCGGCGCCGTCCACCGCGAGATTGAGCGCCAGAACGACGGCATCGAGCTCATCGCCTCCGAGAACTTCGTTTCGGTGGCCGTCCTCCAGGCGATGGGGAGCCCGCTCACGAACAAGTACGCCGAGGGGCTGCCCGGGAAGCGGTACTACGGCGGCTGCCAGTTCGTCGACGAAGCGGAGAACCTCGCGCGCGACCGCGCGAAGGAGCTCTTCGGGGCGTCGTGGGTGAACGTGCAGCCGCACTCCGGCGCCACGGCCAACCACGCCGTCTACCTCGCGTTCATGCAGCCGGGCGACCGCCTCCTCGGGCTCGACCTCGCGCACGGCGGCCACCTCACGCACGGCTCGCCGGTCAACTTCTCCGGGCGGCTCTACGAGGCCCACTTCTACGGCGTCGAGAAGGACGGCCCGCACGCGGGGCGCATCGACCTCGACCGGGTGCGCGACCGCGCGAAGGAGATCAAACCCCGCGTGCTCTCCGTCGGCGCGAGCGCCTACAGCCGCGACTTCGACTACGCCGCCCTCCGCCAGATCGCCGACGGGGTCGGCGCCCTCCTCTGGGTCGACATGGCGCACCCGGCCGGGCTCATCGCGAAGAAGCTCCTCAACGACCCCCTCCCCCACGCCCACGTCGTCTCGACGACGACGCACAAGACGCTCCGCGGCCCGCGCGGCGGGATGCTCCTCGTCGGCACCGACGCGCCGAGCCCGACGGGCGAGACCCTCAAGAGCGGGCAGCCCAAGACGATCAGCCAGGTCCTCGACTCGGCCGTCTTCCCCGGCGTCATCGGCGGTCCGCTCATGCACGTGATCGCGGCGAAGGCCGTCGCCTTCGGCGAGGCGCTCCGGCCCGACTTCGAGGACTACGCGCGCCGCGTGATCGAGAACGCGCGGGCGATGGCGGAGGCGTTCGTCGAGCGGGGCTACGGCGTCGTCTCGGGCGGGACTGACAACCACCTCGCCCTCATCGACCTCCGCTCGAAGGGGCTCACGGGGAAGGCGGCCGAGGCCGTCCTCGGCGCCGCCGACATCACGGTGAACAAGAACATGGTCCCCTACGACACCGAGAGCCCGTTCGTGACGAGTGGCATCCGCGTCGGCAGCCCGGCCATGACCACGCGGGGGCTCGGCCCCGACGAGTTCCGCCACGTCGTAGGGCTGGTGGATCGCGTGCTCTCGAACCCCGAGAGCGAGGGGGAGCGGGAGGCCGTCCGCCGGGAGGTCCGCGCGCTCTGTGAGGCGTTCCCGCTCTACCGCCTGGAGGATTTCCCGTCGGGGATCTGACGATTTCGGTGTCGTCGCATCCGAGGCCTGATCTGCCCGCCCCGAGCCGGCGACGAACGGCGCGCGTGCCCGTCCAGCGGGGCCGGCGGCACGTCGGTTGCACGTCGGGTTGACGTACCTTGCCGTCCTCGCCCAGATGCCGGAACGAATGCTCCGGCGTCGGGTTAAGCCCCGCCCCCCATTTCAAAAAGGCGCCGGCGCGCCCCGTTTCGCCCGACCGGTCGGGCGGTTCCTCGATGGCTCACGACTACAGCTCGGTCCCGGAGTCGGCCCTCGCCAAGCTCGGCCACACCCTCTACCAGCGCGCCCTCGTGCGCCGAGAGGACGAGCCGATCACGGACCCGCGCGGGCAGCCCATCGGGTGGCTCCTCGACACGCGCACGCCGATGCTCGACGGGGAGGTCTACCACGAGGTCGGTGCCGTCCTCGCCGAGCGGCTCCGCGCGCGGGGCGTGGACCAAGTGGCCGGGTTCGGCTACGGCGCCTTCCCCATCGTGTGCGCCATCCTCGGGGGGGGCACGGAGGAGCACGCGTTCAGCGGCGGGTTCATCCGCGAGCGCCGGAAGCCCTACGGGCGCCGCCGCCTCGTCGAGGGGCCGCTCGACCGGAGCCGCCCCGTCGCCCTCGTCGACGACATCCTCAACAGCGGGCGGTCCGCAGCGCGCGCCGTCTCCCTCCTCCGCTCCGACGGGTTCCAGGTGGCCGGCGTGCTCACCCTGTTCAACTTCACGTGGAGCGGCGGCCGGCCCCGGCTGGAGGCCGACGGCCTCTGGGTGGAGAGCCTCCTCGAGCTGAACCTCCGCGAGAGCGCGCGCCCGGCCCGCTCCGCGCCCTCGGCCGGGAGCGACTCGCGCTAGTCCGGCGCGCCGCGCCGGTTCTCCGGGATGCGCCCGACGCTGACCACGCGGCTGAAGCGCGCCCGCGCGGCGATGCGGGCCCCGGCCTCCGGCGATGGCGCCACGGCCGACCCCCGCGCGCTCCCGAACCCGCAGTTCGCGCAGGAAGGCGAGATGCCGTTCCTCGACCACCTCGAGGAGCTGCGGTGGCGAATCGTAAAGGCCCTCGGCGGGGTGGTCCTCGCAGCCGGGCTGTGCCTCTTCTTCGCCCGGTGGATCGTCGACACGCTGCTGCTCGGTCCCACGCGGCCGAGCTTCTTCATGTACGACGTGCTCGGGATCGAGGCGGTCTCGGTGGTTTTGCAAAACCGCACGATCACCGGGCAGTTCTTCGCCTACTTCGGGACGGTGCTCGCGGCGGGGCTCATCCTCAGCTCGCCCGTCGTGGTGTACCAGCTGTGGCGGTTCATCGAGCCGGGGCTGTACCCGCACGAGCGGCGCGGCCTCCGCTTCGCCGCCGTCGGCGCCACGTTCTTCTTCGCGCTCGGGCTCGCCTTCGGCTACGGTGTGCTCACCCCACTGGCGCTCCAGTTCTTCGCGCAGTTCCGCCTCTCCGACCAGATCCTCAACGAGTTCGACCTCACGCGGTACTTCTCGATGGTGCTGGGATGGTCGTTCGGCGCGGCGCTGCTGTTCGAGTTCCCCGTCGTGATCTACTTCCTCGGGAAGGTGGGGATCGTGACGGCGAAGTGGCTCCGACAGATGCGGAAGTACGCGCTCATCGTGATCCTCATCGTGGCCGCCATCACGACGCCGCCCGACCCGATGAGCCAGATCATCATGGCCGTG
Source organism: Rubricoccaceae bacterium (assembly GCA_035628035.1). Classification (GTDB taxonomy): domain Bacteria; phylum Bacteroidota; class Rhodothermia; order Rhodothermales; family Rubricoccaceae; genus DASPKS01. The sequence continues at coordinate 13,754 of DASPKS010000147.1, forward strand.
CCGCTGCTGCTGCTCTACGAGCTGTCCATCGGGCTCGTGGCGCTTATCGAGCGGGGTAACCGGAAGCGCGAGGCCGCTGAGGCAGCCAGGGCTTCCACCACTGCGCCGTCCTGAACGGCGTCCCCGCGCAACAGACCGCAGGCCTCCGCGTTGTGCCTGCTAGCAAAGCCGCCCCCACGCCGATGCCTCGCCGCCGCCTCGCTGCCGCCTTCGCGCTCACCCTCACGGTGGGCCTCGCTGCCGGCTTCTTCCTCCCGGACGACGACTACTTCGCCCTCCGGAAGAACTTCACCATCTTCGGCCGGCTCTACGAGGAGCTCGCCGCCGGCTACGTCGACGAGGTGGACCCTGAGCACCTCATGCGGACGGGCATCGCCGCCATGCTCGGCACGCTCGACCCCTACACCGTCTTCCTCGACGAGGCCGACAACGAGGACATGGACATCGTCACGCGGGGGCGGTACGGCGGCGTCGGCCTCAGCCTCGACGAGCGCGGCGGGCGCATCGTCGTCCTCGGCGTGCTGGAGGGGTACAGCGGGTTCGAGCAGGGCGTCCGCGTGGGCGACCAGATCGTCTCCATCGACGGGCAGGAGGCGTCGGCGCTCACGTCGTCGGACATCCGGAGCCTGCTGCGCGGCGCGCCCGGCACGACGGTCACCATCGAGGTGGAGCGCGAGGGCGAGCCAGGGCGGCTCCGCTTTGTCCTCACGCGCTCGCAGGTCCAGCTCAAGAACGTGACCTACACCGGCTACGTGGGCGACCCGGCGGCAGGCGTGGGGTACGTCCGGCTGGAGCGGTTCACGCAGGGCGCGGGGCAGGAGGTCCACGAGGCCGTCGAGCGGCTCCGCGGCGAGGGCACGCTCCGCGCGCTCGTGCTCGACCTCCGTGGCAACGGCGGCGGGCTCCTCGAAGAGGCCGTCCGCGTGTCGAGCGTGTTCCTCCCGGCGCGCACGCCCGTCGTCTCGATGCGTGGCCGCGCGGAAGGGACCGAGCGCTCCTGGATGACGGAGGAGAACCCGGCCGCGGCCGACCTTCCCCTGGCCGTCCTCACCGATGGCGCGAGCGCGTCGGCGAGCGAGATCGTCGCGGGTGCCTTGCAGGACCACGACCGCGCGATCCTCGTCGGCGAGGCGACGTACGGGAAGGGCCTCGTGCAGGTCGTCCGCCCGCTCCCGTACAACACCTCGCTCAAAATCACGACGGCCCGCTACTACACCCCGCTCGGCCGGTCTATCCAGGCGTTCACGTACGACGGCCCCGAGGGGCGCGCGGCGATCCCCGACTCGGCGCGCCACGCCTTCCGCACCCGTGCCGGCCGTGAGGTGTTCGACGGGCACGGCGTCGAGCCCGACGTGCCGGTCTCGCTCGGGCCCGTGAGCGACCTCGAAGAGGCGCTCGTCCGCGACGCGGCGTTCTTCCGGTTCGCCAACCGCTACGCGGCGACCCACCCCGCGCTCCCGCCGCACTTCGCCGTGGACGACGCGCTGCTGGAGGAGTTCGCCGCCTTCGTGGACCGCGAGGTGGGGGAGGTCCCCACGCGCGCCGAGCGTGCCCTCGACGCCCTCGCCGACGACCTCGGCGCGGCCGGCTACGCCGCCACCGGCGACGAGGTGGAGGCGCTCCGCCGCGAGATCGAGGAGGAGAAAGAGAACGACTTCAGTCGGCACGCCGCCCGCTTGAAGGCGCGCCTCCGCCAGGAGATCCTCTCGCGCTACGGCGGCCGGACCGACCAGATCCGCGCCGCGCTGGAGGACGACCCCCCGCTCGTGGAGGCCCTCCGCCTCCTCGGCGACGAAGCGGCGTACCGCCGCGTGCTCGGCGGCTGAGCGCGTGGACGCGGGCACGCTCGCCCTCCTCGCGCTGGCCGGCGCCGCCGGGGGCATCCTCGTCGGCCTCGTGGGCGTGGGGGGCGGGATCGTCTACGCGCCGGTGCTCCTCTACACCTACGCCGCCCTCGGCGTGGATGCGCGCGTGCTCGCGCCGCTCACCGTCGGGTCGAGCCTGTTTTGCGTAGGGCTAGCCGCCTCGTCGGGGGTCCTCGCGCACCGGAAGAGCGGGCTGATCCGCTGGCGCACCGCGCTCATCTCCGGCGCCGTCGCCGCCGCGGTGCTCGCGCTCGTCGGCCGGCTCATCACGACGCAGTCGTGGTACGACCGGCAGGTGTTCGCCGTCGTCTTCTCGTGCGTGCTCCTCGTCGTCGCCGCGCAGATGGCGCTGAGGCGCGAGCGGCCCGAAGGGAGCGGCGGGCCGGAGCGCCACAGCACGGGCGCGCTCGCGCTGACGGGCGTCGGTGCGGGCGCGCTGGCGGCCCTGGCCGGCGTCGGCGGCGGCTTCGTGCTGGTGCCGCTCTACCACGGCTTCCTCCGCTTCCCGACGAAGGCCGCCACGGCCACCTCGACGGCGGCCATCGTGCTCATCGCGGCGGCAGGCGTCGTTACGTACGGGGTGCTGGGGCAGGGCGCGGCCGTGCCGGCCGGTGCCGTCGGCTACGTGGACTTCGTGCGCCCCCTCGCGCTCGCCTTCCCCGCGATGGCGACGGCGCCGCTTGGGGTGTGGATCGCGCGGCGCGTGCCCGTGCAGGCAGTACGCCTCGTCTTCGCCGCCATCGTCACGCTGACGGCCGTGCGGCTGCTGGTGGACGCGCTGGGCTGAGTGCACGCCCCACGTTGAACGGTAAAGATGGGCCGCGTACTTTCGCCGCGGGGGCGCTAAGGCTCCCGCGCACGCGATGGTTCGTCTGGCAGACCGGCTGAGCGCCGCCCGGCAGG